>NZ_JAAGPF010000031.1 GCF_017104645.1 Burkholderia sp. Ac-20379
GCCGAGCGCCGCGACGCCCGCATCGCCGGGCTGCGTGGCGCAGGTTTCGACGATCGGCGCACCGGCCAGCGCGGTGGCGCCGAGCCACGCGCGGATCTCGTCGGACACCTGCGCGCGGCGCGCGGCATCCACGCGGTCGCATTTGGTCAGCGCGACGATGCCGTGCGCGACGCCGAGCAATTCGAGGATCGCCAGATGCTCGCGCGTTTGCGGCATCACGCCGTCGTCGGCGGCGATCACCAGCAGCGCGACGTCGATCCCGCATGCGCCGGCCGCCATCGTATGCACGAGCCGCTCGTGGCCCGGCACGTCGATCATGCCGAGCACCTCGCCGTTCTCGAGCGGCGTGTAGGCGTAGCCCAGTTCGATCGAGATGCCGCGCGCCTTCTCCTCCTTGAGACGATCGGTGTCCACCCCCGTCAGCGCGCGCACCAGCGTGGTCTTGCCATGATCGATGTGGCCGGCGGTCCCGACGATCATGCGCGCGCCTCCACGGCCGCGAGTTGCGCGGCGAACGCGGGCTCGTCGCCGGCTTCGAGGCAGCGCAGATCGAGCCGCAGCGCATCGTCGGCGATGCGGCCGACGACAGGCCGCGGCAGCGCCCGCAGCCGCGCTTCGAGCTGGCCGAGCGCGCGCCCGGCGCGCTTGCCCGAGGCAAGCCGCATCGCGAGCCCGTAGCTCGGCAGCACGTCCACCGGCAACGCACCGCTGCCGATCTGGCTGAACATCGGCTCGGCGCTGACGACGAACGCCTCGCCCACCGCCCGCTGCATGGCCGGCAGCATGCGCTGCGCGGTGTCGGCGATCTCGGCCTGCGCGCGCGTGAGCAGGCGCAGCGTGGTCAGCCGCTCGCGCAGGAACTCGGGCGCGCGGTACAGCCGCAGCACCGGTTCGAGCGCGGCGAGCGTCAGCTTGCCGACGCGCAACGCGCGCTTGAGCGGATGCTTCTTGATCTTCGCAACCAGCTCGCGCGAGCCGACGATCAGGCCCGCCTGCGGCCCGCCGAGCAGCTTGTCGCCGCTGAACGTGACGAGATCGGCGCCGGCCGCGATCGTGTCGCGCACGGTGGGCTCGTGCGGCAGCCCCCATTGCGCGAGATCGACGAGCGTGCCGCTGCCGAGATCGACCGCCACCGGCACGCCATGTTCGCGGCCGATCGGAGCCAGCTCGCCGAGCGTCACTTCGCGCGTGAAGCCGGTGATCGCGTAGTTGCTGCAGTGGACCTTCATCAGCAGCGCGGTGCGCGGGCCGATCGCCTCGGCGTAATCGTGTGCGTGGGTGCGGTTGGTGGTGCCGACCTCGCGCAGCCGCGCACCGGCGCGGCTCATGATGTCGGGAATCCGGAACGCGCCGCCGATCTCCACCAGCTCGCCGCGCGACACCACCACCTCCTTGCGCGCGGCCAGCGCGGACAAGCTCAGCAGCACGGCCGCCGCGTTGTTGTTGACGACGGTGGCCGCCTCGGCGCCCGTCAATTCGCAGATCAGCGCATCGATCAGGTCGTCGCGATCGCCGCGGCGGCCCGTTTCCAGATCGAATTCGAGATTCATCGGCCGCGTCAGCGCGGCCACCACGGCCTGCACGGCCGCGTCGGGCAGCAACGCGCGGCCGAGGTTGGTGTGGAGCACGGTGCCGGTCAGATTGAAGACGGCGCGCATCGCGCTCGCATCGTCGGCAGCGAGCCGAGCGCGCACGTCGGCGGCGATGCCGGCTTCGTCGAGGGCATCAGCCACGCCGGGATCGGCCGGATCGCGCCGCACCGCCTCGCGCCACGCGTCGAGCGAGGCGCGCACGGCGGCCAGCACGCGGGTGCGGCCGTGCATCTCGACGAGCGGCAGCACGGCCGACGACGACAGCACGCGCTCGACGGACGGCGCGCGTGCGAGCCGTGCGTTCAGATCGTTGACGCCGGTATCGCTCAAGGGCGCCCTCCCTTCACGCGTCGGACGACGGCAGTTCGGGCCACAGCAGCGGATTCGGCGAGCTGCGCCGGTAGCCGGCCTCGTTCATCAGCAGATCGAGCGTGAGGCTGGCGAGATCGTCGGCCAGCGGCTCGAACGCGAAATCCTTGTCCTGATAGCCGATCTTCCGATAGGTGTGGCACTCGTCGCAGGATTCGGCCTTGATGGCCTCGCTGCCGCCTTCGATGCCGTGATAGGCGATGCCCTTGGTCGAATCGCAGTGCGAACATTTGGTGCGCACCATGTGCCATTCGGTCGTGCACAGCGCGCACTGCAGGAAGCGATAGCCGTTCGCCGCGCCGCCGATGCGGATCACGCTCGCGACCGGATGCGAGCCGCACACGGGGCACAGGCCCGGTTGATCGAGATACGGCACGTCGGCGGCTTGTACGCGCGAGGCGAGATCGGTCCAGACCACCTGCAGCGCCGCCGCGATGAACGGCGCGGAGGCCGGCTCGACTTCGGCCACGCGCAGCGCGACGATGGCGTCAGCCTGCGCGTCGAGCTGCTCGGCGGTTTTCAGGCGCAGCGCGTCGATCAGCTTGGCGAGCGGCGGCGTGACGAGGCCGG
Organism: Burkholderia sp. Ac-20379; assembly: GCF_017104645.1. Taxonomy (GTDB): domain Bacteria; phylum Pseudomonadota; class Gammaproteobacteria; order Burkholderiales; family Burkholderiaceae; genus Burkholderia. Next base: position 2,532 of record NZ_JAAGPF010000031.1, read on the forward strand.
CCTGTTCGACGCTGTCGAGCAGGCGTTGCAGCACGTCGCGCCAGCGCGGGTCGCGCGTGCCCGTCATGGCGGGCACGATCGGCATGGCGTGGGTTTGCGCGTGGCGGATCGCATCGGCGTCGGGCAGCGGCGCGTCGAGCGTGCCGAGCACCGCGTGCTGCGCGTCGGCCAGCGTCGCCATCAGGCGCAGGTAGCCCGAGATCGGATTGAGGTCGGCCAGCTTGCGCAGGCGGGCGGCGCGCTCGGCAAATGCGCTGGCGCGCTCGGGCAGACGAAAGCGGGGAATCGCCGAATGATCGAGGGCCGCGATGTCGTTCGGGTCGAGTATGCGTTGTGTCACGAGAGTCACCTGAAACTATCTGACCGGCGCCGCGATACGCGCGCCGGAATCGGTCGCTGGACCAGCCTCCGCGGGACGCGGCAGCCGCGGCGCAATGGCAGGCCGATCGGGCATGCACGCCGGCCCGCAAGCCGGCTTGGCGGCGGAGGCTGACGCAGCATCGCCGTGAAGAATACAGCTTCCGGCAAGCATTCGCCAATGTGGGATCGGGAATCGACCGAATGGGCGAACGCCGTATGCGAATCGCGAGAACGATGCGGAACAATGATGCGCGACCCGCACGTTTCGCCGCCAAGGCGGCGCGCGAATTGCGTCAGATCAGAGGAAACCAGAGGAAACAAAAGGGCCATCGCAGTGGATGGCCCGGATGGGAAACAGCGGAGCGAAACGGCGAATGGCACAACGAAATATCGCGCCAAATCATTTGAGATGGAAGATCCCGATGGCGAGCGTGACGACCGTGGCCAGCGTCGCCACCGCCAAACCTTTCGTGGCGGCGAAGTACAGCACGGCTTGATAGATTTCCTGCTCCGACATGTGCGCCCAGCGCGACGCCTTTCGCATCTCACGCATTGCAACCTCCTTGAACGGCAGCGTGGTGAATGAAAACCGCGAGCGCTAAAACTAGCATGCATGCGAAAAACGACATCCAAAACGGCAGATGGAGCTTGATCCACTGCAAAGCCGTAGCCGGGCGATGCTCCGACGGCATCGCCGGCGCAATGGCGCCCAACGCGGCGACGAGCGCACCCAGGCTGGCGGGCAAAACCATCACGAACGCCGCCATCATCTCCATCACCCCGAGCCGCCCTCTCGCCGCCATCCCCAGCACCTCCGCCTGCGCCCCGGCGGTCCAGCCCAACGCGACGAACCCGAGCTGGCCATGACGGATCGGCGCGAACAGATCGATCCTGACCGGCAGCCGCACGACGGCCGCGCCGAGCCTCGCCACGCACAGCATCAGGCACGGCGCGAGCGCGCCGATCGCCACGTTCGACACCAGCCAACCGCCCCAGTCCACCCACGTCGCCGTCGAGATCGCCATGCCTTGCATCGCCCGCTCCATCGAAGCCGAAACCGCATCGACCTTAGCATCGAATCCGCGCCAAACATCGCCTGCTATCCATCCGGCCAAACCCATGCACACACGCCGCCGCAATGAAAAAGGCCATCCCGAGGGATGGCCTTCGTCTGCCGGCGCCGAGAGGCGCAGCGTGCCACGCTAGCGCGTACGCCCCGAGTCCTTGACGGCCTGACGGAACCACTTCGGATGATGCTTGCGCGCCCAACCGAGCGTCACGGTGCCGCGCACCATCGCGCCGATCGAGCCCTTCACCCACAGCGCCGCGTAGATATGGACGATGATGCTGGCGATCAGCACGAACGCAGCCGCGGCATGCGCCACCGCGGCCAGGCGAATCGCCTCGATCGGGAAATAGAACGAGAAATACCGCCGCCAGATCACCACGCCCGACAGCAGCAGCACGAGCAGGCAGCACACCAGCGTGAAGAACAGCAGCTTCTGCCCGGCGTTGTAGCGCCCGACCGGCGGCAGATTCTCCTCGCGGTTGTTCAGCACGTCGCCCATCTGCTTCATCCACTGCCGGTCGTCGGCGTCGATCAGATTGTGGTGCCAGTAGCGCACCACCATGATCGCGAACGACACGAACATCACGACACCGACGAACGGATGCAGGATCCGCGTCCACTGGCCGCCGCCGAACAGCGCGGTCAGCCAGAACATCGATGGATGAAACAGCGCCAGCCCCGACAACGCGAGCAGCACGAACGTGATGGCGGTGATCCAGTGGTTCGAGCGCTCGTTCGCCGAGTAGCGGACGATCAGATTTCGATCTTCGTGGCTCATTTCACGTCCTCCTTGATCCGGCGCGCTTCGTCGCGGGCGGCGGCTTCCTCGCCCTCCGTCACCTCGTTCGGACCGACCCGCGTGTAGTGGAAGAACCCGGCCAGCGCGGTCAGCGCGAGCCCGGCCACCGCGAGCGGCTTGGCGAGGCCCTTCCACAGCTTCACGAACGGGCTGATCGACGGGTTCTCGGGCAGGCCGTGGTACAGCGTCGGCTTGTCCGCGTGGTGCAGCACGTACATCACGTGCGTGCCGCCCACGCCCTGCGGGTCGTACAGCCCCGCGTTGGCGAACCCGCGATCCTTGAGGTCGGCGATCCGGTCGGCCGCCTGGTGCTTCATGTCCTCCTTGGTGCCGAACATGATCGCCCCGGTCGGGCAGGTCTTCACGCAGGCCGGCTCCTGGCCCACCGCCACGCGATCCGAGCACAGCGTGCATTTGTACGCGCGGTGATCGGTTTTCGAGATCCGCGGGATGTTGAACGGGCAGCCGGTCACGCAATAGCCGCAGCCGATGCAGTTCTCCTCGTGGAAATCGACGATCCCGTTGTTGTACTGCACGATCGCGCCCGGCGACGGGCACGCCTTCAGGCAGCCCGGATCCTCGCAGTGCATGCAGCCGTCCTTGCGGATCAGCCACTCGAGGTCGCCGGCCGGGTTCTCGTATTCCGAGAACCGCATGACCGTCCAGGAATGCTCGGTCAGGTCGGCAGGATTGTCGTACACGCCGACGTTCTCGCCGATCTCGTCGCGCAGGTCGTTCCACTCCATGCAGGCCGTCTGGCACGCCTTGCAGCCGATGCACTTCGAGACGTCGATCAGCTTGGCGACGGTACCCGTGACGGGATCCCGCGCCGTGGGCGGCGGCGTGGTGGTGGCGGACACCCGTTTGATGTCCAGCGATTGCAATGCCATCTCGTTTCCCCTTTATGCCTTTTCGACTTTCACCAGGAACGACTTGAATTCCGGTGTCTGCGAGTTGCCGTCGCCCACGGACGGAGTCAGGGTATTGGCGAGATAGCCGGGCTTGGTCAGCCCCTTGAAGCCCCAGTGCAGCGGAATGCCGACCGTCTGCACCTTGCGTCCGTCCACCGTCAGCGGCTTGATCCGCTTGGTCACGACCGCCACCGCGATGAGGTAGCCGCGATTCGACGACACCTTCACCTTGTCGCCGTGCACCACGCCCACTTCCTTCGCGAGATCCTCCGAAATCTCGACGAACTGCTGCGGCTGCACGATCGCGTTCAATCGCGCGTGCTTCGTCCAGTAATGGAAGTGCTCGGTCAGGCGGTAGGTGGTGGCCGTGTGCGGGAACTTGTCCGGCGTGCCGAGCGCGGCCCGGTCGTCCGGGAACACGCGGGCGGCCGGGTTGTTCAGCGCGCGCGGGTTGCCGGGGTGGAACGGGTTCGCGGCCAGCGGCGTTTCGAACGGCTCGTAGTGCTCGGGGAACGGGCCTTCGTTCATGCCGTCGCGGGCAAAGAAACGCGCCACGCCTTCCGGATTCATGATGAACGGCCCCATGCCGTTTTCGGGCGGCTCGTCCGCCTTGAAATCGGGCACGTCGTAGCCGGCCCAGGCGCGACCGTTCCAGCCGATCAGCTTGCGGGTGGGATCGAACGGCTTGCCGGCCGTGTCGCACGAAGCGCGGTTGTACAGAATGCGCCGGTTCGCGGGCCACGCCCAGGCCCAGCCGAGCGTCTGGCCGATGCCGGTGGGATCCGAATTGTCGCGTCGGCCCATCTGGTTGCCGGCCGCCGTCCACGCGCCGCAGAAGATCCAGCAGCCGCTCGCGGTCGAACCGTCGTCCTTCAGTTGCGCGAAGCCGGCCAATTGCTCGCCGCGCTTGACGAGCACCTTGGCCGGATCCTTGGCGTCCGTCAGATCGGCCAGCGCGCGGCCGTTGAACTCCATCGCCAGTTCTTCCGGCGTGGGGCTTTCCGGGTTCGCGTACGGCCAGGTGAGGTTCAGGATCGGATCGGGGAACTTGCCGCCGTCCTTCTTGTACGCCTCGCGCATGCGCAGGAAGATGCCCGACATGATCTCGAGATCGCTGCGCGCCTCGCCCGGCGCGTCCGCGCCCTGCCAGTGCCACTGCAGCACGCGCCCCGAATTGACGAGCGAGCCGCGTTCCTCGGCGAAGCAGGTGGTGGGCAGGCGGAACACTTCCGTCTTCACGGCGGCCGGGTCGACGACGTTGAAATCGTCGTGCGGCTTCCAGAATTCGGAGGTTTCGGTGGCGAGCGGATCCATCACCACGAGCCACTTGAGCTTGCCGAGCGCCGCCGCCGTCTTCGCCTTCGACGGCGCCGCCGCCAGCGGGTTGAAGCCCTGGCAGATATAGCCGTTCATCTGGCCTTTCGCCATCAGCTCGATGGTCTGCAGCAGGTCGTACGGCTTGTCGAGCTTCGGCAGGTAGTCGTAGCCGAAGTTGTTCTCGGCGGTGGCCGCATCGCCCCACCACGACTTCATGAAGCTGACGAAGAACGCGCGGTAGTTCTTCCAGTAGCTGAGCTGGTTCGGCCGCAGCGGCTGCGAGGCGCGTTTCGCGATGTACGCCTCGTAATCCTGCTCGGCCTGCGACGGCAGCGTCATGTAGCCCGGCAGCAGGTTCGACATCAGGCCGAGGTCGGTCAACCCCTGGATGTTCGAGTGCCCGCGCAGCGCGTTCATGCCGCCGCCGGCGATGCCGATGTTGCCGAGCAGCAGTTGCACCATCGCGCCGGTGCGGATCATCTGCGCGCCGACCGAATGGTGGGTCCAGCCGAGCGCGTAGAGGATCGTGCCGGCGCGGCCGGGCACCGCCGTGGTGGCCAGCATCTCGCACACCTTGAGGAACTTGTCCCTCGGCGTGCCGCAGATGCGCTCGACCATCTCGGGCGTGTAGCGCGAATAGTGCTGCTTGAGCAGGTTGTAGACGCAACGCGGGTGTGCGAGCGTCGGATCGACCTTCACGAAGCCGTCGTCGCCGCGCTCGTAATCCCACGTCGATTTGTCGGGATAGCTGTGCTTGTCGGGGTTGTAGCCCGAGTAGATGCCGTCGTTGAACGCGAAATCCTCACGGACGATGAACGGGAAATCCGTGTAGTTCCTGACGTACTCGTGTTGAATCTTGTCGTTCGTCAGCAGGTAATTGATGATCCCGCCGAGGAACGCGATGTCCGTGCCGGTGCGAATCGGCGCGTAGTAATCCGCCACCGATGCCGTGCGCGTGAAGCGCGGATCCACGACCACGAGCCGCGCCTTGCGGTGCGCCTTCGCTTCCGTGACCCATTTGAACCCGCAAGGATGGGCTTCGGCTGCATTGCCGCCCATCACCAGTATTACGTCTGCGTTCTTGATGTCGACCCAATGGTTCGTCATCGCGCCGCGGCCAAACGTCGGGGCAAGACCTGCCACCGTCGGGCCGTGTCAGACACGTGCCTGGTTGTCGAATGCGAGCATCCCCAAGCTGCGGATGGTTTTGTGCGTCAGATAACCGACTTCGTTGCTGCCGGCCGAGGCGGCCAGCATGCCGGTGGTCAGCCACCGGTTGACCTTCTGGCCGTCGGCCGTGGTCTCGACGAAGTTCGCGTCGCGATCTTCCTTCATCAGCTTCGCGATGCGGTCGAGCGCCGCTTCCCACGAGATCGGTTCCCATTTGTCGGAACCGGGCGCGCGGTATTCGGGCTGCGTGAGGCGGCTCGGGCTGTGAATGAAGTCGATCAGGCTCGCGCCCTTCGGGCACAGCGTGCCGCGATTGACCGGGTGATCGGGGTCGCCTTCGATGTGGATGATGCTCGATTTGGCGTTCTTGGCGCCGTCTCCGAGCGAGTACATGAGGATCCCGCAACCGACCGAGCAATACGGGCAGGTGTTGCGGGTTTCGACGCTGCGCGCCAGCTTGTATTGGCGAACTTCCGCGAGGGCGTCGTCGGGCGAGAATCCCAGCAGGGCGAGACTCGATCCGGCGAGCGTCGACGCGGTCACCTTCAAGAACTGGCGCCGGGACAGGTGGAGCATGATGGTCTCGGCGAAGATGTATTGGGGAACGTCTTGGATATGACGACACAGTCGTCGCGACGATTTTACGCCGTCCATTCACGATTCGTATGTCGGGAAAATCGACGTTGCGCTATTGATTTATAGGAAACGTCGTTGCCGATGGAAAGCCGAATCGATACGGCGCGATTCGGCGAAACACCGCCCGATTCCGGCCCAAACCCTTTACCGACAAGGATTTCAGAGAATTCGCCTTGCTCTCGATATATTTATTTGGATATGACGAGACAGGCCGATTCAACAACGCCCCAGATCGCCCGGCATTCGAATCGAAGTCAATGCCAATTGCGCTCGCTCAATGTCGATGTATATATACAAACATAACGAGCGATGCATTTCGGCCGAAAACAAACAGGCCGGCGACGATGCGCCGGCCTGCCGATTCCACGCATCCCGTGTGTCACTCCGTATCGCGCGGCTCAGCAACCTGGAACAAGCAATCGCCGCGCTGCGTCTGCGCGGGCACGCGGCGACACACCACCTCGCCGTTCGCCTCGAAGTAATGCACGACCGGCTCGCGCAGCGGCGTATCGGGGAAATGAATACGTGCGGCCGGCTGCCCCGCGCGCACCACGTCGCCCAGCTCGACGAGCGGCTCGTAGACGCCGTGCTCGTAAGCGAACACGAAGTGGCTCGGGCCGCTCGTGCTCATGAAGCGCGTGACGGCGGGCGGGCCGTCCGGCACCAGCGGGCCGTGCACCGCGCCGATGAAGCCGAGGAAATTGAGCAGGCCCTGCCAGCCCTGGCTCAGCAGCGTGGCATCGGTCATGCCGGCGCCGCCCAGCTCGGTCAGGATCGAGATCGCACCCTGCCGGCGTGCGGCGGCGGATGCATAGGTGGGATTCGGTGCGGTCAGATAGGCGCGCGGCATGCCGAATGCGCTCAACACGGCCTTCACGTGGCGCGCCTCGTCGGCGTCGCGCGGTTCGAGCGCGATCAGGTTGCCGCCGTGATACAGCAGCGAACTGCCGCCCGAATGCAGATCGACGAGGTAATCGGCGCGCGCCAGCAAGGTGTGCTCGATGTAGTCGGCGATGATCTGCGTGGGCGTGCCGGCCGGATCGCCGGGGAACGTGCGGTTCAGGTTGCCGCCGTCGAGCGGCGAGGTGCGCAGCCCGGCTTCGGCGGCCGGATAATTCGCCATCGGCAGCACGATGATCTGGCCGCGCACGTGTTCGGCCGACAGTTCGCGAATCAGCCGCGAGGTGAGGATCTGCCCTTCGTATTCGTCGCCGTGGTTGCCCGACATCACCAGCACGACCGGGCCCTCGCCGTTGCGGATCGACGCCACCGGCACCGGCAGCCAGCCGTATGCGGAGCGGTGCACCGAATGCGGCAGGCGCAGGTAGCCTGCGTGCTTGCCGTCGGCGTCGAGGTCGATTTCACAGCGGATCGGGTTCGGATGTCGGGGGGATACGTCGGTCATGATCGATTCGGATCGGTTGGCAGGCGCGAAAGCAATACCGCAGCTTACCGGCATTCGCACGGTTTCGGGGCGCGAGCCGCCGCGCTTGCGGGCACGCCGTTTGCGCGCCGCACCGACGAGCGGCCGCCGTGCGCCGCGCATCCGCGCTTCGTCGGCATGGTGCTGCCGGCCGGCGAGGCCGGTTTCGCCCCCGATCGAATAAACTTTTCGGGACAGAATGCGTCCGACCGCACAACCCCTTCTCGACGCGCCCGCGCTCAAGCCCATGAAGCCCTTGCTTTCGCAACCGCCGCAACAGCTCGTCCAGACCAATGTGAACTGGGCGCTCGACGCGTTCAAGCGTTTCTCGAACGACCATTGCACGACGATGGCCGCCAGCATCGCGTTCTATTCCGCGTTTTCGCTGGCGCCGATGCTGGTGATGGTGATCGCCGTGGCCGGCTGGTTCTTCGGCGCCGACGCCGCGCGCGGCGAGGTATTCAACCAGGTGCACAGCCTGATCGGCAACGAGGCGGCCGCCGGCGTGCAGACCATCGTCGAGAACGCGCACCGGCGCGACAGCAACGGCGGCGTCGCCGCGGCGATTTCGTTCGCGATGCTGGCGATCGGCGCGTCGGCCACGTTTTCGTCGCTCAATACGGCGCTCGGCATCGTCTGGCCGACCAGCGAAAAGCGCTGGTCGTCGATGTTCGGGCTGGTGCGGGTGCGGCTGATCTCGTTCGGCCTGGTGCTCGGCGTGGCGTTCCTGCTGATCGTGTCGCTGGTGCTCGATACCGCGATCACGTTCGTCGGCAAATGGCTGTGGGGCGCGACGCGCTTCGTCGTGATCGGCAACGTGATTCAGTTCACGCTCGGCATCGCGATCCTCGCCTGCGCGTTCGCCGCGCTGCTGAAATTCCTGCCCGACGCCCATGTCACGCGGCGCGATGCGTTCACTGGCGGGATCGTGTCGGCCGTGCTGTTCGCGGGTGGCAAGAAGCTGTTCGCGATCTATCTCGCGCATGCCGGCACCGCCAGCGCATTCGGCGCGGCCGGCTCGCTCGCGGTGCTGCTGATGTGGCTGTACTTCTCGGCGGCGGTGCTGCTGCTCGGCGCCGAATTCGCGGCCGCGCGCGGCGACGCCGAACGCGCCCGCGCCGAAGCGAAGCTGACGCCCCCCGCGCCGCAGCCGCCCATTTCGTCCTGAATCGTTCCGAATCGTCCTGAACCGGCAGCGGGCGAATCCGGCGGATTCGCCCGTTTTCCATCCCTCGGTGTTTTCCCTTGGTCGATTGACGCGCTCGCCGCCGCTTCGGCCGAATGCGCATACGACGACACGCCGAAACCTCGCGCGCAAACGTTTGACAGGCCTGCTTTTCCCGCCGAAACCCCCGCCTTACGCCCCACCGACACTGCGACCCTCAATTCTCACAATAATCTCAACGAGTCAATTCGCCTTTATTCCCGCAATTGCAATAATTTCGCAATTACTTGATACAAAAGGACTTTTTACCGTTGTGACGTTTTGGAGACACTTTATTTTTTTGGGTTTCTTGCGCGATACGCACTGCGCTATTCTCCATTTCGCAACAAATAACGAATCACTTTGCGTGGAGAAAACTACCTATGAAAAAACTCGCTCTGTCTACCCTCTCGTTGGCACTCCTCGGCGCTGCTGGCGCAGCCCACGCTCAATCGAGCGTGACGCTGTACGGCGTGATCGATACGGCAATCCTGTATTCGCACGGCAATAACGGCACGGGCAACAACGGCTGGCAGATGAACAGCGGCAACCTTCAGGGCAGCCGCTGGGGCCTGAAGGGCGCAGAAGATCTGGGCGGTGGCCTGAAGGCAGTGTTCCAGTTGGAAAACGGCTTTAACTCCAACAACGGCACGCTGGGCCAAGGCGGCAAGATGTTCGGCCGTCAGGCATACGTCGGCCTGCAAAGCGATCAGTTCGGCACGGTGACGCTGGGCCGCCAATACGACCCGCTGGTCGACATGGTTCAGGCCGTGACGGCAGACAACTACTTCGGCAGCGTGTTCGCAACGCCGGGCGACGTCGACAACAACGACAACAGCCTGCGCGTGAACAACGCCATCAAGTACACGTCGCCGGTGTTCGCTGGCCTGCAATTCGAAGGCTTCTACGCACTGGGCGGCGTGGCTGGCTCGAACGGCTCGGGTCAAACGTGGGCGGCAGCCGTGGCCTACAACAATGGCCCGATCGGCATCGCCGGCGGTTACTACCAAGCGTCGAACCTGTACGGCACGGCACGTGGCGCGAACTGGGGCGGCACGTCGGACGCGATCTTCGACGGCCCGATCAACAGCGGCTACACGAACGCGAAGTCGATCGGCATCGGCCAAGTGGCTGGCCAGTACGCTTTCGGCCCGGTCACGGTCGGCCTCGGCTACTCGAACGCGCAATACAAGCGTGACAACTTCTCGTCGTTCGCATCGACCGAGAAGTACAACACGGGCCGCGCATTCGCAACGTTCCAGGCAACGCCGGCAATCCTGCTGGGCGTCGGCTACTCGTACACGAAGGCAAGCGGCGACACGGACGCCAAGTACCATCAGGCTTCGCTGGGCGCGGACTACTCGCTGTCGAAGCGCACCGACATCTACCTGGTCGGCGCGTACCAACACGCAAGCGGCACGCAACGTCTGGCCAACGGCACGACGCAATCGGCACAAGCTTCGATCGGTTCGTACGGCATCGCCGGCACGAGCTCGCAAGAGATCGTCGCTCTGGGCCTGCGCCACAAGTTCTAAGCATTGCGCCGCTTCGCGGCAATACGGCGGCGCCTTCGGGCGCCGTGCGTTGCCGCAGCGATCTAACCAGCCCGAGGCGTTTGCCGACGGCTGGTTTTTTTATGCGCGCGCGGTTTCGGGCGGCAGCGGCCCCCCGCGCCGCCTCGCGCATAAAAAAATCCCCGCGCGCTTGCCGCACGCGGGGATCTTTTTGGGCTGCGTCGACGGCCCGGCGTCGCTGGACCTCTCGGCAATTCCCCGTACTGCTCGACGCTTCGCTTACGCTGCGGCGTCCTTCAGCTTCTTCAGCGCACGTGCCTTGACGCGCACGCTTGCCGGCTTGGCCGGGAACCAGCGCTCTTCGCCCGTGAACGGATCCTTGCCGAAGCGCTTCTTCTTCGCGGCGACAGCCGTGGCCGAGATCTTCAGCAGGCCCGGCAGCGTGAATTCGCCCGCACCCTTCTTGTGGATCGAGCCGAGGATCACGTTCTCGAGCTGTGCCAGCACAGCCTTGACGGTCTTCAGTTCGACTTCAGCCTTCTCGGCGATGTGCGTTGCCAGCGAAGCCTTGGTGAAGCTGTCCTTGATCGGCGTCGGAGCGGCAGGCGCCTTCGCGACTGCCTTCTTCGCCACTACTTTCTTAGCCGGCGCGGCTGCCTTCTTTGCCGTCACTTTCTTCGCCGGTGCGGCAGCCTTGGTAGCCACCTTTTTTGCGGAAGTCGCCATTTTTCTCCTACCTGGTGTGGTCGTTGGATGCGAAGCACGCAATGTGCATGCTCCAAGGCCGGATTCTACAAGCGGCGCGCGGCTTCGTGCAGCACTTTTATGCGTAATTCGCGGGTTTTCTGCAGGTTTTGTTGTCTTGTCCGTGCACGATGCCCGGCGACGCCTGCCGGATGCGCCAAAACGCAAGCCGGGCGCGTCGAATTATGTTCGATATTTGCATCCCTATACTGAGGACGTTTTCCGCCCGGACATCCGCATGCGCAACCTCAAAACCGTGAGAGGTCTGGACGGCCTGCGCGCCGTCGCCGTCATTCTGGTTTTCCTGTCTCACAAGGCTCACGTCGAAGCGATCGACGTCGGTCAGCTCGGCGTGTGGCTGTTCTTCCTGATCAGCGGCTACCTGATCATCGGCGAGCTGCACCGCGCGCGGCTCGCCGTCGAGCACGGCAGCGCCACGCGCCGCTACGCGCTGAGCCTGTTCCTCGCCAAGCGCGCGCTGCGCATCTATCCCATCTATTACCTGCTGCTCGCCGCGCTCGCGATCGCGCATGCGACCGTCTATCAGCGCGGCGTCGATCTCGGCCTCGGCTGGCATGCGCTGTTCCTGTCGAATGTCTGGATCGGCGTCGTCAAACAGGGCTGGCCCGGCAGCACCTCGCACTTCTGGAGCCTCGCGGTGGAGCAGCAGTTCTATCTGGCCGCGCCGGTCGTGCTGCTGACGACGCGCGCCTCGCGCCATCTGGTCTGCTGCGCGGCGGCCGTGGCGCTCGGCGCGGCCGGCCACCTGCTGCTGTACGACGCGAACGCGCCGCACGTGCTGATCTACGCGTTCTCGCCGTGGAATTTCTCGCTGATCGCGCTGGGCGGCATCGGCGGCATCGCCGCGAACCGGGCGGGCGGCCTGGCCGGCCTGCGCATCATGCGCGCGCCGCTCGCGCCGTGGCTGCCTTGGCTCGCGGCGGCCGCCGTGACGCTGCTCGTCACGCTGCCGGCGTGGGCGCCGCCGCTGTCGGGCATCGACGACGGGCTCGCCGACGTGGGCCTCGGCGCCGCGCTCGGCGCGCTGCTGCTGTGCGTGGTGGCGCTGCCCGATCATCCGATGGTCGGCGGGCTCGAATGGACGCCGCTCGCCTATCTCGGCACGATCAGCTACGGCTTCTACCTGTTCCACAACCTGATTCCTTCGCATTTCGGCGTGTGGCCGGCGCTCGACGCGCGGCTCGATCTGCCGCCCGAGATTGGCGACGCGGTGCCGGTCGCGCTGCAGTTCGCCGCGGCGGTGGGCCTCGCGCATCTGTCGTGGCGGTATTTCGAGCGGCGGCTGCTCGGCTATCGCGAGCCGGTCAAGCGCGGGCTGCAGCGCGCGTTTCCCGCGGCGGCGGTGCGCGGGCAGTGATGTCGCGCGCGGAACCGCACCGGTTCAAGCGTCGGTCATGAGCCAAGGCCCGGCCCGCGGCACTCGCGCCGCGCCATCCTTGGGCGGCGCCCATAAAAAAGCCCCGGCGCGAAGCCGGGGCGAATGCAACAACCACCACATGGACGTGAAGAAACGCTAAGCGCGGCCCGTCAGGCGGCCTGAGCCAGCACGGCCAGGCAAGTGCGCAGATAAGCCTCGAATTCGCGGCTGACTTCCGGATGCTGGAGCGCCAGCTCGACGGTCGCCTTCAGGTAACCGATCTTGCTGCCGCAATCGAAGCGCGTGCCGTAGTAGCGATACGCGAGCACCTGCTCGTCGGCCAGCAGCGATTGCACCGCATCGGTCAGTTGCAGCTCGTTGCCCGCGCCCGGCTTGATGCGGCGCAGATGATCGAAGATGCTCGGCATGAACACGTAGCGGCCGACCACGCCGAGGTTCGACGGCGCGTCTTCCGGCGCCGGCTTCTCGACGATGCCCGACAGCTTGATCACGTCCTCTTCCCATTCGCGGCCCTCGACGATCCCGTACGAACGGGTGTCCTCGCGCGCGACGGTTTCGACGCCGATCACCGAGCTGTGATAGTGGTTGAACACGTCGACGAGCTGCTTGAGCACGGGCTGTTCGCCGTGCAGCAGATCGTCGGCGAGGATCACGGCGAACGGCTCGCCGTGCACCAGCTTTTCGGCGCACAGCACGGCGTGGCCGAGGCCGAGCGCCTCCGGCTGACGCACGTAATAGCAGTCCACATGGCTCGGCTTGATGCCGCGCACCAGTTCGAGCAGCTTGTCCTTGCCGCGCGCCTCGAGCTCGGCCTCGATCTCGTACGATTTGTCGAAGTGATCCTCGATCGCGCGCTTGCTGCGCCCGGTCACGAAAATCATCTCGGTGATGCCGGCATTGATCGCCTCCTCGACCGCGTACTGGATCAGCGGCTTGTCGACGACCGGCAGCATTTCCTTCGGACTGGCCTTGGTCGCCGGCAAAAACCGCGTGCCTAGCCCGGCTACGGGAAACACGGCCTTCTTGACTTTGAGCATGGTGATGAAACCCCGGAGAAATTGAGGGCCGCGACGATGGCGCGGCCCGTTGATACGGTGCGAACGTCGCCGCGCCGGGGGCCGCCTTGAAAGGCGGCCCCCGGCGAACGGCCATGATCAGTCGAACTCTTCGGCGAGCCGGTCGTTGCCCTCGAGCCCGAAACGGCTGATCGGTTCGTTCTTCAGTGCGTCGCGATAGGCCGACAACACGGCCATCACGAGCAATACGGCGCCACTGGCGACCCAATTCATATCCATGATGCATTCCTCGTCTGATTCGACCCGAACCCAAACTATCAAAAAAAAATCGAGAAATAATTGGGCCGATTTCGCAACCCGGAATAGCCCGCCTGTCGAAACGTCTTGTTGCAATTTCCCGGGCGTTTTTTTATTTCAACGTTCGATTTCTCACGCCTTAGGATGAACGCGCGCCCGCTGCGAGCTCCAGCTCGCGGCCGGCTTCCGATCCACTCTCAGGCCGAGGAATCCGACGCATGAACGCTCTCAGCGCGCCAACGCTCGCGCGCCCCGCCGCCCCCGACAACAAGGACGCCCTGGTCGACGCGCTGCGCGGCTTCGCGGCGCTGCTCGTGGCCTATTTCCATTGCCGGCAGGTGATCTGGATCGGCATGCAGGCCTTCCATCGCGGCCACCCGCCGCTGCACGATCCGAACACGCTGCTCGCCTATCTGACGTTTCCGTTCGCGTGGGGCTCGGCCGGCGTGCCGGTGTTCTTCGTGATCAGCGGCTACTGCATCCATCGCAACATCGCGCTCAAGCACGCGGCCTCGCCCGGCTACCGGCTCGATACGCCGAACTTCTGGGCGCGGCGCTTCGCGCGCATCTATCCGGTGCTGCTGGCCGCGCTGCTGATCACGCTGGCGCTCGACCTGATCAGCCTGCAGTTCGCGCCGGTCAGCCACAAGATCCGCGACATCGGCTGGACCGCGTTCGCGGTCAACCTGCTGTCGCTGCAGGGCATCGCCGGGCAGACCTACGGCTCGAACGGCGCGCTCTGGACGCTGTCGCTCGAAGTGCAGTTCTATGCCGTTTATCCGCTGTGGTTCGCGCTGCGCAAGCGGATCGGCATCGGGCCGCTGGTGGCGGCGGTGGCGCTCGTCAACCTCGCGTCGGCCTGGGCGTTCGAACGGCATGACGTGCAGATCTTCACGTCGTACTGGCTGTCGTGGACGCTCGGCGCGCTGATCGCCGACCTGCGCGCGCGCCGCGCCGCCGATACGGCGCCGTCGCGCGGCTGGTATCTGGCGGGCGCGGCCGGCGTCGCGCTCGGCTGCGTGGCGTTCCATTTCGGGCAGTACGGCGCGTTCCAGCTCTGGTCGCTCGGCTTCGCCTGCTACCTGCACGCGGCGATCGCGCGGCCCGCGCCCGCCAATCTCGCCGTGCGCGGCTTCGCGTGGCTCGGCGATTTCAGCTATTCGCTGTATCTCGTGCATCTGCCGCTGTTCGTCTGCCTCGGCTCGGTGCTGTTCCGTTCGCAGTTGCAGACGTCGATCTGGCCGTCGTTCGCGTTCATGGCGGCCGCGATTCCGCTGGCGTGGGTGGTGTATCGCCTCGTGGAGCGGCCTGCGATGCGCTGGGCGGCCAGCTTGAAGCCGGCGGCCAGGCCGGCGCGTGCGGCGGCGCCGGCGGCCACTGTATGAGGTAGGTTCCGTCGCGGATGGGCATGCAACGGCCGGACGGCAACGCCCGGCCGTTTTTCCGGTGCGTCGCAGTCCAGCGCGCCCGTCAGTCAAAAAGCGCGTTGCGCGGCTCAAGCATGCCGCGCAACGCGCTTTCGGTTTAGGTGACGGGATCCCGCCGCGCTTCAGCGCTTCTTGCGCGCGACCTCGACCAGAATCCGCTCGACCGCCTCGACATACCCGCTCGTGCCGAAGCGCCGCACCGCCGTTTCGAAACCGTTCGCCACCAGCCGTTCGCGGCGCACGCGGTCTTGACGCAGCGCGCCGAGCGCTTCCGACAGCGAGGCCGCATCGCCCGGCTCGCACAGCAGGCCGTTCACGCCGTCGTCGACGATCTCGACCACGCCGCCCGCCCGCGCCGCCACCACCGGCCGCTTCGCCAGCATCCCCTCGACGATCACGCGCCCGAACGGCTCCGGCGTGATCGAGGTGTGCGCGACCACGTCGACGGCCTTCATCCAGGCCGCGATGTCGCGCTGAAAGCCGGCGAACGTCACGCGATCGCCGAGCCCGCGCTGCGCGACGATGTCCTGCAGTTCGGCCGCGTAGTCGTCCTCGCCGAACAGCGGCGCGCCGACCAGCACCACGTGCAGATCCGGGTCGCGCATGGCCGCGTCGAGCAGCAGATGCTGGCCCTTCCAGCGCGCGAGGCGGCTGAACGAGCCGACGATCCACGCCGTTTCGGGCAGGCCGAACCGCGCCCGCAGGGCGGCTTGCGGCGTGGCCTCGAGCGCCGTGAACGGCGCGGCGTCGATGCCGTTGAACACCACGTCGACCGCTTCCTCCTCGCCGCCCGTCAGCGCCAGATAGGCCTGCGCCGACGCGTTCGAGTTGGCGATCACGCGCGTCACGCCGAGCCGTGCGCACTGCTTGATCGCGAACAGCTGCTTGGCGCCGAAATGCTCGTGGCTGACGATGTCGCGCAGATGCCAGACCACCGGCTTGCGCGCGATCCGCCCGGCCAGCGCGCCCACCACCATCGCGCGCTGCGTGTTGGCGTAGATCACGTCGGCGTCGCGCGCGCGGCGCACCACCTCGCGCACCAGCGACACCAGTCCGCCCACGGCGCGCAGCGACGCGCCGCCCTTCTTGCGCACGCGATCCATGCCGCGCGACTTCATCACGCTGACGTCCACGCCCGCCTCGTCCAGCGCATCGCGGAACGGGCCTTCGTCGAACAGCAGCACGCTCGCGGTGCCGCGCCAGTGCGTCACGAATTCGAACAGCGACAGCTCCGCGCCGCCGAGCACGCCGCTCTGGTCGAGCACCAGCGCGCGCACCTGGCTGGCCGCCACGGTGCCGGCCTCGCGCGCACCGGCGCGGGCGCGCGCCTGCGCGTTCGGCAGCAGGCTCTCGATCTGCTCGACGAGCCGGCGGCGGAAATGCGAGGTCGCGAAGCGCTCGGCGTTCGCGCGGCAGGCTTCGGGCCGGAACCGCGCGGGATCGGCCTCGAACGCGTCGACCGCGGCCACGATCGCGGGCACCTTCTGCTCGTCGAAGAAGAGGCCGGTGGGCGCGGGATCGGTCGCGGCGTCGCGCACCGTTTCCAGCGCGCCGCCCTTGCCGAACGCGATCACCGGCGTGCCGCAGGCCTGCGCCTCGACCACCGAGATGCCGAAATCCTCCTCCGCCGCGAACACGAACGCCTTGGCGCGGCGCATGTGATCCTGCAGCACCGAGAACGGCTGGTAGCCGAGAATCTCGACGTTCGGGCCGGCCTTGGCGCGCACCTTGTCCATCTCCGGGCCGTCGCCGATCACCACCAGCCGCCGCCCCGGCATCCGCGCGAAGGCCTCGACGATCAGATCGATCTTCTTGTACGGCACCATGCGCGAAGCCGTTACGTAGAAGTCCTCTTTTTCCACCGACAGCGAGAAGCCGTCCACGTCCACCGGCGGAAACACCACGGCCGCATCGCGCTGATACACCTTGCGGATGCGCCGCGCGATGAACGCCGAATTGGCGATGAAGCCGTCCACCGAGTTCGAGGTGCGGATATCCCAGTTGCGGATGTAATGCAGGATCAGCCGCGCCATCATCGACTTCATGCCGCGCGTGAGCTGCGATTGTTCGAGGTACTGATGTTGCAGATCCCACGCGTAGCGGATCGGCGAATGCACGTAGCTGACGTGGATCTGGTCCGGCCCGGTCAACACGCCCTTCGCCACGGCGTGGCTGCTGGAGATCACCAGATCGTAGGCCGACACGTCGAGCTGTTCGATCGCGAGCGGCATCAGCGGCAGATAGCTGCGGTATTTGGTGCGCGCGAACGGCAGCTTCTGGATGAACGATGTGGTGACCGGCCGGCCGTGCAGGAAGCTGCGATCGTCGAGGAAATCGACGAGGCTGAACAGGTCGGCGTCGGGAAAGCACGCGATGATCTGCTCGAGCACGCGCTCCGCGCCCGCATAGGTCACCAGCCAGTCGTGAATGATCGCCACGCGCAGCGGGCGGCCGGCGGGCTTGCCGAGCGGGCGCGCCACGCCAGTTGGCTGGATCTGGCGCGCGAGCGACGTGGCCGAGCGTTCTACGAGTTCGCCTTTCATACGCTTTTCCCGGGAATGAGCCGCCCGATCGCGCCGCGCGCGAGTGCGCGCAGGCCGGGCGTCGTCAGAAGTGACCACGCGATGTTCAGCACGGCAACGAGTGCGCAGAGCGCGATGGCTTCGAGCAGCGTGAGGCCGGTCCAGGCCAGCGCGAGGCTCGCGAACAGGAACGCCAGGTGCGCGAGCATGTCGAGCACGATGCCGCGCTGGCGCACCGAGGCCAGCATCAGCAGCACGCCGTAATCGACCAGCGCGCGCGCCACCACCACCACGGCCGCGCCGATCAGCCCGAACTGCGTGACGCCGAACCACAGCGCGACGACGAAGAACGGCAACTGGATCACGCCGGCCAGCCCCGCGCGGGCCGGATTGACCTGCGACTGGATCAGGATCCGCATCACGCTGGCCTGCCCGACCAGCCAGATGCCGATCACGAGGATCCGGCCCACCGGGGCGGACTCCGTCGCCAGATCGTGGCCCACCCACAATTCGAGGAACGGCTGCAGCGCGAAGATCGCGGCGATCATGATCGGCGTGAACACGCCGTTCAGGAATTCGAGCGACTGGCGCACCAGGTGATCGGCATGATCGCGATCGACGGCCGACAGGCGCGGAAACAGCGTGCGTACCACCGCGTTCGGCAGCATGTTCAGGCGCGTGACGAGGTTCTGCGGCACCGTGTAGTACGTGACGTAGCGCGCGCCCAGATGCGCGCCGAGCAGCACGCGGTCGAGCGAATCGGACACCATGCTCGCGGTGCTGGCGATCAGCATCCAGCCGCCGAACGTGAACAGCTCCCTGGCGGTCTTCCAGCGCGGCGGCGCGACGCGCCGGATGTTCAGCACGCGCAGGCTGGCGCGGAACAGCAGCAGCGCCGCGATCAGCCGCGCGAGCACGGCGGCGGCCAGCACGGCCGGCAGGCTCGGCGCGATCAGCCAGGCCGCGAACAGCGGCAGCAACTGAAACAGGAACGTGCCGAACGTCTGGTTCGCGTTGTAGATGCCGAAGCGCTCCGCGCCGTTGATCGCGCCCGAAAATACCCACGACACGTTGGCGATCGGAATCGCGCAGGCCAGCCACGGCAGCGCGTGATACACCTCGTGCTGCAACTGCGCCGACACCTTGGTGAAATACGCCGTGTAGATGAACGCGCCGAAGTAGATCAGCAGCCCGCCCGCGATGCCGGTGATCAGGTTCAGCCAGGTCGCGCTCCAGAACACACGCTCGCATTGCGCCGGATCGCCGCTGGCGATCGCCTTCGAGATCTGGTTCTGCGCGGCCATGCTCATGCCGAGATCGAGGATTCCGAAATATCCGATCAAGGTCCACACGAGGCTCACCACGCCGTAGCGATCGACGCCCAGCGCGTGAATGTAGGCCGGCACCGTCACCAGCGAAACGAACGTCGGCAGGATCAGCCCGACGAAGTTCACCGCGACGTTCTTCAACATCCGTTTATCCATGCTTGCGTTGCGGGCGGATGCAATGATCCGTCCTCCTCATTGATTCACGTCGATTCATCAGCGCGGCGTCCAGCGGTACATCATCACCTTGCCGCGTGCGTCTTCCTCCACGAAGATCAGGTACTCGCCGTTGTCGCGGCGATGCGCGCTGATCCCGAACGGCACGTCCACCCAGCCCGACGCGCGGCCCACTTCCGGCCCCGGCTTGATCACGCCGACCTCCTTGCCGTTCTCCTTGTCGTACACGTGCACGATGCCCACCGGCTCCACGCCGAACAGGTAGCGGCCCGCCACGGTCAGGCCGATCAGGTTCAGGATCGGCTTGGCGTCGGGCGCCCACGGCAGCGCCACCTGATAGCGCTGCACCGGCTTGTCGCTCGACCATTTGTCGTAGCGCACCAGCACACGGCCCACTTCCTTGTTGATGCCGGGCTTCGGCTGCGCGTCCTGCGTGTAGCCCGTCACATAGAGCGTGTCGGTGGCCGGCTCGTAGATCGCGCGGCGCAGCTCGGTGAACGGCGCGGGCGTGGGGTAGTCGGTCAGCTTGTCGTACGAATAGATCGGGTTGCCGACCTTGTCGAGGCCGCCGTAGCGGAAGCGGTGGATGCCACGCGTCTCGCTGGCGCGCCATATGTCGCCGTTGGTGTCGACCCACCAGCCCCAGCCGCCGGCACGCGCCTTGGTGTCGGTGTTCATCGCGAATTCGCCGGCGTCGAAGCCGCCGTTACCGTTCTTGTCGCGCCAGATCCAGTCGCCGCCCGCGGGGCGATTCGGCACCTTGTCCACCGGCCGCGCGCGCCCGGCGATGAGGCCCGACGGAATCGCGGTCTCGCCGTCGCGCTTCGCATCGAAGCGGTAGATCTTCAGGTGATCGGCGTACATGTCCGTCAGGAACAGGAACGTGTGGCCGTCGAGCTGGCGCGCGGTCGGCAGGCCCGGCCATTGATCGGTGTTGAACACTGGATCCTGCGGATACTTGAAGCGATTCGACAGGAATCCGACATATTTCCATTCGTGTCCGGCCGGCTTCGAGAAATCGAGTTCGAAGCGCTTGTTGCCGGTGTAGACGCTGTTCGGCCGTGCCGGATCGATGCTCGCGCCGTCGACGAACAACAGGCCATCCACCTGCCAGCGCAGCGTGTCGCCCGCGCCGTAGCTCGCGAGCGTCGCGCCGAGGCCCGCGCCGAGCGTGCCCTGCTTCGGGCCGATGCCGTTCATCGCCACGTAGATGTTGCCGGCGCGATCGGCGCCCACGCCGGTCAGGCCGTTGAAGCGCAGCGGGCCGGGCCGCCCCGCCACGCCCGAGAAGATGCCGCCGCGCTCGCCGAGCGTGCCGCTCATCGCGTAGCTGCCGCCCTGCGCCTGCTTCGAGAAGATCAGGATCTGCTGGCGCGGGCCGTTGTCGGCGATCAGCACGCGGCCCTTCGCATCGACCGCCACGTCCACCGCGTCGCTGCCCGACGGCAGCGCGGGCGCGTCGTCGATCGCCCGGCCGTCGGGACGCACGTGCACGAGCTTGGCCGGGCCGCCGAGCGTGTCGGTCAGCAGCCACAGCGTGCCGTCGTTGTCGAGCGCGATGCGGCCCGGTTCGTGCGCGCTGAAGGTCGAGAGCTTGTCCATCGATTCGGCGTCGTACACGTCGACGCTGTCGTGATGCGGATCGGTCGCGTAGAGCCGCTTGGCCGAGGCCGCGAGGCCGGCCACTTCGTCGCGCGTATCGACCGGCGTGTCGTTGACCTTCAGAAAGCTGGCCGCCATCCTGGCGCGCGCATCGCCGGCCGCCGCGGCGCGAAATGGTGCGGGCTGGCGCATGTCGCCGATCGCGCGGCGCGAGATGCCCCACCACTGACGGCCCTTGTCGGGCCACACGCCCGGGCTGACGAGCCGGCCCTTCTCATTGCCGACGCCGATCGCCACGTAGGCGTAGCGGTCGTTGACCGCGATCGCGCTGCCGCCCGCATTGCCCCAGCCGTGCGTGCCGCCGGCGAAGCCGAGCATCTTGCCGTCCTGATAGACGCTGGCTTCGGCGCCGCTCTCGTCCCACGGCGCATTCGTGTAGACCTTGCCCTGCGGCGTGACCGCGATCGCGCGAATGTCGATCTGCGTCCAGCTGCCGTCGCCATAGCCATGGGTATTGCCGATCCACGACGTGGTGGCGTCGAGCACGGCTTCGGCCGAGGTACGGCCGGGCAGACACACGGCGGGAACGATGACGGCAAGGGCGATCAGGAGCGAACGTCGCAATGCAACTCTCCGGAGTGGACGGAAGGACGGACGGCCCGTGTCCAGCCAGGCGGCTCGCGGCAATGCACCACGATACGGCGCAACGTCGGGCCGGCCCGGGCGGCACGGTGCGACGCAGGTTACAAGCGAAAATATTCACAAGAAATTCCGAATCCTTTTCCGCGGCGCACCGTTACATGTGGTTGCGAATTCGCGCGAGCAATCGGAATAATTTCAGCAAATTCAAGGCACATCGCGCTTGATCGGCCGTAACTTGTACCGACGGCAATGGCGGGATGGCGCCCTTGAAACCCCCACGGGCCGCCACCGTCCAGCCCTGTTTCCGTTTTATCTCTCCATTTTTTATCGATTTCTTTTCCCTAGAATCCCACACGAATCCTTCCAGGATCGACGGGTTGCGTCGCCCCACCTAGGCGGCATCCGCAATTCGATTTTCGGAATCGTCCAATTTACCTGGCGAAGCCGCGCAGTCATGATGCGCGGCGCGCCATAACCCGACAGGCCCCGATGACGCTCGACACGCCCTCCGCACCGCCCCGCCACGCAAGCCGCATCGTGCAGCTCGACGGCCTGCGCGCGATCGCCGTGATGGCCGTGTTCCTGCAACACGCGGTCAAGGCGCCGCTCTGGATGGGCGTCGATCTGTTCTTCGTGCTGAGCGGGCTGCTGATCACCGGCATCCTGCTCGACCGCAAGGCGCGCGGCCTGCCGCTGTTCCGCCATTTCTACGTGCGCCGCGCGCGCCGCATCCTGCCTTCGTACGTACTGCTGCTGATCGTCTCCACGCTGCTGTTCGGCGCGGGTTGGCTCGCGCACTGGCCTTGGTATGCGTTTTTCTCGACCAATATCGGGCTGTCGATCGGCAGCATCGGCCACGAAAGCCTGAACGTGCTGTGGTCGCTCGCGGTGGAAGAGCAGTTTTATATCTTCTGGCCGTTCGTGGTGCTGCTCTGTCCCGAGCGCGCGCTGGCCTGGGTCGCGGCCGCGCTGGTGATCGTCGCGCCGCTGCTGCGCGCCGTGGCCACGCCGTGGTTCGATTCGTTCTGGCCGATCTATTACCTGACGCCGTTCCGCATGGATCTGCTCGCCGCCGGCGCGCTGCTGGCGGTGCTGCTGCGCCGCGACCGGCGTGCGCTGGAGCCGTACACCGGCCTGGCCGTGGCGGCCGCCTGCGTGGCGCTCGCGCTGCTCGCCTGGCTGCATCTGTCGAACCCGCGCTTCCGCGCCGCCAACACGCCGTTGTCGAACGCCGCGCTCTACAGCATCTCGCTCGTGCTCTGCACCTCGATCGTCGTGATTGCGCTGCGCGGCCGCGGCATCGTGCAGCGCGTGCTGACGAACCCGGCGCTCGTCTATGTCGGCACCATCAGCTACACGATTTATCTCGTACACCTGAGCGTGTTATATGCGCTCTGGCCATGGCATCTGAATCGCTACGCGACCGCCGTCGTCGCGCTGGCGATCACGCTCGCCTACGCCAGCTTCACCTGGTTCGCGTTCGAACGCCGGCTCACGCGCGGGCCTGCGCCGTCCGTGCAGGCACTGCCCCAATCCTCCACTCGCTCCCTCAGGAATCCGTTATGAGTTCAGCACGCAAGAAGGCGATCATCACCGGCATCACCGGGCAAGACGGCGCCTATCTGACGAAACTCCTGCTCGACGCCGGCTACGAGGTCACCGGCACCTACCGGCGCACGAGTTCGGTCAATTTCTGGCGCATCGCCGAGCTTGGCGTGGCCGACCATCCCAACCTGTCGCTGGTCGAGCACGACCTCACGGATCTCGGATCGAGCCTGCGCCTGATCGAGCGCGTCCAGCCCGACGAACTCTATAATCTCGCCGCGCAAAGCTTCGTCGGCGTGTCGTTCGATCAACCCGCCACCACGGCCAGCGTGACCGGCATCGGCGCCCTGAACCTGCTCGAGGCGTTGCGCGTGGTCAGCCCGCGCACGCGCTTCTACCAAGCGTCGACGTCGGAAATGTTCGGTAAGGTGCAGGCGATTCCGCAAATCGAATCGACGCCGTTCTATCCGCGCAGCCCGTACGGCGTCGCCAAGCTTTACGCGCACTGGATGACGGTGAATTACCGGGAGTCGTACGGTTTGTTCGCATCGAGCGGTATCCTGTTCAACCATGAATCGCCGCTGCGCGGCCGCGAGTTCGTCACGCGCAAGATCACCGACACCGTCGCCAAGATCAAGCTCGGCAAGGCCACCCGCCTCGAGCTCGGCAATCTCGACGCCAAGCGCGACTGGGGCTTCGCATTGGAATACGTCGACGGCATGCGCCTCATGCTGCAGGCCGACGAACCCGATACCTTCGTGCTCGCCACCCACCGCACCGAGACGGTGCGGGACTTTGCGCGCATGGCGTTCGCGGCCGCCGGCATTCAGATCGAATGGAGCGGCAAGAACGAGCACGAACGGGGCATCGACGCAGCAACCGGAAACGTGCTCGTTGCGATCAACCCGCGCTTCCACCGGCCGGCGGAAGTCGACCTTCTGATCGGATGCGCAGACAAGGCAAAGGAAAAACTTGGTTGGCAGCCGCACACAACGCTGGAACAACTGTGCACTATGATGGTTGAAGCGGATCTCACGCGGAATCTTCATCATGAAACCTTCTGATCTGCCGCGCGCACGTCGCGCACTCGTTACGGGCCTCGCCGGATTCACCGGCCGCTACGTCGCGCAAAGCCTCGAAGCCGCCGGCTACGAGGTGTGGGGCACGATTGCCCCCGGCACCACGGCGCGGCGGCGCGCACAGATCGGAAGTCGCAAGGTGGTCGAAGCCGACCTGCTCGACATCGCTTCGCTTCGCACGGCAGTCGAGCAGTCGCGCCCGGATGCCGTCGTGCACTTGGCCGCATGCGCGCACGTCGCCAACAACGATCCTCGCGATCTTTACCTCGTCAACGTGGTCGGCACGCGCAATCTGCTGACAGCGCTGGTCGACACCAACACGGCCCCGCGTTGCGTGCTGCTGGCGAGCAGCGCGAATGTCTACGGCAACGCCGAGGTGGAATCATTGGACGAAAGCGTCCCGCCTCAGCCCGCAAACGATTACGCGGTCAGCAAGCTCGCCATGGAGCACGCGGTTCGTCAGTGGTACGACAAATTGCCGATCGTGATCGCGCGTCCGTTCAACTACACCGGCGTCGGGCAGCTCGATACCTATCTGCTGCCGAAGCTCGTCACGCACTACGCGAATCGGGAGCCGCGCATCTCGCTCGGCAATCTGGAGGTCAGCCGGGATTTCTCGGACGTTCGCGACGTGGCGGCCGCCTATGTGCGATTGATCGATGCGGCGCCGGTCGGTGAAACGTTCAACGTCTGTTCCGAACACGCCTATTCGCTGAAGGAAGTGATCGCGATGCTGTCGCGCATGGCCGGCTACGCAATCGACGTGGCGATCGATCCGCGCTTCGTGCGTGGCAACGAGGTGAAAAAACTGGTGGGGTCGCGGGAAAAGCTGCGCGCTCGCCTGGGCGAGTTGCCGGTGACGTCGCTCGACGATACCTTGCGCTGGATGCTCGATGCGCTCAAGCGGCGCCCGTCGCCGGGGGATATGGTTTCTCAGGCCGGTGGCTTCCACCAGCGCATGGCGGCCCGCTGAATCGCAATCGATGGCGGCGCCGCGAAACAATTAACCGGAGGGCCGGCCAAGCCGGCCCTCCGCATTCAAGCTTTACTGCCCCAACCCGCGCGCCAGATCGTTGCGCAGGTCGTCCACCCCTTCCAGCCCCACCGCCACCCGCAGCAGCCCTTCGCTGATGCCGGCCGCGGCCCGCGCTTCGGGCGTGATGCGCGAATGCGTGGTGGTGGCCGGATGCGTGATGGTGGTGCGCGTATCGCCGAGGTTGGCCGTGATCGACACGATCTTCGTGTTGTCGATCACGCGCCAGGCGTTCGCGCGCTGCACCTCGGGCGTGTCGCCCTTCAGCTCGAACGACACCACCGCCCCGCCCGCCTTCTGCTGGCGCTTGGCGATCGCGTGCTGCGGATGCGATTCGAGGCCCGGATAGAACACGCGATTGACGGCCGGATGCTGTTCGAGCCAGCGGGCGATCTCGAGCGCGCTGGCCGACTGGCGTTCGACGCGCAGCGACAGCGTTTCCATGCCCTTGAGCAGCACCCACGCGTTGAACGCCGACAGCGTCGGGCCGGCGCTGCGCACGAACGGGAACACCTTGCCCGTGATGAATGCCTTCGAGCCGACCAGCGCGCCGCCCAGCACACGGCCCTGGCCGTCGAGGAACTTGGTGGCCGAGTGCATCACCACGTCCGCGCCGAGCTTGAGCGGCTGCTGCAGCGCCGGGCTGCAGAAACAGTTGTCGACCACGAACAGCGCCTTGGCCGATTTCGCGATCGCCGAGATCGCTTCGATATCGGCGATTTCGGTCAGCGGGTTCGACGGCGTTTCGAGGAAGAACATCTTCGTTTCGGGCCGCACGGCCTCGCGCCACGCGTTCAGATCGGTCGGATCGACGAACGTGGTGGTGATGCCGAACTTGCTGAAGATCTGCGAGAACATGCCAAGCGTCGAGCCGAACAGGCTGCGCGAGCTGACCAGATGATCGCCCGCCTGCAGCGCCGACATCACGACCGACATGATCGCCGCCATCCCCGAGGCCGTCGCGATGCAGGCCTCGCCGCCTTCCAGCGCCGCGAGGCGATCCTGGAACATCGTGACGGTGGGGTTCGTGAAGCGCGAATACGTGTAGTTGTCCTCGGAATTCGCGAAGCGCGTCGCGGCATCCTGCGCGCTCGTGAAGCAAAAGCTCGAGGTCAGGAACAGCGCTTCGGAATGTTCGTTGTATTCGCTGCGCAGCGTGCCCGCGCGGACGGCGAGCGTATCGAGGCTAAAGGAATCGTCCATGGTTCGGTCATCCGGTTTCATGCGCGCCGCGCCGCAGGCGCGCCGCTCTTGGCGAAAAGCCAACGAAAAAGCCCGCGAGGCGCAAGCATCGGCGGGCTTCAGGTAGTGCGGTCAACAGCGTTCGACTCGGGCCGGCATCGCACGCCCGGCCTCCGCTTTAGCTGTTTCGGGGCATCGCCCCGCGTCCGCAAGCTGATATCAAATCGACGCAGGGCACATCGTAACACGCGCGTTCGGAACGATGCGCCCCGGGCCTCATTCGACCGACAGTTGCAACGCCATCTGCGAACGCTCGGCTTCGCCGTTCTGGTCGCGGTCCAGTTGCGAGGCCGGTGCGAGACGCGCGCGTTCGAGCGCATCGAGGTAAGCCGGCGTGATGCTGCCGGTGATGTAGTTGCCGTCGAAGCACGAGGCCTCGAAGCTCTTGAGCTCCGGGTTGATGTCGCGCACCGCGCGGCGCAGATCGTCGACGTCCTGATAGATCAGGTAATCGGCGCCGATCATCTTCGCCACTTCTTCGTCGGTGCGGCCATGCGCGACCAGTTCGTTGCGCGTGGGCATGTCGATGCCGTACACGTTCGGGAATTTCACGGGCGGCGCGGCCGACGCGAAGATCACCGATTTCGCGCCGGAATCGCGCGCCATCTGCACGATCTCGTGCGAGGTGGTGCCGCGCACGATCGAATCGTCGACGATCAGCACGTGCTTGTCCTTGAACTCGATGCTCATCGCATTGAGCTTCTGGCGCACCGACTTCTTGCGCACGGCCTGGCCCGGCATGATGAAGGTGCGGCCGACATAGCGGTTCTTGAAGAAGCCTTCGCGATATTCCACGCCCAGCTTGGCCGCCACCTGCATCGCGGCGGGCCGCGACGAATCGGGAATCGGCATCACGACGTCGATCGGCACGTCCTTCAGTTCGCGCTTGATCTTCTCGGCGAGGTAATCGCCCATGCGCAGGCGCACGTTGTAGACCGGCACGCCGTCGAGGCACGAATCCGGGCGCGCGAGGTAGACCCACTCGAACATGCAGGGATTCAGGCTCGGATTTTCCGCGCACTGCTGGCTGTGGAAGCCGCCGTCGTTGCTGATGAAGATCGCCTCGCCCGGCGCGACGTCGCGCACGAACTCGAAGCCGATGCCTTCGACCGCCACCGATTCCGACGCCACGATCCATTCGACGCCCTGCTCGGTTTCGAGCTTGCCGATGCACAGCGGGCGGATGCCGAACGGGTCGCGGAACGCCACCATGCCGTGGCCGGCGATCTGCGAAACGATCGCGTACGAGCCTTGCGCGCGGCGGTGCACGCCCGACACGGCCTTGAACACCGCGGCCGGATCGAGCTCGAGGCCGGTGGTCGCCAGTTGCAATTCGTGCGCGAACACGTTCAGCAGCACTTCGCTGTCCGAATTCGTGTTGATGTGGCGGCGATCGATGCGGAACATCTCGTCCTTGAGCTGTTCCATGTTCGTCAGGTTGCCGTTGTGCGCGAGCACGATGCCGAACGGCGCGTTGACGTAGAACGGCTGCGCCTCGGCTTCGCTCGACGCCGAACCGGCCGTCGGGTAACGCACCTGGCCGATGCCGCTGGTACCCGGCAGGCTGCGCATGTTGCGCGTGCGGAACACGTCGCGCACCATGCCGTTGGCCTTGTACATATGGAAGTTGCTGCCGTCCGCGGTCACGATACCGGCTGCGTCCTGACCGCGATGCTGCAGCAGCAGCAGGCTGTCATAGATGAGCTGATTGACCGGGGAATGAGAGATAACGCCTACGATGCCGCACATGGCATGGTCCTTCAAGGATACAAAAACGGTTTCGGCTGCTGCGTACTCAAATATGGATATACGCAGCCAGCCCGTCGGGCAAGTACGGCTTCAGCTCATGCACGCCTTGCACGGCGAGGGGACGCAACAGCGCGTTGCGCCAGAAATCCTGTTTCGGCAGATCGGTCAGCCCGGCTGCCGCCACCAGCGCCAACACCAGCAGCACGCCGCGCATCAGCCCGAACAGCAGCCCGAGCGAGCGATCCACGCCGCCGAGGCCGGTGGCCTGCGCCAGCCGCGAGAGCAGCGCATTCGCCACGCCCGCCACCAGCACCACGCCGATCACGAGCCCGCCGAACGCGACGACCCACTGGGTCAGCGCGCCGCCCGGCCAGTTGGACGGGATATACGGCAGCACCACGCCGACATAACGGCACGCGATGATGAACGCCGCGATCCAGCCGATCAGCCCGAACACCTCGGACACGAAGCCGCGCCACGCACCGCGCAACGCCGACAGCAGAATCACCGCCATCACGGCGTAATCGAATACTGTGAACATCGCCGCCTTACTGGGTCAGGCCGGCATCGCGCACCTTCGCGATGGCGGCCGATGCCGCTGCGCGATCGGCGAACGGGCCTGCTCGCAGCAGGGTAGCGACGCTGCCATCGGCCTGCTTGCGACGTTCGACATATGCGGGCACGCCCGCCGATTTCAACTTGGCGGCCCAGCCGCGGGCCGTGGCTTCATTCGTGAACGACCCCAACTGCACCGCAAAGCGCGCGCCGGCCGGCGAAGACGGCGAGGCGCCGTTCGCGGCCGCGGCCTGCTCGGCATCGTCCTGGGATGGCGGTTCGACGGCGGGCTTGGCCTGTGCGACCGGCGGCTTCGCCGCGGGTGCCGGCTTGGCGGCCGCCTGTTGCTGCGGTTTCGCGGCGGGCGCGGCCGGCGGCGTTGCCTTGGCGCCGGTGCTGGCCGCGTCGGCGGCCTGCGCCGTCTGCGTGTCGTCGGTGGCGCCCGGCGGCGCGTCGTGCGCGACGCCGGCCTGCGTATCGACGGGATCGTCGTTGCGGGCCGGGGCCGCCTGCGCCGGCTTGTTCGGGATATCGATGGCGATGTCGCTCGTGACCGGCTTCGGGTGCGCATCGAGCACCATCGGCAGCACGATCACGGCGGCGACCACGAGCGCGATCGCGCCAACCAGACGCCGGCGCGCACGTTGTTTCTCGGGGAGGGTCGGGTCGAGCAGCAGCGCGTCCGATTCAGGGCGCTCCGCGCGACGCGTGCGCCGCTCGGTGCGTTCTCCGCGAGCGGCCCGTGTGGAGCCGGATCTCGACCCGCGCCGGGGCGGCGCGTCGTCGTCTTTCTTTTTGCCGAACGAGAAGATTCCCATGTATGGCTGATCCGAACTGCCCGTCAGTGTTGCTGCGATTTACGGTAGGCCATGACGCCCGCCACCGTATAAAAACTACCGAAGACCACGATTCTATCATTCTCCGAGGCCCGTTTCAGGGCATCTCGAAAAGCGTCCGCGGGCGTTGCGTAGTGCGTGACACTGCTGTCGGGGCCGTTTTCGACACCGGCTTCGCGCAGCGACGCTTCGAGCGATGCGGCCGTGGCCGCACGCGGCAGCGGCAGATCGGTCACGCACCAGTGATCGATCTCGCCCTTCAACTGCTTGAGCACGCCGGCGATGTCCTTGTCGCGCATCGCGCCGAACACCGCGTAAGTGTACGGAAAGAAACCCATATTGCCGAGGTTTTGCGCGAGAACGGCCGAGGCGTGCGGGTTATGCGCAACATCGAGCACGATCGCGGGCTTGCCCGGCAGTACCTGAAAGCGCCCCGCCAGCTCGACGTTCGCCAGGCCGAGGCGGATGTCCTGCGCCGACACCGGCAGACGCGAGCGCAGCGATTCGAGCGCGGCCAGCGCGGCCGAGGCGTTGATCAACTGGTTCGCGCCGCGCAGCGCCGGATAGGCAAGCGCGGGATAGCGCTTGTCGCGGCCGAGATAGCTCCACTGCTGGCGCTCGTTGCCGGCCTGCGCTTCATAGCGGAAATCGCGCCCGACCAGCCACAGATCGGCGCCGATCGCGTTGGCGTGATCGATCAGCGTCTGGGGGGGCGACGGATCGCCGCAGATCGCCGGCGTATCGGCGCGGAAGATGCCGGCCTTCTCGAACGCGATCTTCTCGCGGGTATCGCCGAGGTATTCGGTGTGATCGATGTCGATGCTGGTGACGATCGCGCAATCGGCGTCGAGGATGTTCATGGCGTCGAGCCGGCCGCCCAACCCCACTTCCAGGATCACCGCGTCGAGCCCGCTTTCGGCGAACAGGCGCAGGATCACCAGCGTCGTGAATTCGAAATACGTGAGCGTGACCGGCTGCGCCAGGCTCAGCCGCGCCGCCTCGACCGCCTCGAAATGCGGCAGCAGCACATCGTCCGGCACATTCTCGCCACCGATTCGCGCGCGCTCGTTGAAGGCGATCAGGTGCGGCGACGTGTGGCAACCGACGCGATAGCCGGCCTTGAGCAGGATCGTCTCGAGAAACGCGCAGGTCGAGCCCTTGCCGTTGGTGCCGCCGACCGTGATCACCGGGCACGAGAACGACAGCCCGAGGGCGTCCTTGACCTGGCCGATGCGGGCGAGGCCCATGTCGATGCCGACCGGATGCGCGGATTCGAGATGCGAAAGCCACGCGTCGAGAGTGGGAAATGTGCTCATCTGTGCGACTGCAAACCGGAAAAGAAGCGGGAAAAGTGCGAATCGGCGCACCGCGCCGAAAAACGAAAAACGCGCCGCCCGGCCGGGCCGGACGACGCGTCGGCGGATGCCGCGCGGCGCTTACGCGAGCGCGTCGGCCGGCTGGCGCTGCAGCAGCGCGAGCAGTTGTGCGATTTCGTCGCGCATGTTGCGGCGGTCGACGATCATGTCGATGGCGCCGGCCTTCAACAGGAATTCCGAGCGCTGGAAGCCTTCCGGCAGCTTCTCGCGCACCGTCTGCTCGATCACGCGCGGGCCAGCGAAGCCGATCAGCGCCTTCGGTTCGGCGATCACCACGTCGCCGAGGAACGCGAAGCTGGCGGACACGCCGCCCATGGTCGGATCGGTCAACACCGAGATGAACGGCAGCTTGGCTTCCGACAGCTTGGTCAGCATGGCGGTGGTCTTGGCCATCTGCATCAGCGACAGCAGGCTTTCCTGCATCCGCGCGCCGCCCGAGGCCGTCACGCAGATGAACGGCACGTGTTGTTCGAGTGCGTTCTGCGCGCCGCGCGCGAAGCGCTCGCCGACCACCGAACCCATCGAACCGCCCATGAACGAGAATTCGAAACAGGCCGCGACCACCGGCAGCGTGCGGATCGCGCCGCCCATCACCACCATCGCGTCGGTTTCGCCGGTTTCCTCCATCGCTTCCTTCAGGCGATCGGGATACTTGCGGCTGTCCTTGAACTTCAGCGTATCGACCGGCACGATTTCCTGACCGATTTCATAGCGGCCTTCCGGATCGAGCAGCGCATCGAGGCGCTCGCGCGCGCCGATCCGCATGTGGTGATCGCACTTCGGGCACACATGCAGATTGGCCTCGACGTCGGAGCGGTACAGCACGGCCTCGCAAGACGGGCACTTGACCCACAGCCCCTCGGGGATGCCCTTGCGGCTCTTGGGGTCGGTCTGCTTGATCTTCGGCGGCAACAGCTTGTCGAGCCAGCTCATGTGTGGTTTCCCTGTTCAGAACGGGCCGGATCGATCCGGCTCGTATTCGGTGTTTCTGATGATGCGCGTGACGGCCGGGGCGGCGCTACGGCAACCCCGGCGGCCCTTCTTACGCGGCCTTGGCCCCGCCGTCCAGCGCGGCGCGCACCTCGGCGATGAATGCCTTCAGCGTGCCCACGGCGGCTTCCGGCGCGGCTTCCTCGAGCAGTTGCACGAGGCGGCTGCCGATCACGACCGCATCGGACACTTCGGCCACCGCACGCGCCGTGGCGGCGTCGCGAATGCCGAAGCCGACGCCGACCGGAACCGGTACGCGCGACTTGATGGCCGGGATTTTACCCGCAATGCTGGAAACATCCAGATTTCCGGCGCCGGTCACCCCTTTCAGCGACACGTAATAGACGTAGCCGCTCGCAATCCGCCCGACTTGCGCCATGCGCTCCTCGGTGGAGGTGGGTGCCAGCAGAAAAATAGGGTCGATACCGGAAGCGCGCATCGTGGCGGCGAATTCCTCCGCCTCCTCCGGCGGATAGTCCACCACCAGCACGCCGTCCACGCCGGCCGCGCTGGCGGCTTCGGCGAAGGCCTGCGCGCCCATGCGCTCGATCGGATTGGCATAGCCCATCAGCACGACGGGCGTGGCGTCGTCGCGTTCGCGGAAGCGCTTGACGTCGTCGAGCACGTGCTTGAGCGTGACGCCGCGCGCGAGCGCGCGCTCCGACGAGCGCTGGATCACCGGGCCGTCGGCCATCGGATCCGAGAACGGCACGCCGAGCTCGATCACGTCGGCACCGCCTTCGGCCAGCGCGTGCATGAATTCGACGGTTTTCGCCGGGTCCGGATCGCCGGCCGTCAGGAACGGAATCAGGCCCTTGCGGCCCTGGGCGGCGAGTGATGCGAAAGTTTTCTGGATACGGGACATGGTGTCACTTTCCTGGATTCGGTCGCGATCGGCGGGCGTCAGTCGTCGACTGGTTCGGCCGCCGGCGCGGCGAGCACGTTCACGCGCTCGCGCGCGATCGCGCAATAGCTTTCATTGATCTCGTAGCCGACGAAGCGGCGTCCGTGTCGCGCACACGCCACGGCCGTCGTGCCGCTGCCCATGAACGGGTCGAGCACGAGGCCGCCCGGCGGGCAGCTCGACAGCACCATCCGCTCGACCATCTCGAGCGGCTTCTGGGTCGGATGGTCGACGCGCTCGGCGTGCTGCCGGTGCAGGCGCGAAATCGACCAGACGTCCTTCGGGTTGTAGCCCATCTCGAGCCACTTGCTGCCTTCGAACAACTTGCGCGAACGGGCCTTCTTCGTTTCGGCATCGTAGGGAATGCGAACCGGATCGAGATCGAAGTAATAGCCCTTCGATACCGCGAAAAACCCGATGTTGTCGTGCACCGACGTGTAGCGGCGCGTGGTGCCGCCCATGCTCGGCACGCGCCGGTCCCAGATGATCTCGTTGATCATCGTGAGACGCGTCTTCAAATAGCTGAAGATTTCCGGCGCGTATTGCCAGGTGCAGAACACGTAGAGCGAACCGCTCGGCTTGAGCTTCGGAATCGCCAGATCGAGCCACTGGCGCGTCCACGCGAGATGCGCGTCGCCCTGCAGCTTGTCCGAGTCGTTGCCGTAGTCCTTGCCGAGCCCGTAGGGCGGATCGGCGACGATCAGGTCGATCGACGCATCCGGCAGGTTCGCCGCATCCATCAGGAAATCGCGGTGATGCAGGTCGAAGCCGGGCGGCAACGCATGGGCGGGCGCGGCGGCCGAAGCCGCCCCGCTTTCGCTTGCCGCGCCGCCGCCCGGCGCCTCGATCAGGTCGCGCATGCGGGCGTCAGAGCACGATGCCGCCGCGCTCGGCGACGGTATGCATGTCCTTGTCGCCGCGGCCCGACAGGTTGACGAGCAGGATCTTGTCCTTCGGCAACGTGGCGGCCAGCTTCGCGCCGTAGGCGATCGCGTGGCTCGACTCGAGCGCCGGGATGATGCCCTCGATCCGGCAGCAGTCGTGGAACGCCTTCAGCGCTTCCTCGTCGGTGATCGGCACGTACTGCGCGCGGCCGCTGTCCTTGAGCCAGGCGTGCTCGGGGCCGACGCCCGGGTAGTCGAGGCCCGCCGACACCGAATGCGTCTCGATGATCTGGCCGTCGGCATCCTGCAGCAGGTAGGTGCGGTTGCCGTGCAGCACGCCGGGGCTGCCGCCCGTCAGCGACGCCGCGTGACGGCCGCTGTCGAGGCCGTCGCCGGCCGCTTCGACGCCGATCAACTGCACCGAGGCGTCGTCGATATACGGATAGAAGATGCCCATCGCGTTCGAACCGCCGCCCACGCAGGCGATCACGGCGTCGGGCTGACGGCCCGTCATTTCGGGCATCTGCACCTTGCACTCGTCGCCGATCACGCGCTGGAAATCGCGCACCATCATCGGGTACGGGTGCGGGCCGGCCACCGTGCCGATGATGTAGAACGTCGATTCGATGTTCGTGACCCAGTCGCGCATGGCTTCGTTGAGCGCGTCCTTCAGCGTGCGCGAGCCCGATTCCACGGGCACCACGGTCGCGCCGAGCAGCTTCATGCGGTAGACGTTGGCGGCCTGGCGGCGCACGTCTTCCGCGCCCATGTAGACCACGCACTCCATGCCGAAGCGCGCGCAGATGGTGGCCGTGGCCACGCCGTGCTGGCCCGCGCCGGTTTCGGCGATCACGCGCTTCTTGCCCATCCGGCGCGCGAGCAGCGCCTGGCCGATCACGTTGTTCACCTTGTGCGCGCCCGTGTGGTTCAGGTCTTCGCGCTTCAGGTAAAGCTGCGCGCCGCCGAGCATGTCGGTCCAGCGTTGTGCGTGGTAGATCGGCGACGGACGGCCGACGAAGTGCTTCAGTTCGCGATTGTATTCGGCGACGAATTCGGGGTCGGCCTGGTAGCGCTCGTAGGCGACGCGCAGCTCGTCGAGGGCGTGAATCAGCGTTTCGGCGACGAACACGCCGCCATACGGGCCGAAATGGCCGCGATCATCAGGAAGGTTGTACATGCTTGTCTCTCTATCGGACGACGCGGCAGGCGCCGCGCCGGCATTCAGCTCACCGGGCGTCCGCGTCGCGCACTGCGCTCACGAACGCCGCCATACGGGCGTGATCCTTCACGCCCTTCTCGCCCGGTACTTCGATGCCACTGGAGACATCGACCGCGTACGGGCGGATCTGGCGTATCGCATCACCGACGTTTTGCGCGTTCAAGCCACCACTCAAAACGGCCCGACGCGCGAGCTCTGCGGAAATAAGAGACCAATCGAAGACCTTGCCGCTGCCGCCGTAGTCCGGCACATGGGTGTCGAACAACAAGCCGCAGGCTGTCGAATAGTGAAGTGCCGATTCTACCAAATCGGCGCGCTGCGTCGAGATGCCAACGCGCAACGCCCGCATCCACGGCAAACGCGCCACGCGGGCCAGCTCGATGCACTGCGCCGGGGTTTCGTCGCCGTGGAACTGCAGCATGGTGAGCGGCACCGCGTCGAGCACGCGCGCGAGCTCGTCGGCCGTCGCGTTGACGAACAGGCCGACCGCCGACACGAACGGCGGAACGCGCCGCACCAGTTCGGCCGCCTGTTCGATCGTGACCGCACGCGGGCTTTTCGGGTAGAACACGAAGCCGACCGCATCGGCGCCGAGCGCGACGGCGTGATCGACATCGGCGGGACGGGACAGCCCGCACAGCTTGATGCGGGTACGGGCCTGGGGGGCGGTGGAAAGCGGCGTGGCGGTCATCGTGGTGCGTCCTGCAACGGTACGGCGGATTCGGTTACGGCTGGGATCGGGCGCGTGAGCGCGGTGCGGAGATCAGGCACCGGCGGGTACGCCCGGCGGCGCGTCGAGATCGGCCCAGACCGTGCTCCAGGGCACGCTGCCGAGCTGCGCCGGCGGCACCGCGAATTCGTCAGGATAGCCGACATGCGCGAGATACAGGCCGTCCGGCATGAAAGTGGGGGCGGCGCGGTCGCGATTGCGCGCGGCGAGCACCTCGGCCATCCAGTCGGACGGATATCGGCCGCGCCCCACCGCCACGAGGCACCCCATCAGGTTGCGCACCATGTGATGGAGGAACGCGTTGGCGCGAAACCGGAAATGGATGAAGCTGCCCGACGGCCGGATGTCGATCTGGTACAGATGCTTGACCGGCGTTTTCGACTGGCATTCCGACGAGCGGAACGACGAAAAGTCGTTCTCGCCGATCAGGTGCTGCGCGGCTTCGCGCATCGCGTCGACATCGAGCGGCGTGTGGATCCAGCCGGCGCGCGCATTCAGCATCGGCGAGCGGAACGCGTGCACGTAGAGCGCGTAGTAATAGGTGCGCTCGAACGCGGCGAAACGCGCGTGGAACGTGTCCGGCATCGGCTTGGCCCACTGCACGGCCACCGTCGGCGGCAGGAAGGCGTTGGTGCCGCGCACCCACGAGAAATCGGCGCGCGAAAGCGCCGTATCGAAATGGACGACCTGGCCGAGGCCATGCACGCCGGTATCGGTTCGCCCCGCCACCACGGTCTGCAGCGGCACCAGCGCAAATGCCTTCAGCGCCTGCTCCAGCGTGTCCTGCACGGTGTTGCGGTGCGGCTGGGATTGCCAGCCGCAGAACGCCGCGCCGTCGTACTGAATGCCCAGTGCGATTCGCATTACGTGGCGTCGGCAAGCTTGGCCAGCATGGCGCGCGCTGCCTCTTGCGTGCCCGGGCGGTTGGCGTCGATCACTTCGCCGAGCAGCGCGCGCGCGCCGTTCAGATCGCCGAGCTCGACATATTCGGCGGCCAGTTCGAGCTTGTTGTGCGCGATGCGATCGAGCGCGGCGTCACTCGGCGGCGGAATCGACGCGCTCGGGCCCACCGGCAGATCCAGATCGAAGTCGAGATTCAGCGCGCCGAACTGCGCGGCGCCGAGCGATCCGAAGCCGGCCGGCGCACGATTGCCGGGCGCCGGGGCGGCGGCTTCGTCGTCGAGCGGGATCTCATCGTCGAGATGATCAGGCCCCAAATCGATTCGAGGCGGTTCGCTGCCTGCCTGCCCTGCCGGCTGCGATACCACCGGCGACGCCGGCACATCGCGGCCGAATGCCGGGAGGGTCGACGTGGATAGACTGTTAGTTGCGTTATGCGGCGTGAAATCGAAGGCCGCGCCCGGCACGCCCGCACGCGGCGGCAGGGGCATGTCGAGGCTGTCGAGCGCGGAAATCGCATCGGCCGGAAATTCGTGCGCGGGCACGCCGGACGAGGCGCTACTGGTCAATTCGTTCAATTCGGTCAAGGTGGTGAGATCGACGGGCACGACCGGCGCAGCCTCGAGCGGCGCGGGCGCGATCCCGTAATCGGGTTGGCTCGACTGCGGTGCGATCGCGTCGGGTGTGGTGTCGTGGGCGGCCGCCTCGGCCGCCGGTGCTGCGGGTTCGGCCGCCGGGGGCGGCGGTAGCGAGTCGGACAGCGCGATGGCTGCGCCCGGGGGCGCGGGTTCTTCAGCCGGCGCCTCGCGATGGGCCGGTTCAGGCTGCGCGTCGTGCGTTGCCGCCAGTGACTCGGCAGGCACCGGCGGCGCCACGCTCGGTTGACGCTCGACCGCCTCGGCGGCGA
>NZ_JAAGPF010000002.1 GCF_017104645.1 Burkholderia sp. Ac-20379
GCGCCGGGCGTGGCGATCCGCGAGCGGCTCGATGCGCCGGCCATCGCTGCTTCCGCAACTGACGGCGCAGCCGCCGATGGCGACGATGCCGTGACGGCCGCCGTGCGCCAGGCGCTCGACGCGGGCTCGGTGCCGCTGTTCGAAATCGAAGCGGGGCAGGCGGTTGCGACGCCCGTGCTCGACACACCGCCGCCCGACGCGGGCGAACCGTCCCCCGACGCGGCCCGCGCCGCCTTGCCGTTCGGCTTCGATTGCGAGCGCCGCCGCGGCCGCTGGCAGCGCGACGAGGGCGTGCCCGTCGATTTGACGCTCGACGATCTGAGCTGGACCACGTCCACCGGCACCGGCCGCACCTGCGAGCTGCGTCTCGCCGTGGCCGATCCGGGCGACGCCGAGGGACGCGCGCTGGCGCTGCACGCGTTGTTCGACGCCGCGCGCGAACTGAGCGGCGCCTGGCCCGCGTTCCTGAAGCCGGCCTCGCTGGTCGATCTGGCCTGCGCGGGTGTGCTGCCCGATGCGGACGCCGGGCCGGCGCGCGCCGCCCTCGCCGAATTGCAGGGCATCCGCTCGCAGCGCGCGGCGCTGTTCGTGCTCGGCGCGAACGTGGCCGCGCAATGGCTCGGCAACGATGCCGGCGTGCGCGACAGCAGCGATCCCGAATTCGTCCATCAGATGCGCGTGGCGCTGCGCCGGCTGCGCACGCTGATGCGCCTGTTCCGCGATTTCGCCGACGACGCCTATCGCGACGCGTTCGCCGCCGATCTGTCCTGGTTCGGCGCGCAACTCGGCGTGGTGCGCGACTGGGACGTGTGCGTCAGCGAAACACTGCCGAACCTGCGCGACGCCGATCCCGACTTGGCCGGCGAACCGGCCTGGGCCGAGACGCTCGACGCCGCCGCCCGCCAGCGCGACATCGCGCGCGGCGATCTGCGCCAGGCGGTGGCCTCGGCGCGCTATGCGCGGCTGGTGCTGGGTTGGGTGGAGTGGCTGTGTGTGCTGTCGCTGGGCAACGGGGAGGGCGAGTCGCGCGCCCAGCGGCGCTCGCTGAAGCGGCATGTCGCGAAGCGTGTCGACAAGCTGTTCGCGCGGCTCTACACGGTGCCGAAACTGACCACGCTCGATGTGGACGCGCGTCATCGCGTGCGCATCGACGCGAAACGGCTGCGCTACGCGCTCGAATTCTTTGCCTCGATCGCGGCGCGCAGCACGCGCGGCAAGCTGATCAAGACGCTCTCGCGCGTGCAGGGTACATTGGGCGACGCGAACGACGCCGAGGTGGCGTTGCGCCATCTCGAACGCCTCTCGGCGCCGCCCGAGCAGCTCGGTTTCGCGCGCGGCTACGGGGCCGCCGCGCAGCGCTATGCGGCCGCGGCCGCCGAGGCGGAACTGCGCGCGCTGCGGCGTCCCAGGATTCGAGGATGAGGTGAGCGGGGGCGGCGGCGTGTCGCCGCCGCGAAGGCTGCGCGGCCGCCGTGCGGCTCAGATGCGGCGCATCTGCGCCGGCTGGAACACGGCCGCGGCGGGGCGCGACGCCGGCCGGTAATTCGGATTGGCCTTCCAGCGCGCCCGCACGTAGGGGCGCTGGTGGCCCGACACCTTGAGCGCGAATTCGGTCACCCAGCGCTGCGACGGCACCGGCACGCCATGCAGCGCCACGGTCACCACCGCCAGGCTCGCGACCACGGCCGGCACCGACCAGCGGTGCGGCTGCGCGCGCCAGGCGATCGCCACGAACGACAGCGCCGTGAGCGCGCCGACCACGCAGCCGGTGATCGCCTCCGACGGCGAATGCGCGGACAACACCACGCGCGACAGCGACACCGCCACGCCGAGCGCGATCCCGAACGCCACGCCGGCCATGCGCAGCGCCGGGCGGGCGCGCGTCAGGGCGATCATCATCACGATCGGATAGACGGAAGTGGCGAGCATCGAATGGCCGCTGAATCCGGTGAAATCCCAGGCGCGGATGCCGATGCCGAAGCCGAGGAACGCCACCTTGGTCAGCGCGACCGCGGCGATGCCCGCGCCGAGCACGGCGAGCCAGGCGATCGCAAGGCGCGGCGAATAGCCGAGCGCGAGCCAGATCGCGAGCGTCGCGGCCAGCGGCAGCGTGATGCCCGCGCTACCGAAGTAGGTGATCCAGTTCCAGACTTGAAGGGGCAGGTCGACCATCGAAAACGGCGGCAGAGTGAAGCGGGGGGACGGATCCGGCCGGGTGTCGCCGGGTTGGGGCGAGGCCGCGCGGCGGACGGCGATCGTTCAGCAGTATAACGGGGCAATTTGCGCATCGGCACGATCCGGCCCCCGGTCAAACTGCGGAAACAATGTTATTGTGCAATGCACAAATCAACCCCGTGGCACCTATGTTGGCGCCCCGATTTCAACTGCGAGCCCGATCGATGACCAAAAGTCTGACGAAGCTTTGGCTGGGCGGTATGAAGAAGATGATGCGCACATCGGTGCCGCACGGCGTCGCCGGTACGCCGCTGTCCTCCTTTCCCGCCTTCCCCGCGCCGATGGCCGACGCGCCGCCGCCTGCCGCCACGCCGCGCGAATCGCGCGTGCGGCCGCGCGCGGCCGCCTGGGCCGGTGGCGAATGGACCCGCGGCGATCACCCGCTGCCGCTCGTGCTCGGGCGCTTCGTCACCCATCTCGGCTACGCGCTTTACGTGCCGGACGGCCTGCCGGAAGGCGCGCCGCTGGTGGTGATGCTGCACGGCTGCCAACAGGACGCCGACCAGTTCGCGCAAGGCACCCGCATGAACCTGCTGGCCGACCGCCACGGTTTCGCGGTGCTGTATCCCGAGCAGTCGATGCAGGCGCATTCGCACGGCTGCTGGCATTGGTACGACGACACCGAACGCGGCGGGCGCGGCGAGGCGCAGGCCGTCGTCGACCTGATCGATACGCTCGTCGAGGCGCGTCGCTTCGATGCATCGCGGGTCTACGCCGCCGGGCTGTCGGCCGGGGCTGGGCTGGCGACGCTGCTGGCGCTGCACTTCCCCGAACGCTTCGCGGCGATCGCGCTGCATTCGGGGCCGGCGTTCGGCGATGCGCACTCGGGCATCACCGCGATGGACGTGATGCGGCGCGGCGTGCACACCAATCCGGCCGAGATCGCCGACCGCTACGCGGCGCCCGGCAGCTATCCGGGCATGCCGGCGCTGATCGTGCACGGCGACGACGACCCGGTGGTGGCGCCGGTCAACGCGGATCAACTGGCGGTGGCGTTCCTGCGGCTCAACGGCCTGGCCGATGCGGCGGGCGTGCCGGAAGGCGTCGACTCGAGCGAGACCGACATCGGCGACGCGCGCCTGATCGATTATCGCCACGGCGGCGAGCCCGTCGTGCGCGTTTGCCACGTCGCGCAGCTCGGCCACGCCTGGGCCGGTGGCGACGAGGCCGTGCCCTACCATGCCGCCGGCGGCCCCGACGCGAGTGCGATGATCTGGGGCTTTTTCAGCGAGCAGTGTCGGCAGGGTGCGACAAGGTGAACCAGTATTTTTGAAACGCTTGGCGGGCCCTAGGGGTTTTCCCTATAATCCGGGTTAACACTTAAGCGATAACCCTTGGATTTGGAGAATACGACCATGTACCTGCTGAGCCGCCTGTTCCTGTTCCTGACGAAATCCTCCGAGCAGATCTCGAAAGAGCGCGCCGATGCGTATCTGGCCGACGCCACCGATCTGTACGATCTCGAATTCCGCATCCGCAAGCTCGACCAGGATGCCGCCCAACGCACGCCGGCCTGGATGGCCGCACGCTGAGGCGCTGCCTGAGTCGTCTCTCGTCGCCGCGCCTGCCGCGCGCAACGAAAAAGGCGTGACGGCCTGCCGGTCGCCACGCCTTGCTGTATCTGCTTCCTGCTGTCTTTCATCGTTTCCCGCGCCCGGATTGCCGGGCGCGCGGCCAATCATGCGATCGATGGCCCGTTTGCCTGAACGTCAGGCGATGACGATACGCACCGGCACGTTGTTGCGGGTTGCGTTCGAGTACGGGCAGACCTCATGCGCCTTGTCCACCAGCGCCTTCGCCGCTTCCGGCTCGAGGCCGGGCAACGACACGCGCAGTTCCACGTCGAGCGCGAAGCCGCCCTTGTCGTTCGGGCCGATGCCCACTTGCCCCGTCACCGTCGTGTCGGCCGGCAGCGCCTGCTTGGCCTGGCCGGCGACGAACTTCATCGCGCTCAGGAAACACGCCGAATAGCCCGCCGCGAACAGTTGCTCCGGGTTCGTGCCTTCCGCGCCCGTGCCGCCGAGCTCGCGCGGCGCGGCCAGCTTCACGTCCAGCTTGTTGTCTTCCGAAACTGCCCGGCCGTCGCGGCCGCCGGTGCTGGTCGCGCTCGTCTTGTAGAGAATGTTCATGATGACTCCTGTTCGTGTCGGTGAAGGGGAGAGAAGCAGGAGTAAATATATCGAACTAATGATTAGTGTGCAAATTAAATTTGCGGATGGCACCGGGCCGGAGCCGGCGGCGGGGTCACGCGTCGTTGTGATCGGCCAGCGCGTCGCGTAGTTGCCGGAGTTCTTCGCGGAGTTGAACGAGGAAGTCCGGCGTTTGCTGCATTGCGCAAAAAAGATCGGCCGGTACCGAGCGCGCCTGCTCGCGCAGCGCGCGTCCGGCGTCGGTCAGCTTGATATAGACCACGCGCTCGTCGGCGGTGCCGCGCGCGCGTTCGAGATAGCCGAGCGCCTCGAGCCGCTTCAGCAGCGGCGTGACCGTCGCCGAATCGAGATGCAGGCGCGCGGCGATGTCCTTGACGGCGATGTCATCGGTTTCCCACAGCACCAGCATCGTCAGGTATTGCGGATAGGTCAGCGACAGCCGTTCGAGCAACGGCTTGTACGCCTTGGTCATCGCCAGCGAGGTGGAATACAGCGCGAAGCAGAGTTGCTCGTCGAGCGTGGAAGGGAAGGCGGGGAGATCGGACATGATCGTCGGCCCGTCGATCGGGCACAAAAAATTTGCACGTGAACGATTGTGCGCCGATCGGCGCGGGTTGGCGAGCGGCGGCGGTGCCGGCGCGGCCCGGCAGGTTCCGCCGGCGCGTTTCGGTGGCGACCGCCTGGCGTGCGATGCACGGCTACACACTTTGGTCACACATCTGACAGTTGCGCCACGATCGGCGGCCGGCGATGCGTAGGATGGCAATTCGAGGCCGGCTGTGGAGCTCGCGCCTCGGTGAAAAGGTGGTTTGCCGATGGATGGCTCGCGCGATCCGTCGGCATTTTTTTGTGCGGAAGGCGGCCCG
Source organism: Burkholderia sp. Ac-20379 (assembly GCF_017104645.1). GTDB lineage: Bacteria > Pseudomonadota > Gammaproteobacteria > Burkholderiales > Burkholderiaceae > Burkholderia. The sequence continues at coordinate 5,252 of NZ_JAAGPF010000002.1, forward strand.
TTTTTGAGCCGAGGCGAAAATCAGTTAGGCTTTGCAGCCTTTGCGAAGGCCTCGGCGAGCTTGTCGAAGTGCTTGAGCGCCGCGGGAGTGAGCTCGATCTGCTTGCGCCGCGCGTCGTCGGTGTCGCCCAGCGTGACCCAGCCCTTTTCGCGCATCGACTTCAGACGCGCGTGCAACGTGGCCGGCGAGCCCAGTTCGCTGCGCGCCATCATTTCGCGCACCGACAGGCGTTCGTTGACCTGAGCCAGGCGCGCGATCAGTTCGAGGATCTTTTCTTCCAGCGGATCGAGTGCGGGCAGCGATGGCAGGCCGCGAAGGGCTTCCGCCAGTTGCAGGAATCGCAGATAAATATCGGCAGGGCGTGTCATGACGGACGAAATGCGCTCGCGTCGTGCTTCAAATCGAGGAATTGTACTGCAATGGGCAAGTGGGGTTGGCGGTTGGCGTCGGTTGTCGGCACGGTCGTGGTGTTTGTGTTGTCGCTCTGGATCAATGAGGTGGTGTTCACGCATTCCGAGTACGTGCGCGGCGTCAACTGGATCTACTTGCCGTCGGGCATCAGGTTGCTGGCAACCTTGCTGCTCGGGGCGGACGGGGCGATCGGCTTGCTGGCCGCCAGCTGGCTGGTGGATTTTCTGTACTTCTTTCCCAACGATCCGATCCGGTCGATTGCCGGCGGTATCCTCTCGACGGCCGCGCCCTACGCGGTCTACCGGATCGCGCGCGAGCGGTACGGCCTGAATGCGTCGCTGACCAATCTCACGCCTCGGCGATTGCTGGTGCTTGCGCTGGCCTTTTCCATCGCGAATCCCTTGCTGACGAACATCTGGCTGACGCTGAACGGCAACACGACGCATATCGTCGAGCGGTTCTTCGCCATGTTCGCCGGCGATCTGCTCGGCGCCGTGATCGTGCTGTATGCGGTGAAAGCGTTGCTGAGCTTGTTGCCGGCACCCAAGGCAGTTCGCAAATAGGCGCTTTCGGCGGATTGGAAAGCGCTCAGTGTTCGAGCAGCCGCCCGGACGGAGCATGCACCGATCGAAGCGGGTCGCTTGACCGTAAGGCGGCGGTTCGGCGAACGCGGGACGTGCGTCCAGCGCGGGCCAGCCGACAGCCCAAAAAGACGTTGTGACGCATCAACCACGATGACGGGGGCTGGCTGCCTGGCCGATGCCTCTCCGTCATGGCGTACGTTGGTGATGATCTCTCAGGTTCATCGCTATGGAAAATATAACGTTTCGGTCGAACGTTCTCGTTGTGCGGGCGGGCTTCGGCGGCCGGCTCATGCGCCAACGGCTCTCAGGTTCATCGCTATGGAATTTATATCGATTTGAGGGATTGTAACGGAATGTTGCGGATTCTGGTTGGTATGTGCGTGTTTCCAAGCGCAGCGGAGGGGGCGCATCCGCGGAAGCCGCGGTGAAAACGGCAGAACCGATGGTGCGGGCAGCCGAGGCAACTGCACCCGTGGTGACTGGATTTTTGGGGCACTTGCGTGCCGCGCTCAAGCGCGCGTTCGGAATAACTCATAAAGAACCCGCCTTGCGGCGGGTTCTTTGCATCGATTCCGGTGATCGACGGGGCAATGATGTTGCTGCTGCCTTTGCGCTCGACAATCGTTTTGAGCGAGGGCGTCAATCTGCCCCCCGCCTCTTCACCGATGGCTGATTACTGGCCGTACTGCCAAGTATTCATGTAGTAATCGCCACTGACTTGCTCGATCAGCGAGATCAAGCGGTGTACATCGGAGGAAAGCGCGGTTTCCGTATAGAGCTTGGTATTCGTTGCCGAATAACTCGTCCCATTTTTCGTGATGCTGGGCGCAGCGATGTTTACGTATCCTTCAACGACAGTAGCCTGCGACTGAGTTTTCTCACCCGTCAAAATCTGCTCGGGAACCAGCGGGTTAAGTGCCGATGCCGTCCAATTAAGCGACAGGCTCGTGACGCCGGCAACGCTGGCTGCCCCGCCGGACGTCAAAAAGCTGTTGATTGCATCGCTTCCCAATGTCTGCCACGGGACTTGCTGGCCGACTTGTGGCGCTTGAATGGACGCAATATTAATCACGGTTTGCGGCTTCCCAGCCTGAACGCCGGCGACGTCATACAGCGTCACGGTATAAGCGCCGAACTGTTGAATTGCGCTGGTGTCCATGGACTTCGAGGTGTAATCCGAACTGGCCGGCACCGTGACGCTGCCTTGGCTCGAAATCGGTGCCCATGCCCATTTATATTCCGAACTTGTCCCATCGGACATCGAGCAAGGCGTCGGAGGCGCGCCGCCGGGGCAATAGAACGGGGCCGTCGATGCCACGCTGGGAAACGTCAGGTATGGGCTGAAGTTGCCCGTGTGGCCACTACCGCTCCCCGTCAGGTACAGGCCGACTCCGCCGGAAGGCAATCCGGGGCCGGTTACGACCGCCGAACCCAATTGGGTATAAGACGTATTCGTGGCGCTGTCGGCCACGTTTTGCGTGACAGGAATCAGGATGCGCAGCCCGGATTCATATCGGCTATTCGCCGAATTCGCCGAGTCGACATACTGCAAGCGCCCCACGAATGACGCAATGTACAGATCGTACTGCTCCTGATTGCCGATGACCTGCCAGCCGCTGCTGGTTTGTTCGACGAAATCGGAGGCGAAGTTGGATTTGCCTGCCGCGTCAGTGAACAAGAAATACACGAGCGAAACGGGACCGGAGGTATTCGGAAGCGTGTTGGCAGGCAGTACGGCCAGCGTCTTGATGCCGGTGAGTTTGGAGCCTGCGGAGAAAAGCCCGCCGTGACGCGCTTTCATCGTCGAATAGCTGTCGTTGAGGTAGCCAGTTGCGATCGCCGTGGTGCAGGCGGTATCGGTCGTGATACTCGAGCCGCCTTGCACATCGCTGATGCACTGGCTCATCGCGGTTTGCAGGCTCGCGAGATAGTTTGCCGGCTGTGCCGGTGCCGCGAGTGCCGTGACCGTGGTCGTCGAGCTGTTCAGTTGAATCGCCGTGTTGGAATCGGCAAGGCTGGAGAGTTGGAAGCCCGTACCCTTTGCCGAAGGCGTGACCGAGATGGAGTCGATTACGGCATCGAGGCCGGTTTGATCCGCCGTGAACTGCGTGCTGATCGGATCGATGCTGGTCGAAACGCCATTGGCCTTGAAGATCGGAGCAAGCGCTTGACCGAGTGTTGTCTCGGCGGCATTGATGGCCGTACGCGTGATGGCCGATGGGTTGCCAATCAGATCGCCCGGGTTACCCGATTTCGTAAGGAGCGCACCGACGGCCGTCGTCAGCGGCGTGACATTGGCAATCAGCGGCGAATTGTTCGATACATTCGTATTCGCAACAACCGAAAACAGCGTGTTCGACGCACCGGATGAGTCGGCCGCTTCCAGCACGAATGGGGCAGTCAATCCCTGAATCCCCACGCTGTAATGGCCATTGGTATCGGTCGTTGTGTTGACCGTGTTGCCGTTGGCATCGATAACCGAAACGGTAGCACCGATCAGCGCCGTCCCGACTGCCACCGTACCGCTCATCGAGGTTGCGGCCGACAACTGGCTACCCGTGCCCGACGTAGTCGAGCCGTCATTGCCGCCACCGCCGCAAGCAGCCAACAGCGCGAGCAACGACGCGCCCAATGCAAATTGCGTAATTTTCATCTTGATAAGAGTATTAAGAGTGCCGCTCTGTTTTATTGAAACGAGCTGTGTTTTGTGTAGAGACTGCCGATCAATGTGTCGACGTAATGATGGTAGGTGCGGTTATCGCGTGCGGTCGGCGGCTCCTGCGCTCGGAAGTGTTTATGGTCTCTCAGGCTGACTGTTATGAAATTCATAGCAGTTTGATCGAATCAAAGAGACTCGACCATGAGTTGTTATCGACAGATGAATCGGGAACTTTATTGTCGAATTGTAACCGTCTGTTACGGTTGATGAGGGTGTTTTCTTTCGTTGTGTAAGGTAATTGTTGAGGTTCGAGTTGCGCGATAGCTCGTTGGTGACGCGAGTTTTACCCAGTCAGGCAGGGTGATGTATTTGGCTCATCCGGGACGACAAGGCATTCCCGGATGATGTAAATTTCTGGCCGATGATCCTCTTAGAAACCACGTGAACATCGACGCCGCCCATCGAAAACTATTCGGAAGATGCTTCGCTGCTGTAGCATTAATCTCCGAGATGAACCGGGTTTTTAACGCACCGTAATTATTCGAGGGGCTTCCTGCTAAGGATCTGTTGCGGGTCGGTAAACGATTCAATGCTTACCTTTCGAACCGTTCCAGTGACTTGAAGGTCAAGATTTTTCCTTTCTTTAGCTGCTGCAGAATTTGAGTCGAAATTTTGGAGGTCGTTGTTTTTTTTCTCGGATGAAAAGGGTTTGACTTTTTCTTCTAGGCTCGGGATGAAGTAGAATGCAGGGGCGAGAAAGAAGTCGATGATCCCAGTCTCAATAGACTTTCCCGCTTGAGAGGTGAGTGATTGTCTTTCAATAAATCGCATGAAGAGGAAATTCGCTGAAATTACTGCCAGGCATGCAATAAGCTGAATTGGGCGTGGGTGGCTCAGAAGAAATACAATGGCTGCTGTCAGGAACGAGATGCCTAAGTATCTTGGAATTTCGGAATTTATTTCGGTCACGGAATGCATGTGGCCACTATTGATTTTTGAGAATACTGTTCTGTACAAAGGGCCGAGAATATTTTTTTCCAGAATGTCGACTTGATATTCCCAGTTTCTCTGCCAAAATTTACTGCTTTTATTGATAAGAAACCAAGAAAAGCAGACCGTGCATCCGGCCATGGAGATGGCAGTGCAAATTACAATTTGTGCTTCTTGGGAAAATAGCCCATTCAAATCTACTTTTCCGCTTGCAATTAGTGTAATTGCAGTGGCGATTGCGGCCACAAAAAGCCAGAAGCTAGCTGATCGCTTCCAGTACAGCTCGATTTCGAATTTTCTAATGTCTAGTGCGACTTCGTAAGCTTTTGCAAGTCTGCTGTCTTTGTGGTACTTGCCGCTATCGTTGGATGGTTCTCCGAACTGAGATAGATATTCTGACGAGCGGTCTTGTTCTGCCATAATTTCCCCGAGGTGGCTATGATTTTTTGGATATAGTCAGATGTTGCGTGCTGCTTTTGAGAATGTCGATGAAAGATTTTGGAAATTATTGGGTTGGATAGATGTAATTTCGATCTGCTTTCGTCGTGTGTCGTCTGTATCGCCCAATGTGGTTCAGCTCTTTGCGCGCATCGACTTAAGGCGCACATGCAAGGGCGAGGGCGAGCCCAGTTCGCTGCGCTCCATCATCTCACGTATCGACATGCGCTCGTCGACCTGCGTCATCCGCGCCACCAACTCAAAGATTCTATCTTCCAGCGGATCGAGTACAGTTCACCAAGTAAGGCAAAGGGAAGGCGTCTGATTTATCCGGGAATGCCTCACATTCCCGGATGAGGTGAATTACTGACCGATGATTTTCTTCGAAACCACGTAGACATCAACGCCGCCCATCGAACATTCTTCGGAAGATGCTTCGCTGGAGGTGATGATTTCGACGGCGTTACCGTTGCGCTCTTGATACGTGATGTCGTAAACCTGCCGATAGAGATCCTTTCCGACCTTCTCGGAAGCGATCATTTTGGCTTTGGTTTTGGATTCGTCTACCTTGGTCGGATCAGTGATCCCCGCATTCTTCAAATGCACCAGGCCCATGTTGGTCGGCCAACTTGTGCACTTAGGTGGAGCAGCAAAGCTGGCAACCGGGATCAACGCCATGGCAAGCAGAAGTGTTTTCACGGCACCACCTGCAACGTGCGATCGCCGCTCGTCCAGATGCGATGGCGAGCTTGCTGATTCTGGATGATGCAGCCATTGGACGCTTGGCCGGGATGCTGCACGCTGTCGCCGTGAATCAGCAGGCCATTTCTGCCAAAGGTATCGGTACCTTGTTGGGGCGTCAGTCGCATCGTGTAGTTGCCCGCATGCGGGTGGTGGAAGGGCGCGCTGATCGTGTACGAGCCAACTTGAATCGGCCCGGTATTACGTACATTCTGCATCGTGTGATTATTCCTGCCGGCGCCAATGCCGGAATAACCGACTCCGACCTGAGTACCGTTGCGCGAAAGCTGGGCAGTGCTTTGGCTGTACGTCCAAGGCCTGTTTTCTCCCCAGTTTGTGAGTTTGGTCAGACGATATCACAGGTGAGTCGAGCGACGAACCGCCCATGCATTGACGATCCGCTCAAGGGTCGCAGACGCTTGAGCCCAGCCACCATGTCACTGGATTGCACCGCTGTGGCGCCGGAAATAATGGATTTTTATTTTTAAAGGGAATTGCACGCGATGCAATTCCCAGCTCCGGCGTAATTTTCGTGAAAATGGACGAAGGGATTCGACAGAAAACAGTGAGCAGCTTCGTTCGGACAGTTTTCCAAACTGCTGGAAAGTAAGAACCTTCTCTTACTTCCCCGGTTCCTGCACCCCGAAACACCCGCGATACGTCGCATAGAACGAGCAGTACAGCGCCGCGGTGATCACCACTGACGCTGGCATCATCAATGTCGTCGCATAGGCGCCGTCGACGCCGATCGCATGCAGTAGCGCAGCCAGCCCGACCGACACGCCGATCACGACCGTCAACCATAGCAGGCCATACAGCGTGAACGCCCAGCGGTTGCGCCAGCAACTCACAACGCTGAAGAACAGCGCCTTGACGGGCGGGATGTCGTGCCAAGCCGTCAGCACCGGCGCGAACCAGAACATCATCGAAACCGGCACGTAGAGCACGGCCGAGATCAGCATCGCGACCAGCGTATCGGTCGAGATGATGACGTTCGGGTCGATGGTCTCGGGGTTCAGGCCGAACATGATCCGCATCAGCGTGCCGCCGTCGCCGAAAGCGGAGCAGGCGAGCACTACCGCGAGCGACACGATGTAGATGCCGCCGAGCGTAAACAGGCGCTGCATCGTTACGTTGCCGTAGGAACGGAAGCCGTCGACCAGGATCGTCGGCATGACCGGCTTGCCGACCACGGCGTCGCGGCAAGCGGCCATGAAGCCGACCGAGATGCCCGGGACGAACAGCAGCGGCAGCGCCGCGCCGATCACGGGCACCACCGAGACGATCATCAGCGCCAACAGGTACGCGATGAACAGCGTGATGAACGCGAGCGGATTGCGCCGGAACAGCCAGATGCCCTGGCGAAACCAGACGTAGCCGGTCTTGGCGGGGACTTCGATCAGTTGCATGGGTCGTGTCGTTCGGTGAGCGGCAGCGCATGCGCGATGCGCTCGCGCAGGATGCGCTCGAAATGGCCCGGGTCGTGCGGCTTCAGCATTTCCGCAGCGCGGGGCAGGTGGAAATCATACAGGCGCGACACCCAGAACCGGTACGCGCCGGCGCGCAGCATGTCGGGCCAGTGGCGGCGTTCGGCATCGCTGAACGGGCGCACGGTCTGGTAGGCGCGCAGCAGCGCATCGGCGCGTTCGGCGTCGAGCGCGCCGGTGGCGAGGTCGGTGCACCAGTCGTTGACGGTCACGGCCACGTCGAACAGCCATTTGTCGCAGCCGGCGAAATAGAAATCGAAGAAGCCGCCGAGGCGCACCGTGTGGCCGGTGTCGGGCGAGGCGTGCGCGAACAGCACGTTGTCGCGGAACAGGTCGCAGTGGCACGGGCCTTCCGGCATGCCGGCGTAGTCGGCCGAGCCGAAGAACGCGGCCTGATGGGCCAGCTCGCGCTCGAGCAGCGCGCGTTGCTCGCCGTCGATGAAGGGCACGATGGCCGGCACGTTCTCCTGCCACCACGGCAGGCTGCGCAGGTTCGGCTGGTGGTTCGCGTAATCGCGCCCCGCGAGGTGCAGGCGGGCAAGCATCTGGCCCACTTCCACGCAATGCTCGACGCGCGGCGCCAGTTCGGCGGCGCCGTCGAGCCGGGTGACGATCGAGGCCGGCTTGCCGTGCAGTTCGCCGAACAGCGCGCCGTCGGTGCGCACCACCGGATCGGGCACCGGCACGCCGTGATGGGCCAGGTGACGCATCAGTTCGAGGTAGAACGGCAGTTGCCCGGCCGTCAGCTTCTCGAAAATGGTCAGGACGAATTCGCCGCGTGTCGTCGTCAGGAAGAAATTGCTGTTCTCGATGCCGGACGGAATGCCGCGAAACGCGACGACTTCGCCAAGATCGTAGTGGCGCATCCATTGCGCGAGATCGGAATCGGAGACTGCGGTGAAAACGGCCATGCGGGAAAGCGTCGAACGGGGTGGGCGGGCCGGCGCGAAGGCCGGCGGCTGCTGCGGGAGGGCGGCGGGGCCGCCCCGCCGGGGGGATGGATCAATAATGCAGGTTGATCGACGGCACGCGCGTGACGGGCACGTTGCCTTGATGCGGGCGCGGCGAGATGTCGGGGGTCGAGCTCATCTGGTAGCGGGTGCCGAAGTTCGAGCGCACGTCGATTTCGACGGGCTTGCCGCGATCGCGGTATTCGGTCACTTCGGTGCCGCTGACGCTCTTGTCGTGAAAGCTCGGCGTGCGCTTGATGTCGTCGAACTCGACTTTCGAGCTCACTTCCGCGCCGGGGCGGTTGATCTTGGTGAGGTCGGGCAGACCTGCGGCCTCGTCCTGCGCGGCGCGCGCTCGTGCCTCGTCGCTCGGCTGCGAACCCTCGGCGAACACGGGCCCGGCGAGGACGACCGTCGCAAGCGCGGCGGCGAAAAGGAGCGGCTTCATGGGATTCTCCAAATTAACCGCACGATTCTAGCAAAACCCGGGCCGGCCGATGCGGCGTTCTCTGCGGTGTGGCGGCGCAGCCTCGGCCGAATGGCCGAGCCGAAGCAACGCGGCGGCGCGCCCGTGATAATGTCGGACGCAACCCTAGAGGCAATCGACAATGAACAACGACATCCATCGCCAGCATCGTCCGCTCTCGCCCGAGTGCCCGCCCGTCGAAGCCTTCGACGACCCCGTCGCGGCGGTCGCGCGCCTGTCCTCGATCTACGAAACCCACACCGCGTTCCTGCGCGACGCGTTCGCGCGCTACCGCCGCAACGAGCCGATCGGCGGCCGCGTGCGCGCGTTCTATCCGTTCGTGCGGGTCAGCACCGACGTCAACACCAACATCGATTCGCGCCGCTCGTACGGCTTCGTGGCCGGCCCCGGCGTGTTCGAAACCAGCGTGACGCGGCCGGATCTGTTCGCGAGCTATTACCGCGAGCAACTGCGCCTGCTGTCGAAGAATCACAGCGTGGCGATCGAGGTGGGCGTGTCGGATCAGCCGATTCCGATTCACTTCGCGTTTTCGGAAGGCATCCACTTGGAAGGCGATCTCGATCGCGACCGGCTGCTCGCGATGCGCGACGTGTTCGACGTGCCGAACCTGGCGAATCTCGACGACCGGATCGCCAACGGCACCCATGAGGTGTCGCCCGACATGCCGCAGCCGCTCGCGCTGTTCACCGGCGCGCGCGTCGATTTCTCGCTGCACCGGCTGCGCCACTACACGGCCACGCTGCCGGCGCACTTCCAGAACTACGTGCTCTACACGAACTACCAGTTCTATATCGACGAATTCGTGAAGCTCGGCCGAACGCTGATGTCGGCCAGCGACGATCCGGCCGTGCGCGAATACCGCAGCCAGTACACGTCGTTCGTCGAGCCGGGCGACGTGGTGACCTACAACGCGAACCTCGGCAACGAGCCGACCGAAGGCGCGCCGCCGCCGCGCCTGCCGCAGATGCCGGCGTACCACCTGAAGCGCGCCGACGGCAGCGGCATCTCGATGGTCAATATCGGCGTCGGCCCGTCGAATGCGAAAACCATCACCGATCACATCGCCGTGCTGCGTCCGCACGCGTGGGTCATGCTTGGCCACTGCGCCGGGCTGCGCAACACGCAGCGCCTCGGCGACTACGTGCTGGCGCACGGCTACGTGCGCGAGGATCACGTGCTCGACGACGATCTGCCGCTGTGGGTGCCGATCCCGGCGCTGGCCGAGGTGCAGGTGGCGCTGGAGCGCGCCGTGGCGCAGGTCACGCAGCTCGACGGCAGCGACCTGAAGCGCGTGATGCGCACCGGCACGGTGGCCAGCGTCGACAACCGCAACTGGGAACTGCTCGATCACCGCGAGCCGGTCAAGCGCCTGTCGCAGAGCCGCGCGGTGGCGCTCGACATGGAAAGCGCGACGATCGCGGCGAACGGCTTCCGGTTCCGGGTGCCGTACGGCACGCTGCTCTGTGTATCGGACAAGCCGCTGCACGGCGAACTGAAGCTGCCCGGCATGGCCGACCAGTTCTACCGCGCGCAGGTCGATCAGCATCTGCAGATCGGCGTGCTGGCGATGGAGATCCTGCGCACCAACGGGCTGGCGAAGCTGCATAGCCGGAAGCTGCGCGGGTTTGCCGAAGTGGCGTTCCAGTAAACGCCGCCGGCGTCCGGCCTGTACCAAAACGAAACGGGCCGCCCGACATTGGTCGGGCGGCCCGTTTTGCTTACGGCGTCGGCAGGATCCGGAAATCCGCCGCGCCATCATGCCTTAACGGCACTCGTTGTGGCCCCAATGCCCCGGCGGGCAGTGCGGGCGGTCGTGGCGGTGGTGTTGCATCCACTCGTCGCGCTGCCAGTAACGGTGGCCGTCGTAGTAACGGTCGCCGTGCCAGCCGATGACGATGGCCGGGCCGCCGCCGTGGACGATGACCTGGGCGTTTGCGGCGCCCGACAGGGCAACACCAAAACCGGCGAGCAGCGTAGCGATCAGAAGGCGTTTCATGTGGTCTTCTCCTCGAGAGGGTGAATCGGGGTGTCCGTCGCGTTTCGCATCGAGGCCGGCGAACCGGGCTGTGCGATGCCGCGTCGGTCACGGCATGACTGCAGTCTGGCGATCCGGAAGATTAATTGGCGTATGGATTTGTAACCGCAGATTCGGCGGCAGGCAGCCCGGCGGCATATGGGGCAAGGCGTGGCGATCTGGCCCGAATCTCCTTTGGGATGGCGCGATCCGGGCTGCTTCGATGGCGGAAACGTCAGCGTGGCGTCGGCGGGCGCTGATACCGATCGTTACGAATCGCGGCAAGTGTTGCAGCGACCGGCTCACGAAAACGTCTCAGACCTCCGCTACGATGGGCGGCCTTCGGGGCGGCGAGCGGTGTCGACAACGCTGCTTGCGCGTCGATTTCGGCGCTCGGTGGCGGTTTTTCCCGCCATTCCCCCTTCAATCCGACACTTATTTATGTGATTCGAGGGTTTTCCCTTATCATCGTTTCGGCTGCTCGGACGTTGTTTAGTCATACGGCCCCGTGTTTTTCCCGGTTTCCATCCGCCTCATCATCGAATTCGCAATGCTTCGCCACCTTCACCATCGCCTCAGGCACGTCGTCGCGGCCCGCCTGAAAAATCTCAATGTGCTCGCGGGCTCGTGGTCCCGCCGGCGGCCGTTGTGGATGGTGTCGTTCGCGGTCAACGATGCGAGCCTGTCCGAAGGGCTGCGCGCGGCCTGCGCCTCCACGGCGATGCTGGTGATCGGCAACCTGCTGCACGAACCCGATTTCGCCTGGGCCGCGATCGGCGCGTTCTGGACTTGCCTGGCCGATGCGGCCGGCTCGAACCGCACGCGTTTCGCGTCGATGGCGAGCTTCGCGGTGCTGTCGGCCGTGTGCGGCGGGGCGACGGCGTTTGCCTCGGGCGCCGGCACGCTGGTTGCGCTGCTCGCGGTGCTGGCGTTCACCTCGCTCGGCGCGCTCGGCCGCATCTGGGGTGCGGCCACGGCGCAGGTCACGATCCTCGCCGCCACGGCCTGCGTGGTGATGGCCGATCGCCCGATGCACGACTGGCGGGCGGGCCTCGTGTTCCTCGGCGTGTATTTCGGCGGCTGCGTGTTCGCGATCGTGCTGAGCCTGACCGTCTGGCGCATTCATCCGTTCGCGCAGGGGCGCGCGGCCGTGCGCGGCGTGTATGTGCGGCTCGCCGACATCGCGCACGACGCGTCGCGCTTGCTGTCGGACCCGGCGCAAACCCAGCGCGCCTGGGAAATGCACGCCTCCAAATACCGCTCCGACGCGCGCGCCGCGCTCGAAGCCTCGCGCCGCACGCTGGCGCGCATGCCGGTGGCCAAGACCGATCGCCGCGAGTCGTACGCGAACCTGCTGATCGCCGTGGCCGAGGGCGAGCGCTGGTTCGCGCATCTGATCGCGGTGGCGGGCGTGTGCCAGCGCGGCCGCCAGACCTTGCGCGATCCGGCGCGTGCGGCGCGCGTGCTGGCGGGCATTGCCGAGCTGCTGCGCCGTGTCGGCGATGCGGTCGACGCGGCGCCGTGGGAGCGCCCCGATGTGCTGCAACGCCGGCTGCGCCGCTTCGCGCGCGGTCTCGACGCGGCGCTTGGCGAATCGATGACGATGGCCCTGCAGCTCGAACCCGATCCGTCCGAAGTGACGCAGGCGCCGCGCCGGCAGCAAAGCTGGCCGCGTGCGTTGCGTTCGGTGCTGGCGCGCGCCTGGGTGACGTTGCGCGCGAACCTGTCGTGGAAATCGATCGGGCTGCGTCATGCGGCGCGCGTCGCGGTGGCCACCACGCTCGGCTTTCTGGTGGTGCGGCTGCTCGGCGTGCCGTTCGGCTATTGGACGACGATGGCGACGCTGCTGATCCTGCAGCCGTCGATCGCGGGCAGTTGGCCGCGCAGCGTGGAGCGCGCGGCGGGCAGCATCGTCGGCGGCCTGCTGGCGGCCGCGATCGGGCTGGCCGTGCATTCGCCGATCGGCATTTCGCTCGCCGTGTTCCCGCTGGTCTGCGCGACGATGGCGCTGCGCCCGGTCAGCTACAGCCTGTTCGTGCTGTTCCTGACGCCGACCTTCGTGCTGGTGGCCGACTTCGCCACGCCGGCCGCGAACGAGTTGGCCTACGCGCTGACGCGGCTCGGCAACAACGTGCTCGGCTGCGTGATCGCGCTTGCCGCCACGTTCCTGCTGTGGCCCACGCGCGAGCAGATCGACATTCGCGGCCAACTGGCGTCGGCGATCTCGGCGAATCTGCGTTACCTGGTGGATGCGATCGAAGCGCCGGGCCGTGCGAACCGCGAGGCGGAACGGCTGCGCCGCGAGGCCGGGCTGGCCAGCAACAACGCCGAGGAGGCGTTCAACCGCATCCGCCTCGAACGGCTCGACGACACGCGTTTCGACACGGCCGCCTCGACCGTGCTCGGCCTGCTGCGCCGGATGGCGGGCACGGCCGCGCATCTGCGGCTCAGCGTGCACGGCCCGCGCATGGAAGTGGATCTGGTGGAGTGGGTGGCGTCGGCCAGCGACGACATCGATGCGATGCTCGCGACCGGCCGCATGCCGGCGCGCCATCCGTTGCCGCCGCGCGAGAAGCTCGCGCAACTCGAAATGGATGCGGTCGGCCAGATCGCGCTGCTGCAACGCCTGATCGGCGATCTGCAGGGCGACGACGGCCCGCTCGCACGCCGCAACGTTGCCGCGGTGCGCCGCGCGAGCTGAGCGGCGGGCTCGCGAAAGTGCGCTCGCCATAACGCAAGCACTGCGAACTATTGCGCCTCGAACGAAACGGGCGACGCTTTCGGCGTCGCCCGTTTTTCATTGCCGCGCTTGAACGCGAGCGGGCTTACAGATAGAACATGCGGTCGTCGTCGCGACGATTGTCGTGTTCGGGCTGGGCCGCTTCCTGCGCTTCGCCTTCCTCGCCGGTATCTTCGTAGAACGCGAGCACGGCTTCGAGCACCTGATCGGGATCGTCGATCACCTGCATCAGATCCATGTCGTCCGGATTGATCAGGCCCATCGGAATCAGCTGATCGCGGAACCACTGCAAGAGCCCTTGCCAGAACTCGCTGCCGACCAGAATGATCGGCACGAGGCGCGACTTCTTGGTTTGAATCAGCGTGAGCACTTCGGACAGTTCGTCGAGCGTGCCGAAGCCGCCCGGCATCACCACCACCGCGTCGGAATTCTTCACGAACGTGACCTTGCGCGTGAAGAAATGGCGGAAGCGCAGCGAGATGTCCTGGTAGTTGTTGCCCGATTGTTCGTGCGGCAATTCGATGTTCAGGCCGACCGACGGGGCCTTGCCCGCATGCGCGCCCTTGTTGGCCGCTTCCATGATGCCGGGGCCGCCGCCGGAGATCACGGCGAAGCCCGCATCGGACAGCTTGCGCGCGATTTGCGCGGTCAACTGATAGTGCGGCGACTCGGGTTTCAGACGCGCGGAACCATAGATGCTGACGGCAGGGCGGATCTCCGAGAGGTACTCGGTCGCCTCGATAAACTCTGCCATAATCGTGAACATCTGCCACGAAGCGCGGGCTTTCTTTGCTGTCGCGCGTTCTTGATCTGCCAGCGAACGCAAGCTCGGAATCACTTTTCTCTTATTCATAATGCCTGAAGAACAGAACCTGGAAGGTAAGACCCTGCTGTTGGTTGATGGTTCGAGCTATCTCTATCGGGCTTACCACGCTATGCCCGATTTGCGCGGGCCGGACGGTCAACCGACCGGTGCGCTTTACGGCATCATCAACATGCTGCGCCGCATGCGCAAGGAAGTTACAGCGGAGTATAGCGCGTGCGTGTTCGATGCGAAGGGCAAAACCTTCCGCGACGATCTCTATACCGAATACAAGGCGAATCGCCCGTCGATGCCCGCCGATCTCGCGCTGCAGATCGAGCCGATTCACGAGGCCGTGCGCGCCCTTGGCTGGCCGTTGCTGATGATCGAAGGCGTCGAGGCCGACGACGTGATCGGCACGCTGGCGCACGCCGCCGAAGCGCGCGGCATGAAGGTCGTGATCTCCACCGGCGACAAGGATCTCGCGCAGCTCGTGACGAGCCATGTCTCGCTCGTCAACACCATGACCAACGAAGTGCTCGATCGCGATGGCGTGATCGGCAAGTTCGGCGTGCCGCCGGAGCGCATCGTCGATTACCTGTCGCTGATCGGCGATACGGTGGACAACGTGCCGGGCGTCGAGAAGTGCGGCCCGAAAACGGCCGTGAAATGGCTGACGCAATACGAAACGCTCGACGGCATCGTCGAGCACGCGGCCGAGATCAAGGGCGTGGTAGGCGACAACCTGCGCCGCGCGCTCGATTTCCTGCCGCTCGCGCGCAAGCTCGTGACGGTCGAAACCGCGTGCGAGCTGAAGCCGCAAGTCGAGACGATCGAAGCCTCGCTCGCCACCGGCGCCGAAGCGCGCGACGCGCTGCTGCCGATCTTCGAGGCGAACGGCTTCAAGACCTGGCGGCGCGAGCTCGAAGCCGCGCCTGCCGCGGGCAGCGCGAACGGCGACGAGCCGGCCGACGGCAGCGCCGAACCGGCGCCGGTCGCCGCCGTGGTCGAACGTCACTACGAAACCGTGCAGACCTGGCCGCAGTTCGACGCGTGGCTCGCGAAAATCGACGCCGCCGAGCTGACCTCGTTCGATACCGAAACCACCTCGCTCGATCCGATGGTCGCGCAGATCGTCGGCATGTCGCTGTCGACCGAGCCGGGCAGCGCCGTCTATATTCCGGTCGCGCATCGCGGCCCGGACGTGCCCGAGCAACTGCCGCGCGACGAAGTGCTGGCGAAGCTCAAGCCGTGGCTCGAAAGCGCGGCGCGCAAGAAGGTCGGCCAGCATCTGAAATACGACGCACAGGTGCTGGCGAACTACGACATCGCGCTGAACGGCATCGAGCACGACACGCTGCTCGAATCCTATGTGCTCGAATCGCATCGCACGCACGACATGGACAGCCTCGCGCTGCGCCATCTCGGCGTGAAGACGATCAAGTACGAAGAAGTGGCGGGCAAGGGCGCGCAGCAGATCGGCTTCGACGAAGTGGCGCTCGACACCGCCGCGGCCTATGCGGCCGAGGATGCCGACATCACGCTGCAACTGCATCGCGCGATGTATCCGCAAGTTGCGCGCGACGCGGGGCTCAAGCGCGTCTACGCCGAGATCGAGCTGCCGGTGGCGATGGTGCTGCGCAAGATGGAGCGCACCGGCGTGCTGATCGACAGCGAGCGTCTCGCCAAGCAGAGCAGCGAGATCGCGACGCGCCTGATCCAGCTCGAGGGCGAGGCCTACGAACTGGCCGGCGGCGAATTCAACCTCGGTTCGCCCAAGCAGATCGGCCAGATCTTCTTCGAGAAGCTCGGCTTGCCGGTGGTCAAGAAAACGCCGAGCGGTGCGCCGTCCACCGACGAAGAAGTGCTGCAGAAGCTCGCCGAGGATTACCCGCTGCCGAAGCTGCTGCTCGAACATCGCGGCCTGTCGAAGCTGAAGTCCACCTACACGGACAAGCTGCCGCGCATGATCAACGCGAGCACGGGGCGCGTGCACACCAACTACGCGCAGGCCGTGGCCGTCACGGGCCGCCTCGCGTCGAACGATCCGAACCTGCAGAACATTCCGGTGCGCACGGCCGAGGGCCGGCGCATTCGCGAGGCGTTCATTGCGTCGCCCGGCTGCAAGATCGTGTCCGCCGATTATTCGCAGATCGAACTGCGCATCATGGCGCACATCTCGGAGGACGAATCGCTGCTGCGCGCGTTCTCGCAGGGCGAGGACATCCACCGCGCGACGGCCGCCGAGGTGTTCGGCGTGACGCCGCTCGAAGTCAGCAACGATCAGCGCCGCATCGCCAAGGTCATCAACTTCGGCCTGATCTACGGCATGAGCGCATTCGGCCTGGCCGCGAACCTCGGCATCACGCGCGATGCGGCCAAGCTCTACATCGACCGCTATTTCGCGCGCTATCCGGGCGTGGCGAACTACATGGACACCACGCGCGCGCTGGCCAAGGAGAACGGCTACGTCGAAACCGTGTTCGGCCGCCGGCTCTGGCTGCCGGAGATCAACGGCGGCAACGGCCCGCGCCGTCAGGCCGCCGAACGCGCGGCCATCAATGCGCCGATGCAGGGCACCGCGGCCGATCTGATCAAGCTGTCGATGATCGCCGTCGACGGCTGGCTCGATCGCGACGGCCTGCGCTCGCGCATGATCATGCAGGTGCACGACGAACTGGTGCTCGAAGTGCCCGAAGAGGAGCTGGCGACGGTGCGCAAGAAGCTGCCCGAGATGATGGCCGGCGTGGCCAAGCTGAAGGTGCCGCTGGTGGCCGAAGTGGGCGCCGGCAGCAACTGGGAGGAAGCGCACTGATTCGATGCGCGGCGCGTTCCCCGCGCCGCGCATCGACCTTGGCGGCTCGTGCGCAGCCGCCCGCGATATCGGGCATGATGCGAAAGCATGCGGCGGCGGCGAGGTCGTTGGCCGGTTTCATTTCGATATCGCCGTACGCCAAATCGTATGCACTCCTGAAATCAACGCGGGGGATCGAATGCATCGTTTCATCATCGTAGGCGGCGGCGCCGGCGGGCTCGAACTCGCGACCCGGCTCGGCGATCGCTACGGCGCGCGCGGCCAGCGCGAAGCCCGTGCACTCGTCACGCTGGTCGACCGTTATCCCACCCACATCTGGAAGCCGCTGCTGCACGAAGTGGCGGCCGGCAGCATGGATCCGTTCACGCAGGAGCTCGAATATGCGGCGCAGGCGCGCTGGCACGGTTTCGAATTCCAGCAGGGCGCGCTGACCTCGGTCGACCGCGGCGCGAAACGCCTGGTGGTCGCGCCGGTGCTCGACAGCGATGGCCTCGAACTGATGCCCGAGCGTACGCTCGGCTACGACACGCTCGTGATCGCGATCGGCAGCACCACGCACTTCTTCGGCACCGAGGGCGCGCAGCAGCATGCGATCGCGCTCGATACGGTGGGCGAGGCCGAGCGTTTCCGCAAGCGCCTGATCGCCGCCTGCATCCGCGCCGAGCATCGTCCGCCCGCGGCCACCGCATCGAACGAGCCGCCGATCCAGGTGGCGATCGTCGGCGCCGGCGCGACCGGCGTGGAGCTGTCGGCCGAATTGCGCAATACCGCGCAGGTGCTGTCGGCCTACGGGCTACACAAGCTCGATCCGAAGCACGACGTGGGCATCGTCTTGATCGAATCGGGGCCGCGCATTCTGCCGGCCTTGCCCGAGCGCGTCTCGACGGCGACAACCGAACTGCTCGACAAGCTCGGCGTGCGGCTCATGCTGGGCGAGCGCGTGACCGAGGTGGCGCCCGGTGTGGTGCATACCGCGAGCGGCGCGGCCGTGCGGGCCGACCTGACGGTGTGGGCCGCCGGCATCAAGGCGCCGGCCGTGCTGTCGCAACTCGACGGCCTGGCGGTGAGCCGGCTCGGCCAGCTTGCCGTGCGCCCGACGCTGCAGACCACGCTCGACGACGACATCTTCGCGCTCGGCGATTGCGCCGCCTGCGCGTGGGCCGGCACCGATCGCAACGTGCCGCCGCGCGCCCAGGCCGCGCATCAGCAGGCCAGTTTCCTGATGCGTGCGCTGGCTTGCCGGCTCGACGGCCGGCCGCTGCCGTCGTTCGCCTATCGCGATTTCGGCTCGCTCGTGTCGCTCGGGCATTTC
This sequence comes from Burkholderia sp. Ac-20379, assembly GCF_017104645.1. GTDB lineage: Bacteria > Pseudomonadota > Gammaproteobacteria > Burkholderiales > Burkholderiaceae > Burkholderia. The sequence continues at coordinate 23,682 of NZ_JAAGPF010000002.1, forward strand.
AGTGCGGTCGGCAACCTGATGGGCGGGCTGATCGGCCGCAACATGCTGATCGAGGGGCTGTTCGCGCGCTTCATGTACATGTCGCTGTACCGCCTGCATATCGCCGCGCTGCATGGCTATCCGCGCATGATGCTCGACACCGTGGCGCACTGGCTGCGGCGTTCGACGCTGCCGCGCGTGAAGCTGCATTGAGGGCGTGACGAGGCGGCGTCGCAGCGGCGATGCGACAGATGCGGTGAACGTGGCGCGGGCATGACCGCAGCCTGACGCGCGGCTGACATCGAGCCGCCGATCGCGGCGAGCCGCCGGGGCGATGCGCGAAACAGTTGACGGCAACGTGTAAGTTTCGGCATCGTGTGCGGGTTCCGGATCGTTGGCGTTGGTGGATCCCGCGCCCCGGGCCGGTGCTCGCACCGGTTCTTCAGCCCGTTGCCGCGCGGCGTTCGCACCCGCCGTCCGTCTTTCCGGCGTCGCCTGTGCCTTGGCGTCGCCGTGCCGAATCTCAAGGAGCCTTGCATGTTGAAACCCGAAGTGGACAGCCTCGTCCCGCACGTCCCGTTCAATCGCCGCCGCTTCGTGCAGGCGCTCGGCGGTTCGTTCGCCGCCGCCGTGCTGCCCGTTTCCGCGCAGACGATCACGACCGACAGCACCGGCCTCGATTGCGACACGGTCGAGATCCGCTCGGGCGACGCCAGCGTGCCGGCCTACCGCGCGCAACCGGACGGCAAGAGCAACCTGCCGGTGATCATCGTGATCCATGAAGTGTTCGGCGTGCATGCGCATATCGCCGACGTGTGCCGGCGCTTCGCCAAGCTCGGCTATCTGGCGATCGCGCCGAACCTCTATTCGCGCCAGGGCGATCCGTCGAAGTACCCGACGATCAACGAGCTGTACGCCGCGGTCGTCAGCAAGGTGCCGGACCGCCAGGTCAGCGAGGATCTCGACGCGACGGTCATGTGGGCGGGCAAGAACGGCGGGGATCTGACGCGCCTGGGCGTGACGGGCTTCTGCTGGGGCGGCCGCCAGGCCTGGCTGTTCGCCGAGCACAATCCGCACGTGCGCGCGGCGGTGGCGTGGTACGGCAAGGTGGTGGGCGAGCGCAACGAGATGACGCCGTCGAACCCGATCGATCACGTGGCCGAGCTGAAGGCACCCGTGCTGGGCCTGTACGGCGCGAAGGACGACAGCATTCCGCAGGCGACGCTGTCGGAAATGCGCGGCAAGCTGCTGGCCAGCCCCGACAAGGTCGCGCGCGAATCGGAAATCCTCGCCTATCCGGACGCGGGGCACGCGTTTTTCGCCGACTACCGGCCGAGCTACATCAAGCCCGATGCCGACGACGGCTGGAAACGCGCGCTCGCGTGGTTCCGCAAATACGGCGTGCTGTAACGCCGTTCGCGCGGGTCAGGGATTCGGGCCGGTCGCCACCGGCCGCGACGGATCCGCGCACCATTCGCTCCACGAGCCCGCGTACAGCAGCGGGTTGTGGAGCCCCGCGATCTCCATCGCGAGCGCATTGTGGCAGGCGGTCACGCCCGAGCCGCATTGCAGGATCACGTTGTTGGCCGGCAGTTCGCCGATCACGCCCGTCCATTCCTCGCGCAGTTCATGGCCGCTCTTGAAGCGGCCTTCCGCGTTCAGGTTGTCCTTGAAGAAACGGTTGGCCGCGCCGGGGATATGGCCGCCGACCGGGTCGAGCGTCTCGTTCTCGCCGCGATAGCGGTCGGGCGAGCGAGCATCGACCACCAGACGCGATTTCGACGCGAGATTCGCCGTCACGGCGGCGGCGTCCACCACGGTTGCGAGCGGCGGCAGCGCACGGAAATCGCCGGGTTTCGGCGCGGGTACGTCGGGCGTCAGCGGCTGGCCGGCGGCTTGCCAGGCGGCCAGGCCGCCGTCGAGCACAGCCACCGAATCGTGGCCGAGCCAGCGCAGCAGCCACCACAGACGCGCGGCGTACATGCCGCCCTGGGCGTCGTAGGCCACTACTTGCTGGTTCGCGCGCAGGCCTTTTTCGGCCAGCGCGGCGACGAGCGTGTCGCGCGCCGGCAGCGGATGACGGCCGTTGGCGCCGCTCTTGGGGCCGGACAGGTCGCGATCGAGATGCAGGTAGACGGCGCCCGGCAGATGGCCGGCCGCATAGGCTTGCGCGCCGGCGTCGGGCGCGGCGAGGTCGAAACGGCAATCGAACACGAGGACGCTGTCCGGCGCGGCAGCCAGGCGTTCGGCGAGGTTGCCGGCCGAGATGAGCGTCGTGTAATGAGTGTGGGGCATGGTGGCTCCTGCTGGGAAAACGGCCGAATCCATCCAGTCTAAACAAAAAAAGACGGGCCGCAGCCCGTCTTTTTGTCGTGCCGCCGGCAGGCGCCGGCCAGCATCAGATGCTGCCGAGCTTGCGGCGCAGGAATTCGTGGAAGTGCTGCATGCCGTCTTCCATCGGGCTTTGATACGGCCCGACTTGCGATTCGCCGCGTTCCATCAGTGCGCGCCGGCCGGCGTCCATGCGAAGGGCGATTTCGTCGTCCTCGACAGCCGTTTCCATGTAGGCGGCGCGTTCGGCCTCGACGAATTCGCGTTCGAACAGCGCGATTTCCTCGGGGTAATAGAACTCGACGATGTTGGTGGTTTTCTGCGGGCCGCGCGGAATCAGCCACGACACCACGAGCACGTGCGGATACCACTCGATCATCAGGCCGGGGTAATAGACCATCCAGATCGCGCCGAATTCGGGCGGCACGCCGTCGCGGAAGCGCAGCACCTGTTCGTGCCATTTCTGGTACGTGGGGCTGCCCGGTTTGGCGAGCGCGTTGTGCACGCCGACCGTCTGCACGCTGTACCAGTCGCCGAACTCCCACTTGAGATCGTCGCAGGACACGAAGCTGCCGAGGCCCGGATGGAACGGGACGACGTGGTAATCCTCGAGGTAGACCTCGATGAACGTCTTCCAGTTGTAATCGCACTCGTGCACTTCGACGTGATCGAACAGGTAGTCCGAAAAGTTGAAGTGATGGCGCGTGCCGAGATTCGCGAGATCCTGCGCGACGTTGCGGCCTTCGGCCTCGAACAGCAGGCCCTGCCAATTCTGCAGCGGCGCCTTGTCGAGGTTCAGGCAGGGCTTGTCGGGGAAATGCGGCGCCCCGAGCAGTTGCCCGTCGAGATCGTAGGTCCAGCGGTGCAGCGGACACACGATGTTGTTCGTGTGGCCGCGGCCGTTCAGCATGATCGCCTGCCGGTGGCGGCAGACGTTCGACAGTAACTCGATGCGCGATTCCTGATTGCGCACGAGCACGCGGCCTTCCTTCTCGGAAGGCAGGGCGAAATAATCCCCGGCCTCGGGCACCATCAACTCGTGCCCGACGTAACGAGGACCTTTCTTGAACAGGGTTTCGATTTCGCGCGCGAGAAGCGCTTCATCGAAGTAAGCGGTGACAGGAAGTTGGCTCGATGCCGACTTCAATTGCAGAGCGTCGCTCAGATTGGACATTCCCACTCCCGGAAAGCGTGAAAGCAGTGAACAACCCAACCATCGAAAAATCGATTTAGGGGAACCGTTAACTATACCTGAAATTGTAGCGGCGGGGGAGGATAAGTGCCTGATTTGTGTAAAATTTTTATGTACGCTTCGTGACATTCGCGTGATGTTCACGTGACATTCGGCCCGGCCTCGGGGTGGTTGCGATGGGCTCGAGACCGCCTGCGGGGGCGGGGGCGTCACGTCAACAGGCGCTCGAATCCGCTTTTGCCGTAGAATGTCCGACTTGTTTTTAAATTTCACCTCGTTCCATGGCGAAAAACGCAACTCCGGGCGCTGCGGCGTCGGGCGCCGGCTCCGAATCGCCGCCGGCTTCCTACGAAACGGCGCTCGAGGAGCTTGAGACGCTGGTCGCAAGGATGGAGGGCGGAACGTTGAGCCTCGAGGACTCGCTGGCAGCCTATCGGCGCGGTGCGGTTCTTGTTGCGTTTTGCCAACAGCAACTCGATAAGGTGGAGCAGCAGGTGCGGGTGCTCGACGGGGCCACGCTGAAACCGCACTCCACCGGAGCGGCCGCCACGGGCGGCGAAGACGACGATCTATGACATTCGAACAATGGATGCGCGCGGTGCTGGCGCGCGTCGAAGACGCACTCGGCCACTATCTGCCGGCCGAGACGGTGGTTCCCGGCAAGCTGCACGAAGCAATGCGCTATGCGGTGTTGGGCGGCGGCAAGCGGGTTCGCCCGCTGTTGTGCCATGCCGCCGGCGAATTGACGGGCGCCACGGAGGCCGCGCGCAATGCCGCGTCGGCCGCGCTGGAGATGATCCACGTCTATTCGCTGGTGCATGACGACATGCCCTGCATGGACGACGACGCATTGCGTCGCGGCAAGCCCACGGTGCACGTCCAGTACGACGAACCGACCGCGCTGCTGGTCGGCGACGCGCTGCAATCGCAAGCGTTCGTCGCGCTGACCGACGCCGCCGCGCTGACGCCTGCGCAGCAGGCGGCGCTGGTGCGCGAACTCGCGCTGGCGAGCGGCTCGGTGGGCATGGCCGGCGGCCAGGCGATCGACCTCGACAGCGTGGGCCTGATGCTGACGCGCGAACAGCTCGAAACCATGCACCGCAAGAAAACCGGTGCGCTGCTGCGCGCCGCGGTGCGGATGGGCGCGCTGGCCGGCGAAACGCCGTCGGACGACGCGATGCGTGCGCTCGACGTGTATGCCGACGCGATCGGCCTCGCGTTCCAGGTGGTGGACGACATTCTCGATGTGACGGCCGATTCCGCAACGCTCGGCAAGACGGCGGGCAAGGATGCGGAGGCCAACAAGCCCACGTACGTGTCGATCATCGGTCTCGATGCGTCGCGCGAACTGGCCGCGCAACTGCGTGCGGATGCGCACGCGGCGCTGCAACCGTTCGGCGCGCGCGCGCAGCGCCTTGCCGAACTCGCCGACCTGGTAGTGAACCGGGTCAGCTGACGCGAAAGCCCGCCGCCGCGCTCCGGTTGCCAGGAGCGTGCACAAAGAGTGCGGGCGCGTTTGATTTCCTACAATGGAACGACGATGTACGACTTGCTGAAAACCATCGACGACCCGGCGGATCTGCGCCGCCTCGATCGTCGCCAACTGCATCCGCTCGCCGATGAGCTGCGCTCGTTCGTGATCGACAGCGTGTCGAAGACGGGCGGCCACTTGTCGTCCAACCTCGGCACGGTCGAGCTGACGATCGCGCTGCACTACGTCTTCAATACGCCGAACGACCGCATCGTGTGGGACGTCGGCCATCAGACGTATCCGCACAAGATCCTGACCGGCCGCCGCGACCAGATGGCGACGCTGCGTCAGCAGGACGGCATCTCGGGCTTCCCGCGCCGCTCGGAGTCGAACTACGACACGTTCGGTACGGCGCACTCGAGCACCTCGATCTCGGCCGCGCTCGGCATGGCGATCGGCAGCCAGCTCAATGGCGACGACCGCTTCTCGATCGCCGTGATCGGCGACGGCGCGATGACGGCCGGCATGGCGTTCGAGGCGATGAACAACGCCGGCGTGTCGGAAGATGCGAAGCTGCTCGTGATCCTCAACGACAACGACATGTCGATCTCGCCGCCGGTCGGCGCGCTGAATCGCCACCTCGCACGCCTGATGTCGGGCCGCTTCTACGCGGCCGCCCGCGCCGGCGTCGAGAAGGTGCTGAGCGTCGCGCCGCCGGTGCTCGAACTGGCGCGCAAGCTCGAAGAGCACGCGAAGGGCATGGTCGTGCCGGCCACGCTGTTCGAGGAATTCGGCTTCAACTACATCGGCCCGATCGACGGTCACGATCTCGATTCGCTGATCCCGACGCTGCAGAACATCAAGGAACTGCGCGGTCCGCAATTCCTGCACGTGGTCACCAAGAAAGGCCAGGGCTACAAGCTCGCCGAAGCCGATCCGGTGCTCTACCACGGCCCGGGCAAGTTCAATCCGGCCGAGGGCATCAAGCCGGCCACGACGCCCGCCAAGAAAACCTACACGCAAGTGTTCGGCGAGTGGCTGTGCGACATGGCCGAACTCGACGCGCGCGTGGTCGGCATCACGCCGGCGATGCGCGAAGGTTCGGGCATGGTCGAATTCGAGAAGCGCTTCCCGGATCGCTACTACGACGTCGGCATCGCCGAGCAGCACGCCGTGACGTTCGCGGGCGGCATGGCCACCGAAGGGCTGAAGCCGGTCGTCGCGATCTACTCGACGTTCCTGCAACGCGCCTACGATCAACTGATCCACGACGTCGCGCTGCAGAACCTGCCGGTGGTGTTCGCGATCGACCGTTCGGGCCTGGTCGGCGCCGACGGCGCGACGCACGCGGGCGCCTACGATCTGGCCTTCATGCGCTGCATCCCGAACATGACGGTGATGGCCGCGTCCGACGAAGACGAATGCCGCCAGATGCTCTACACGGCCGTGCAGCAGCCGAACCCGACGGCCGTGCGCTATCCGCGCGGCGCGGGCGGCGGCGTGCCCACCGTCAAGGCGATGACGGCGATTCCGGTCGGCAAGGGCGAAGTGCGCCGCCGTTCGGCTCAGCCGGAAGGCAAGCGCGTCGCGATCCTCGCGTTCGGCACGATGGTCGCACCGTCGCTGGCCGCCGCCGAGGAGCTCGACGCCACCGTGGCGAACATGCGCTTCGTGAAGCCGATCGATGCCGATCTGATCCGCGAACTCGCGCAGACGCACGACTATCTGGTCACGGTCGAAGAGGGCTGCCTGCAAGGCGGCGCCGGTTCGGCCTGCGTCGAATCCCTGATGGAAAGTGGGGTTATCCGGCCCGTACTACAATTGGGCCTCCCCGATCGCTTCATCGATCACGGCGATCCGGCCAAGCTGCTGTCGCAGTGCGGCCTCGATGCCGCCGGCATCGCGAAGTCGATCCGCGAGCGTTTCCTGAGCCAGGCCGACAGCGTCGCCGATCAGGCGAAGCGCGTGGCCTGACCGGACGCCGCGTGCCGCCCGGTTGCAATCGGGCGGCTTTCCCGACTATCCGGAACGGAAAACATGGGCCTGCGGGCCCATGTTGCTTTTCCGGGCACCCGCTTTCGAGCGGTGGCGCGCGCGCCGGCAGCGGCGCGTCGCGCGATGACAAGGACCGAACAAGATGAACCAGATGAACCCCGGCTTCGTGATGCCCGACGTGCAGAGCACGGTCGACACGCGTCAGATCCCGATCCAGCGCGTCGGCGTGCGGGCGGTCCGGCATCCGCTGACCGTGCGCACCGCGGCCGGCGAGATCCAGCCGACGGTCGGTACGTGGAACCTCGACGTGCATCTGCCCGCCGAGCAGAAGGGCACGCACATGTCGCGCTTCGTCGCGCTGCTCGAAGACAACCGCGAGCCGCTGACGGTCGACACGTTCCGCGGCCTGCTCGCGTCGATGCTCGACAAGCTCGAGGCCGAAGCCGGCCGCATCGAAGTGTCGTTCCCGTATTTCGTCAACAAGACCGCGCCGGTGTCGGGCGTGAAGAGCCTGCTCGACTATCAGGTCACGCTGGCCGGCGACGTGCGCAACGGCGCGACGCGGCTGTTCCTGAAAGTGCTGGTGCCGGTCACGAGCCTGTGCCCGTGCTCGAAGAAGATCTCGCAATACGGCGCGCACAACCAGCGCTCGCACGTGACGATCGACGCCGAACTGAACGGCGACGTGCCGGTCGAGGAACTGATCCGGATCGCCGAGGAAGAGGCGTCGTGCGAACTGTGGGGCCTGCTCAAGCGACCCGACGAGAAGTTCGTGACCGAGCGCGCCTACGAGAACCCGAAATTCGTCGAGGATCTCGTGCGCGACGTGGCGCAGCGGCTCGACGCCGATGCGCGGATCGTCGCCTACGTGCTGGAAGCCGAGAACTTCGAATCGATCCACAATCACAGCGCCTACGCGCTGATCGAGCGCGACAAGCGCGCGGCCTGAGCCGTGCTTCCGGCGTCCGCGTCGGGCCGATAAAAAACCCCGCGTCGCGAATGGCGACGCGGGGTTTTTCTTTGAGGCCGGCGAGCGAGGCCGGCCGGGTTCAGCGTGCGAGCGAGGTCAGATCCCAGCGCGGCTTGACGGTGAACGCGTAATCGCGATTGGCCTGATCGGGCCAGCGCTCGAGGCGCAGCGCGCCGGCCAGCGCGATCATCGCGCCGTTGTCGGTGCAGAGCGCGAGGTCAGGGTAGTGCACGTGGAAGCCGCGCTTCTTCGCGGCGGCCGACAGCGCCGCGCGCAGTTGCCGGTTCGCGCCCACGCCGCCCGCCACCACGAGCCGCTTGAGTCGGGTCTGCTTGAGCGCCGCGAGCGATTTCGCCACCAGCACGTCGACCGCCGCATCGACGAAGCCGCGCGCCAGATCGGCCTTGGCCGCGTCGAGCGCTTCGCCCGTCGCGCCGCTGGCCTGGATCTTCTTCATCTGCGTGAGCACCGCCGTTTTCAGGCCGCTGAAGCTGAAATCGAGATCGCCCGAGTGCAGCATCGGCCGCGGCAGCGCCACCGCGCCCGGCGTGCCGAGCTCGGCCAGCTTCGACACTTCCGGGCCGCCCGGATAGCCCAGGCCGATCAGCTTGGCCGTTTTGTCGAACGCTTCGCCGGCCGCATCGTCGAGCGTTTCGCCAAGCGTTTCGTACACGCCCACGTCGGTCACGCGCATCAACTGCGTGTGGCCGCCCGACACCAGCAGCGCGACGAACGGGAACGGCGGCGGTTCGTCGACCAGCAGCGGCGACAGCAGGTGCCCTTCGAGATGATGAATGCCGACGGTGGGCTTGTCCCACGCCATCGCGAGCGCGTTGGCGATGCTCGCGCCCACCAGCAGCGCGCCGGCGAGGCCCGGGCCTTGCGTGAAGGCGATCGCGTCGATCTGCTCGCGCTCGACGCCGCCCTCGGCGAATACCTGCTCGAGCAGCGGCAGCGCGCGGCGGATGTGGTCGCGCGAGGCGAGTTCGGGCACGACGCCGCCGTATTCGCGGTGCATCGCGATCTGCGAGTGGAGCGCGTGGGAGACGAGGCCGCGCTGCGTATCGTAGAGCGCGAGGCCGGTTTCGTCGCACGAACTTTCGATGCCGAGGACAAGCATGGTTCGGTGGGGCGGCCGTGCGGCCGGGTAAACAATGGCAACCGGGCAGTATACCAGCGGGGCCGCCCCTCGGCCTGACGGCCAGCGCCGCCGATGCCGCGCCAATCCGCGGTTACAATCCGCGCCATGGAAAATTTCGATATCGCCGTGATCGGCGCGGGCGCGGCCGGCATGATGAGCGCGGCCGTCGCCGGGCAGCTTGGGCGCCGCGTCGTGCTGATCGACCACGCGCCGCGGCTGGCCGAGAAGATCCGCATCTCGGGCGGCGGGCGCTGCAACTTCACGAATCTGCAGGCGGGGCCGGACAATTATCTGTCGCAGAACCCGCGTTTTTGCCGGTCGGCGCTGGCGCGTTATACGCCGCGCGATTTCCTCGACCTGCTGCGCCGCCACCGCATCAGTTGGCACGAGAAGCACAAGGGCCAGTTGTTCTGCGACCAGCAGAGCGAAGGCATCATCGACGTGCTGAAGGCCGAGTGCGACGCGGGGCGCATCGCCTGGCGGCGGCCGGTGTCGGTCGAGGCGGTGCGGCATGCCGATGGCGCCGGCTTCACGCTCGACACGAGCGCCGGGGCGATCGGCGCGAAGGCGCTGATCATTGCCACCGGCGGCCTGTCGATCCCGAAGATCGGCGCCACCGATTTCGCCTACCGGCTCGCCAAGCAGTTCGGCCACAAGCTGATCGACACGCGCCCGGCGCTGGTGCCGCTGACGTTCGCCGCGGCCGACTGGGCGCCGTTCTCGGCGCTGTCGGGCGTGTCGCTCGAGGTGCGTGTCTCGACCGGCGGCAAGAAGGACGGCGGCGAATTCGTCGAGGATCTGCTGCTCACGCATCGCGGGCTGTCCGGGCCGGGCATCCTGCAGATTTCGAGCTACTGGAAGCCGGGCGAGCCGATCCACCTCGACCTGCTGCCGCGCGAGGACGCCACCGAGGCGCTGCTGGCCGCCAAATCGGGTTCGAAGCGCCAGATCGGCCCGCTGTTGTCGGAATGGGTGCCGTCGCGGCTCGCCCAGGTCTGGCTCGACGGACAGAAGCTGGCCCACGACGCGCGGCTCGCCGATCTGCCCGACAAGGCGCTGCGCCAGGTGGGCGGCGCGCTGTCGCGCTGGAGCCTGGTGCCCGACGGCACCGAGGGCTACAAGAAGGCCGAGGTCACCAAGGGCGGCGTCGACACGCGCGAATTGTCCTCGTCGACGATGATGAGCGCGCGCGTGCCGGGCCTCTATTTCGTCGGCGAATCGGTCGACGTGACGGGCTGGCTCGGCGGCTACAACTTCCAGTGGGCGTGGGCCTCGGGCGTGGCCGCCGGGCAGGCCGCGGCCGACCTGACCGGAAGTGCTTGACTCGGTAGTGCGTTTGTGCAGCCTGTCTGCTATACTCGGAACCCTTTCTCCGCGGTTTTTATTTTTCAGTGACGGGTCATGACGATCATTCGCTTAAAAGAAAACGAGCCTTTCGAAGTTGCCATGCGCCGCTTCAAGCGGACGATCGAGAAGAACGGTCTGCTGACCGAACTTCGGGCGCGCGAGTTCTACGAGAAGCCGACGGCCGAGCGCAAGCGCAAGAAGGCCGCCGCGGTGAAGCGCCACTACAAGCGCATTCGCGGTCAGACGCTGCCGAAGAAGCTCTACTGAGCGCACGTTACCTGTTTCAACCCTCTTTCGAGGCGCCGCAAGGTTTGTCGGGCGGCGCAGCGGTGGTCCCATCCAGCGGGCTGTCGATGCCGGATTCGAGCAAACCCGCTTGAGCAAGCCCTCAAGCGGGTTTTTGTATTGATGTCCGGCTTCCGGGCATCCGACGTTTTTTTCTTTCCGGGTGAAGCAATGAGTTTGAAAGACCAGATCAGCGAAGACATGAAGGCCGCGATGCGCGCGAAGGATACGGCGCGGCTCGGCACGATCCGCCTGCTGCTTTCCGCGATCAAGCAGCGCGAAGTCGACGAGCGCATCACGCTCGACGACGCGGCCGTCGTCGGCGTCGTCGACAAGATGCTCAAGCAGCGCAAGGATTCGATCTCGCAGTTCCAGGCCGCCGGCCGCGACGATCTGGTCGCGCAGGAGCAGGCCGAAGTCGACGTGCTGGTCGCCTACATGCCGGCGCAACTGTCGGAAGCCGAAGTGGCCGACGCCGTGCAGGAAGCCGTGGTGGCGGCCGGCGCGAGCGGCCCGCAGGACATGGGCAAGGTGATGGCCGTGCTGAAGAGCAAGCTGGCCGGCAAGGCCGACATGACCGCCGTGTCTGCGCTGGTCAAGGCCGCGCTCACGAAGTAAGCCGGCGGCCGGCGCCGCTGCGCGCCGGCCGTCCATCGCTCCACGCCGCCCGGGCCGCCATTACGTGATTCCGAGTTCGTTCCTGCAGGATCTGCTGAACCGCGTCGATATCGTCGACGTGGTGGGCCGCTTCGTCCAGTTGAAGAAGGGCGGCGCCAATTTCATGGGGCTCTGCCCGTTTCACAACGAAAAGAGCCCGTCGTTCACGGTCAGCCCGACCAAGCAGTTCTATCACTGCTTCGGGTGCGGCGCGCACGGCACCGCGATCGGCTTCCTGATGGAGCACGCCGGGCTGAGTTTTCCCGAGGCGGTGCAGGATCTGGCGCAGTCGGTCGGGATGACGGTGCCGCACGAGCCGTCGCCGCTGCGCGGCGGCGGCGGTGGCGGTGGCGGCAGCTACTCGGGCGAGGGCGGCGGCTTGCCGCCCGCGTCGAAGTCGGTCACCACGGCGCTGACCGACGTCATGCAGACGGCCAACGAGTATTACCGCAAGCAGTTGCGCGGCGCGCCCAACGCGATCGAGTACCTGAAGCGGCGCGGGCTGACCGGCGAGATCGCGATGCGCTTCGGGCTCGGTTACGCGCCCGACGGCTGGCAGAACCTGGAATCAGCCTACGAGGATTACCGGGCCGATACGCTGGTCGACGCCGGGCTCGTGATCGTCAGCGAGAAAACCGATGCGAACGGCACGGCGCGCCGCTACGACCGGTTCCGGGAGCGGATCATGTTCCCGATCCGCAACGTGAAGGGCAACGTGATCGGCTTCGGCGGTCGCGTGCTCGATTCGGGCGAGCCGAAGTACTTGAATTCTCCGGAAACGCCGCTATTCAACAAGGGTAGCGAGTTGTACGGGCTGTTCGAGGCGCGCCTGGCGATTCGCGAGCACAAGTACGCGCTGGTGGTGGAAGGCTACATGGACGTGGTGGCGCTGGCCCAGCTCGGTTTTCCGAACGCGGTGGCCACGCTCGGCACGGCCTGTACGCCGGTTCACGTGCAGAAGCTGTTGCGGCAAACCGATACCGTGGTGTTCAGCTTCGACGGCGATTCGGCCGGCCGCCGCGCCGCGCGTCGCGCGCTGGAGGCCTGCCTGCCGCACGCGGCCGACAATCGCACGATCCGCTTCCTGTTCCTGCCGGCCGAGCACGATCCGGACAGCTACGTGCGCGAATTCGGCGCCGATGCGTTTTCCGATCAGGTGAAGCGCGCGATGCCGCTGTCGCAGTTCCTACTGAACGAATCGATCTCGGGCAAGGAGCTGGATCAGCCGGAAGGTCGCGCGAAGGCGCTGTTCGAGGCCAAGCCGCTGTTGCAGGCGCTGCCGGCCAACGCGTTACGTGCGCAGATCATGCACATGTTCGCCGACCGGCTGAAGATTCCGTTCGAGGAAGTGGCGGGGCTCAGCGACGTCGATGCCCGGATTGCCGCGCCGGTGCGCGAGGCGCCCGCGCGCGCCGATCGCCGCCGCGTGACCGACAACGAGAAGCGTGCGTTGCGCAATCTGGTCATGCATCCGCGCATCGTCGCGTTGCTCGATGCCGAAGAGATCGACACGCTGCGCGGTTTGCCGAGAAATGGGGAACTGTTCGACGAGATCTTCACGATCGCGCGCGAATTGGGCGATACGGCCGAATTCCGGATGTTGTCCGACGTTCTGCGCAATTCGACCAACGCGGAAACGTACGACGAAATTTTCCGCGAAATTCTCGACTATGATGAAAACGTCCGCGACCTGCTGATGCAGAGCCCGGAGGACGAGGCGGGACAGGAAGCGATGCAGGAACGCGAGCGGATCGCCGGCGCGGAATTCAAGGCGGCGGTGCTCAAGATGCGCTATGACGCCTGCAACGACCGGATGAACCAGTTGTCGCGGCAATCCAAGCATTCCCCGGAGGAGTTGAGCGAGCTGATGGCCCTCAACCGGGCACGCACGGAAATGAAGGCAAAACTCGGGCTGTAAACGAGGAACAATGGGGGCGGCTGGAGGCTTTCCCCGACGTGCTATAATACAAGGTTTTCAGCGGTTTGTTTTCTAAGCACAGAGGCGAAATTCGCAATGGCAAAGACAACAGGCGGGAAAAGAGCAGTGGGCACGGGCTCCGACGAGCCGACCAACAAGGTCACGAAAGCCAGGACTGTATCTTCCGCCCGGGTGTCTGCCGGCGCATCGCCCACTGGCGGAAAACGCACCGCTGCCGGCACTGCGAAGGCTGCGCCGGCACCGACGGTTCGCGCATCAAGAGCCGTCGCGAAATCCGAATCGCGTACGGCGCCCACGCCGTCGGCGAGACGGGCGAGTGCGAATAGCGCAAGGGCAGCGGCTGCCGCCGCGGACGAAACGGCAGTGCGCACTACTCATGCATCCACGGTTCAAGAGGCTGTTGTCCAGCAGCCGCGAGTCGATTTAGCCGGTACGGCGAACTCCATGACGAAAAAGTTGAACGAAGTATCCGTCGATGACGACGCAACGCAGAGCGACGAGCAGCCGACCGCTGCAACGGGTAAGGAGAAGACCAAGGCGCGCGATCGCCGCGCGAAAGAAAAGCTGCTGCTGAAGGAAGCGTTCGCCACGAGCCAGCCCGGCACCGCCGAGGAGCTCGAGGAACGACGCGTCAAGCTGCGCGCGCTGATCAAGCTTGGCAAGGAACGTGGCTTCCTGACCTACGCCGAAATCAACGATCACCTGCCGGACAACTTCACGGAAACGGAAGCCCTGGAAGGGATCATCGGCACGTTCAACGACATGGGCGTGGCTGTCTACGAGCAGGCGCCCGATGCCGAAACGCTGCTGCTGAACGACAACGCGCCGGCGGCTTCGTCGGACGACGAAGTCGAGGAAGAGGCCGAAGTCGCGCTGTCCACCGTCGATTCGGAATTCGGTCGCACGACCGATCCGGTCCGGATGTACATGCGTGAAATGGGCACGGTCGAGCTGCTGACGCGCGAAGGCGAAATCGAAATCGCGAAGCGCATCGAAGACGGCCTGCGCCACATGGTGATGGCCATCTCCGCGTGCCCGACCACGATCGCCGACATCCTCGCGATGGCCGAGCGCGTGGCGAACGAGGAAATCCGCGTCGACGAACTGGTCGACGGCCTGAACGATCCGAACGCCGAGGATTCCGACGGCTTCAACGCGAAGGAAGCGGAAGAAGCCGAAGCTGCGGACGCCGAGGAAGAGGAAGCCGACGAGAACGAGGAAGAAGAGGACGACGACGGCGCGGCGCAGGCTACGGCCAACGCGGCGCAGCTCGAAGCTCTGAAGCGCACCTCGCTCGAGAAGTTCGCCCTCATCAGCGAATGGTTCGACAAGATGCGCCGCGCGTTCGAGAAGGAAGGCTACAAGTCGAAGGCCTACCTGAAGGCGCAGGAAACGATCCAGAACGAACTGATGTCGATCCGCTTCACGGCGCGTACCGTCGAGCGTCTGTGCGACACGCTGCGTGCGCAGGTCGACGAAGTGCGTCAGGTCGAGCGTCAGATCCTGCACATCGTGGTCGACAAGTGCGGCATGCCGCGTTCGGAATTCATCACGCGCTTCCCGGGCAGCGAAACGGATCTCACGTGGGCCGAGAAGGTCGCGGGCGAAAGCCATTCGTACAGCGCGATCCTCGAACGCAACGTGCCGGCGATCCACGAGCAGCAGCAACGTCTGCTCGATCTGCAGGCGCGCGTCGTGCTGCCGCTGAAGGATCTGAAGGAAACCAACCGCCAGATGGCGGCCGGCGAACTGAAGGCGCGTCAGGCCAAGCGTGAAATGACCGAGGCCAACCTGCGTCTCGTGATCTCGATCGCCAAGAAGTACACGAACCGCGGCCTGCAGTTCCTCGACCTGATCCAGGAAGGCAACATCGGCCTGATGAAGGCGGTGGATAAGTTCGAATACCGTCGCGGCTACAAGTTCTCGACCTATGCGACGTGGTGGATCCGTCAGGCCATCACGCGTTCGATCGCGGACCAGGCACGTACGATCCGGATCCCGGTTCACATGATCGAAACGATCAACAAGATGAACCGCATCTCGCGTCAGATCCTGCAGGAAACCGGCCTCGAGCCGGATCCGGCAACGCTGGCCGAGAAGATGGAAATGCCGGAAGACAAGATCCGCAAGATCATGAAGATCGCGAAGGAGCCGATCTCGATGGAAACGCCGATCGGTGACGACGACGATTCCCATCTGGGCGATTTCATCGAGGATTCGAACACGGTGGCTCCGGCCGATGCCGCGCTGCACGCCAGCATGCGCGACGTCGTGAAGGACGTGCTCGACTCGCTGACGCCGCGCGAAGCGAAGGTGCTGCGCATGCGTTTCGGTATCGAGATGAGCACCGATCACACGCTGGAAGAAGTCGGCAAGCAGTTCGATGTCACGCGTGAGCGGATCCGTCAGATCGAGGCCAAGGCGCTGCGCAAGCTGCGTCACCCGAGCCGCTCGGACAAGCTGAAGTCGTTCCTCGAAGGGAACTGATCGAAGGCGCTGTCCCGGCCGCCGCCGGTTGCACGACCGGCGGCGGTGCTTGTCTCCCCAATTGTTCGGTACAATGCCGTCCCCGGTGCCGCCAGCGGCATGCGAGGCGCGCGTCCCGGTGCGGTTCTCCACCGCGTCGCCGTTCATCCAGCAGTTCTCAGCAGCAACTCAGGGCCTGTAGCTCAGCGGTTAGAGCAGTCGACTCATAATCGATTGGTCGCGGGTTCAAACCCCGCCGGGCCCACCATATTCCCCTGCAATCAAGTCCGAAGCTGTCTTGCAGCGATTTATCGGTGTCCATTTTGATTCGACGTCGCGAGCTTGCTCGAAGGCCTCGCGACCCACGCCGCCAAAATGACCATGCCGCATGTTCCGATCAGTCCAGCGCTCGCCGATCCCCCACCCAGCCAGTTCCCTTTGCGCCGGGAGCCGTAAGGCATAATCCGGAACGAGACGCGGCGGCGCCTCGGGCCGCTGGCGGCGCTGTCTCGGGTGCCGCGCCGCAAGTCGAAATGCATCGGTTCGAGGGCATCAACTTGGCAGTGGACAATTCTTCTTCAACGGTCAAACGGCGCGTGCGCCGTGGCAGCGGACGCGTGACGCTGGCCGATGTGGCACGTGCGGCCGGCGTTGCGCACATGACAGCCTCGCGGGCGCTCAACGCGCCCGACACGGTCAATCCGGAGATGGTCGAACGTGTGCGCCGCGCCGTGATCGAAACCGGCTACGTACCCAACTTGCTGGCCGGCGGGCTGGCCTCGGCGCGCAGCCTGCTCGTCGCGGTGATCGTGCCGAGCCTGGCGTCCACCATCTACCTCGAGTTCGTGCAGTCGCTGCGCAGCAGGCTGGCGAGCAAGGGCTATCAGATGATCCTTGGCGAGGCCGACTACGGCAACCAGTCCGAGCCGGGGCTGCTCGACGCGCTGATCGCGCGCCGGCCCGATGCGATCGTGACGGTCGGCGGCGTGCGCTCCGAGGAGGGCCGCCAGCGCCTGCTGGCCTCGGCGATTCCCGTCATCGAAACCTGGGACATGCCGCCGCGGCCGCTCGACATGGTGGTCGGCTTCTCGCAGAGCGCGGTGGGCCGCGCCGCCGCCGATTTCCTGCTAGAACAGGCCTGGCGTCACGTCGCGATCATCAGCGCAGACGACGCGCGCGCCGCGATGCGTGCCGAAGGTTTCCTCGAGACGATCCACGCCAAGGATCCGTCGGTGCGCGTGGAATCGGTGCGAATTCCGGCGCCGAGCACGCTCGGCGAGGGGCGTCGCGCGCTGGCCGGCGTGCTGGCGCGCGCGAGCACGGTGCGCGCCGTGTTCTGCACCTCCGACATGGTCGCGCTCGGCGTGCTGACCGAGGCGAAGGCGCAGGGCCTGCGCGTGCCGGAAGATCTGGCCGTGGTCGGCTATGGCGACCTGAACTTCGCGCCCGACACCGATCCGCCGCTCACCACGATCCGCGCCGACGGCAGGATCATCGGCGAGGAAACCGCGCGCCTGATCTTCGCGCGGGCCGCGAACCAGGCCGCCGAGCCCATCGTCGACGTCGGGTTCTCGATGGTGCGGCGCGCTTCCGCCTGATTCCGTTTCACCCCCGCCGCTGCGGCGTCCGCCGCTCCCCTTAGCGTAAACACCGGGACATCGATGCTTGCCAAGTCTTTGAGATAGCGCTATCTTTGCATACACAGATAGCGCTATCTCGCGCTTGCTCTCACGGAGACAGGTATGTCCAAAATTTCCCGCGTCGAGATCTTCGACTTCGAATACCAGGTGGAAAATCTCGCGGCCGAATCCGAGTACACCCACAACCACGTCGCCTACAAGAAGGGTGGCCGGATGAAGCTGTCGAAGTACGCGATCGTGATCGAAACCGACGATGGCGCGCGCGGCGAGTACGTCGCCATGTGGGGCGGCACGCGCCCGGCGCTGGCGCAGTCGATCATGCTCGCGCCCGATCTGCTCGGCCGTGATCCGTCGATGCGCGAGGCGCTCTACGACGAGTTCAAGCGCAAGCTGCATCACTTCGACCACATGGGCCACGGCCCGATCGACATCGCGCTGTGGGATCTGGCCGGCAAGCAGGTCAATGCTTCGGTGTCCCACCTGCTCGGTGGCTATCGCTCGCGCCTGAAGGCCTATGCGAGCACGTTCCACGGCGACCGAAACGGTGGCCTCGACAGCCCCGAAGCCTATGGCGAATTCGCGGTGCGCTGCCGCGAGATGGGCTATCGCGGCTACAAGATCCACGGCTGGTTCGATGGCAATCCTAAGGAAGAGGCGGCCGCGATCCTGGCCACGCGCAAGGCGGTCGGCAGCGAGATGGAACTGATGTACGACGGCGCCTGCGACTTGAAGACCTTCGCCGACGCGCTCTACGTGGGCCGCGCCTGCGACGAGGCGAACTACTTCTGGTTCGAGGATCCGTATCGCGACGCCGGCCTGTCGGCCTTCTCGCACAAGAAGCTGCGCGAGATGCTGAAGACCCCGCTGCTGATCGGCGAACACGTCCGCAGCCTCGAGCCGAAGGCCGATTTCATCATGGCGGGCGGCACGGATTTCGTGCGCGTCGATCCCGAATACGACATGGGCATCACCGGTGCGATCAAGACGGCGCGGCTGGCCGAAGCGTTCGGCCTCGACGTCGAGGTGCATGCCGTCGGCCCGGCGCATCGTCACGTGATGGGCGCGATCCGCAACTCGAACTTCTACGAAGTGGCGCTGGTCGGCCCCGATTGCGCGAACAACATTCCGGATGTCTATGCTTGCGATTACAACGATCAGATCGACTGCATCGACAAGGACGGCACGGTGCCGGTGCCGACCGGCCCGGGCCTCGGCGTGACGTACGACTGGGAGTACATCAAGCGTCACACGCGCCAGCATCATGTGTTCGACCTGAAGAACCGCTGATCGAATCGACGACCCGTCGTCGGGCGCGCCGGCGTGGCGCGCGCCCGATCCCACCGCCGGCAGAGCTGCACCAGCAGCCACAGGCGGGGCGGTCCACCCGGGCCGTCCGAACGAGAAGGCCTTCGCGGGCCATCTCCAGGAGACAAACGATGTCAACGCAGGCCATTCTCAGCGCGGTTCGCGCGCGACACCGCTACATGCGCTACCAGGTTCTCGCCCTGGTATTGCTGGTCACGGCCGTCAATCTCGGCGACCGCGCCAATCTTTCGATCGCCGGCGCGCCGATGGCCAAGGAGCTTGGCCTCGGCAGCGTGGCGATGGGCTACGTGTTCTCGGCCTTCGCCTGGGCCTATGTGATCGGCCAGTTGCCGGGCGGCTGGCTGCTCGACCGCTTCAACTCGATCAAGGTGTACGGCGCGGCGCTGTTCCTGTGGTCGTTCTTCACGTTTTTGCAAGGTTATGTCGGGATGTTCCCGGTCGGCCTCGCGATCGCGGCGCTGTTCGCGCTGCGCTTCCTGGTCGGTTTCGTCGAGGCGCCGATCTATCCGGCCAACAACTACATCATCGCTGCCTGGTTCCCGCTGCGCGAACGCGGCCTGGCCACCTCGATCTTCAGTTCTGCGCAATATGTGGCCGTGGTCCTGTTCGTGCCGGTGATGGGGGCGCTGAGTCATGCGCTGAGCTGGCACTGGGTGTTCTGGTTCATGGGCGGCTTCGGCATGCTGCTTTCGCTGTTCTGGCTGGCCGTGATGCGCGCGCCGGAGCAGCACGCCAAGGTGACACGCGAGGAACTCGACTATCTGCGCGAGAACGGCGCGATGATCGACATCGAGGCGCGCAAGGGCAAGGCCGTGCCGGCCCCGCCGGGCGCGATCAAGGTGCTGCTGAAGAGCCGCATGATGGCCGGCGTGTATCTGGGCCAGTACTGCATCACGGCGCTGCAGTATTTCTTCATCACCTGGTTCCCGATCTACCTCGTCAAGGGACGCGGGATGGATCTGCTGCACGTCGGCTTCGTCGCCACGCTGCCGGCGATCTGCGGCTTCGTCGGCAGCGTGCTCGGCGGCGCGATCTCGGACCGCGTGCTCAAGCGCGGCGGTAGCGTGACGCTGGCGCGCAAGCTGCCGTTCATCTCCGGCATGTTGCTGGCCAGCCTGCTGGTGCTCTGCAACTTCACCGATTCCACCGTGGTGGTGGTGGCGCTGATGTCGCTCGCACTGTTCGGCAAGGGGCTCGCGCAGATCGGGCTGGCCGTGGTGGTGGATACGGCGCCGCCCGAAATCGTCGGCGCGGCCGGTGGCTTGTTCGGCGTGGCCGGCAACATCGCGGGGATCGTCACGCCGATCGCGATCGGCTACATGCTGGCGTTGACGAATTCGTTCACGGGCACGATGTATTTCGTCGGCGCACATGCGCTGGTGGGCGCGCTGAGCTACCTGTTCATCGTCGGCAAACTGAAGCGGCTGGCCTTGCCGGCCGGCAGCAAGACCGCCGTCACGGAGACCGCATGAAGCATCGCCTCATCCTGTCACGACCGATGCCGTCCGCCGTCGAGGCGCGCGCGAAGTCGGAATTCGACGCATTCGTGCCCGAGCACGCGCTTGGTGCCGAGGCACTCGCCGAGCAGGCACACGCGCATGACGCGCAGGGCCTGCTGTTCTCGGGCAGCCTGCGCCTGGATCGCGCGCTGATCGAGCGCTTGCCGCCGAGCCTGCGTGTGGCGGCCACCACCAGCGTCGGGTTCGACCACATCGATCTGCAAGCGGCGGCCGACGCCGGCATCGTCGTGACGAACGCGCCGGTGGTGACGGAATGCACAGCCGATGCCGCGATGCTGCACATCCTCGCCGCGAGCCGCCGCGCGCGCGAGCACCTGAAAGTGATGGAAGACGGCTGGGGCCGCCCGCTCGGCCTCAGCGAGCTGCTGGGCCAGCGCGTCAGCGGCAACACGCTCGCGATCGTCGGCATGGGCCGCATCGGCCAGGCGGTGGCGCAGCGCGCGCGGGCGTTCGGCATGACGGTGCTCTATCACAGCCGGCGCCGCGTCGCGCCCGAGCTCGAGCAGGGCGCGCGCTACTTCGCTTCGTTGCACGACATGCTGCCGCAGGCGCGGATTCTGTCGCTGCATCTGCCCGGCAGCGCGGGCACCGCGCCGCTGATCGGTGCGCGCGAGCTGGCGCTGCTGCCGCGCGGCGCGATCGTCGTGAACACGGCGCGCGGCAGCCTGATCGACGAGGACGCGCTGATCGAGGCGCTGCTCGCCGGCCAGGTGGCCGCCGCCGGTCTCGACGTGTTCCGGCGCGAGCCGCACGTCGATCCGCGCTTTCTCGCGCTGCCGCAGGTGTTTCTGACGCCGCACAGCGGCTCCTCGACGGTCCAGACGCGCAACGCGCTCGGCCTGCGCGGGCTCGACAACATCGCCGCCGTGCTCGGCGGCCGCCTCGTCGCCGACGCACTCGAACTTCAGGATACCCAATGACTCACGACGCCACGGCGCACGCCGATGCCCCGCATGACCACGACGCGCTGCTCGCGTTCGCCTCGACCGCCCTGCAACGTTGCGGCCTGAGCGCCGCGCACGCGGCGCCGGTGGCCGCGCGGCTGCTCGATGCCGAACTGCTCGGCCACCGCAGCCACGGCCTCTGGCTGCTGGCGACCTATCTCGAACGCCTGCAGGCCGGGCAGATCGCCCGCGAAGGCGAGATCCGCGTGCTGTCCGACACCGACAGCGCATTTGCCTGGCACGCGAACCGCTTGCCCGGCGCCTGGGTCATGCAGCAGGCCGTCGATGCCGTGATCGCGCGCGCCGAATCGCGTGCCGTGGTAGTGGCGACCATCGCCGAGTGCTCGCACATCGGCTGCCTGCAAAGCTATCTGTTGCCGCTGGTCGAGCGCAATCTGCTGGTCACGCTGTCGGCCACCAATGCCGGCGTGGCCTCGGTCGCGCCGTTCGGCGGCATGGATCCGGTGCTGACCACCAACCCGATCGCATACGGCATCCCGACGCGCGGCGAGCCGATCCTGATCGATCAATGCACCTCGCTCGGCAGCAACTCGTTCTTCACGGCCTTCGCCGAGCGCGGCGAAACGCTGCCCGGGCACTGGCTGCTCGATGCCGAAGGCGAGCCGACCGACGATCCCGCCGTGCTTTCGCGGCAGCCGGCCGGCACGGTGCTGCCGCTCGGCGGGCTCGAGTTCGGCTACAAGGGCTTCGGCCTCGGGCTCGCTGTCGAGGCGCTGACGCTGGCGCTGCCGGGTTCGGGCCGCCGCAGCCGCCCCGACAAGTTCGGCCAGGGCGTGTTCCTGCAGGTGCTGAACCCGCGCCTGCTCGGCGGCCTCGACGCCTTCCTCGACGAAACCACCTGGCTGGCCGAGGCCTGCCACGCGAGCCGCGTTCGGCCCGGCTCGCCGCCGGTGCGCCTGCCCGGCGAGCGTGCTTTGGCACTGCGCCGCCAGCAACTGCGCGACGGCATCGCACTCGCGCCCGATGTGCTGAGCCGCATGCGCGCCTGGGCCGACCGGCTCGACCTGCCGATGCCGGCGGCTACGCATCGCCCCTGAACCCGAATTCATTTCGCCTAGGCGACATTTCTGACTGGAGAACCCCATGCTGCGCGATTCAAAAGGAGTATTCATCGTCACCCAGACGCCGTTCGACGCGAACGGCGCGGTGGATCTGGAAAGCATCGACACGCTCGTCGATTTCTACATCGAGCACGGTGCGCAGGGCTTCACGGTGCTCGGCGTCAGCGGCGAAGCCGGCAAGCTCAATGCCGACGAAGCGCTGCAGGTCGCGCAACGCTTCATCAAACGTGCCGGCTCGCGGCCGGTGGCGGTCGGCGTCAGCAATGCGAGCCTCGCGCAGCTGACCGACCTCAGCGCGCGCGTGATGGACCTCGGCGCGGCCGGCGTGATGATCGCACCGCCGGCCGGCATCCAGACCGACGAGGAACTGCACGGCTATTTCGCGGAAGTGTTCCGCCGCAACGCGGGCGTGCCGACCGTGCTGCAGGATTTCCCGTTCGCCTCGAAGGTGGCGATGTCGGTACCGGCGATCCTCGAACTGATCGAGACGCATGCCGAGATCGAGCTCGTGAAGGAAGAGGATTTGCCCTGCCTGAACAAGATCTCGCGCCTGCGCGAGGGCGGGGGGCGCCGCGTCGCGATCCTGACCGGCAACAACGCCATGTATCTGCCGCTCGAACTCGAACGCGGCGCCGACGGCCCGATGGCCGGCTTCTCGTATCCGGAGATGCTGTCCGAGGTCTACAAGCTGCACGCGGCCGGCAGGAAGGACGAGGCCGACGACGTATTCGACATCTACCTGCCGCTGCTGCGTTACGAGGCGATGGGCTTCTGGGGCGTGTGCGCGCGCAAGGAAATGATGCGTCGGCGTGGTGCGATCCGTCACGCCACGATGCGCACGCCGGGGCCGAAGCTGTCGGCGGCCGACGTGCAGGAACTCGACCGCCTGTCGGCCCGGCTCGAGAAGCGCCTGGCCGAGCGGCGCGGCTGAGGCCCCAAAAGCGATCCCGGCCGGCGCGCCGGCCGGGCAGAGAACGAGGAGACATGACCATGAAAAGTGCAGGCGCCGCCGCGGCGGGTTCCGCCACGATGCAGCGTACTTCGGTGCGGTACGGCGTGCTGGCGATGCTGGTGCTCGCCAGCGCCGTCAATCTGGGCGACCGCGCCAACCTGTCGATCACCGGCTCGGCGATTTCGGCCGATCTCGGCATCGGCCCCGTGGCGCTCGGCTACGTGTTTTCGGCCTTCGCCTGGGCCTATGTGATCGCGCAACTGCCGGCCGGCTGGCTGCTCGACCGCTTCGATGCGATCAAGGTGTACGGCATCAGCCTCGTGCTGTGGTCGCTCTGCACGTTCGCGCAGGGCTTTCTCGGCGCCTTGTCGACGGCGGCCGCGATCGCCGCGCTGTTCGTGCTGCGCTTCCTGCTCGGGCTCGTCGAGTCGCCGGTCTCGCCGGCCAACAGCGCGATCGTCTCGACCTGGTTCCCGATGCGCGAACGCGGGCTGGCCACCTCGATCTACAACTCCGCGCAGTACATCGCCGTGGTGGTGTTCGTGCCGATGATGGGCTTTCTCGTGCACTCGGCCGGCTGGCCCAGCGTGTTCTGGGTGATGGGCGGGCTCGGGCTGGCGCTGTCGGTCGTGTGGTTCCGCGTGATGCGCCAGCCGCTCGCGCATCCGCGCGCCAATGCCGCCGAGCTCGACTATCTGCGCGAGGGCGGCGCGAACCTCGGGGCCGGCCGTAAGGGCGCGAGCGCCGCGTCGCGCATCGACTTGCGCGCGCTGCGCTTCTTCCTCGGCAAGCGGATGATGCTCGGCGTCTATCTGGGGCAGTACTGCTTGACCTCGCTGCAGTATTTCTTCATCACCTGGTTTCCGATCTACCTGGTGAAAGGGCGTGGCATGAGCATCGTCGAGGTGGGCCTGCTCGCCACGGTGCCGGCGATCGCGGGCTTCGTCGGCGGCATTGCCGGCGGCTTCCTGTCGGACCGGATGCTGCGCCGGGGCGCGAGCCTCAGCGTGGCGCGCAAGACGCCGTTCGTCGCCGGCATGCTGCTGGCGTCCTGCCTGCTGCTCTGCAACTTCGTGCAATCGCCGTACACGGTGGTGGCGCTGATGTCGCTGGCGATCTTCGGCAAGGGCCTGGCCGCCGTCAACTGGGCCGTGGTGTCCGATACCTCGCCGCCCGAGCGCGTGGGTGTGGCCGGCGGTCTGTTCAACCTGTTCGGCAGTTTGGCGGGCATCGTCACGCCGATCGTGATCGGCTACGCCGTGCAAATCACCGGCTCGTTTACCGGCGCGATGTATTTCGTGGCCGCGCACGGCCTGATCGGCGCGCTGTCCTATCTGTTTCTGGTCGGCAGGATTCGCCGGCTCGACGCGGAACACTAAGTCGCTCGCAGTGCATAAAAGCGTTCATACCAATTAATCAATTAGGAGTACAGAGGTGGAGATGAAGAAAACGATCGTCACAGGGCTGGCCGGCATGGCCCTGTGCGGCGCAGCCAGTGCGCAAAGCAGCGTGACCCTTTACGGGATCATCGACGAAGGCATCAACTACAACAGCAACATGAACGGCAGCCGCTCCTTTGCACTGCAGAGCGGCGTGATGCAGGGCAGCCGCTTCGGGCTCAAGGGCAGCGAGGATCTCGGCGGCGGCCTGCGCGCGATCTTCGTGCTCGAAAACGGCTTCGACGCCAGCACCGGCAAGCTCGGGCAGGGCGGCGCGCTGTTCGGGCGCCAGGCTTACGTCGGCCTGAGTTCGCCCTACGGCACGGTGACGGCCGGGCGCCAGTACGCCACGGCGATGGATTTTCTCGCGCAATTCGCCGTCAACAACCAGTGGGCCGGCAACATCGGCGCGCATCCGGCCGACCTCGACGACTCCAACAACACGTTCCGCATCAACAACGACGTGAAGTTCCGCAGCGTCAACTACGCCGGCTTCTCGTTCGGCGGCGACTACAGCTTCGGCGGCGTGGCGGGCAATACCACGCGCAACCAGGTGTGGTCGGTCGGCGCGGGCTATGCGATGGGCCCGCTGCAATTGGGCGTGGGCTACATCAACGCGCGCAACCCGAACCTCGGCCTGTTCGGCACCTCGACCTCGGGCGGCGCCACCGCCGCGGCGGCCAACTCGACCTACCCGGTCCTGAGCGGCTTCACCTCGGCCCACACGTACCAGTTGATCAGCACCGGCGTTTCGTACACGCTCGGCGCCGCCACGCTCGGCGCGGTGTATTCGAACATCGCGCTGAAGGATCTCGGCGATACGACCAGCGGGCCGAATCCGTCGGGTTATCGCGGCAGCATGCACTTCAACAGCGCTGAGGCGAACTTCAAGTA
This sequence comes from Burkholderia sp. Ac-20379, assembly GCF_017104645.1. Taxonomy (GTDB): domain Bacteria; phylum Pseudomonadota; class Gammaproteobacteria; order Burkholderiales; family Burkholderiaceae; genus Burkholderia. The sequence goes on from NZ_JAAGPF010000002.1 coordinate 49,252, forward strand.
CCAGCTGAGCCCGACGCTGCTGATCGGCCTCGCCTACGCCTACACGAGCGGCAGCAGCATCGCGTCGTCGACCGGCATCAACTCGGGTGCGACCTATCACCAAGGCATGCTCGGCGTGGACTATCTGCTGTCGAAGCGCACCGACGTCTACCTGATCGGCGTGTACCAGAAGGCGTCCGGCACCGATTCGCTGAACCGCCCGGCCGTGGCCTCGATCAACAACCAGTCGTCACCGTCGAGCAACAACCATCAGGCTGTGGTCCGTCTCGGCATGCGCCACAAGTTCTGAGTCGCGACACGCGCGACATCCGCAGCACTCGCGCCGTGGCAGCCGCCCGGCGCGGGCCTTCATGCAGGACGAGCGCCGGCCCGGTCCGGCGCGGGAGACAGCGATGCAGGTCGACAGCAGCATCAGCGACATCGAACGACGGGTGATCAGGAAGGCGGCGCTGCGCATCGTGCCATTCCTGGTCATGTGTTACTTCTTCGCCTATCTGGATCGCGCCAACGTCGGCATCGCGTCGTTCCAGATGAACGGCGACATCGGGCTCACCGCGCAGGCCTTCGGGTTCGGCAGCGGCATTTTCTTTCTCGGTTATTTTTTCTTCGAAGTCCCGAGCAATCTGATGCTCGAGCGCTTCGGCGCACGGCGCTGGATCGCCCGGATCATGATCACCTGGGGCTTGATCGCGGCTGCGTCGATCTTCGTCAGCGGCCCGATGTCGTTCGCGATCGTGCGCTTCCTGCTCGGCGCAGCCGAGGCCGGCTTTTATCCCGGCGTGATTCTTTACATCACCTACTTTTTCCCCGCGGCCTATCGCAGCCGGGTGGTCGCGGTGTTCACCACCGGCGTGCCGCTGTCGCTGTTCGTCGGTTCGCCGCTGTCGGCGCTGCTGCTGGAGCTGCACGGCTGGCTCGGCATGTCCGGCTGGAAATGGATGTTCCTGCTCGAGGCGATTCCATCGGTGCTGCTCGGCGTGGCGTGTCTGCGCGTGCTCAGCGACCGGCCATCGAGCGCGCCGTGGCTCACGCCCGAGGAGCTGCAATGGCTCGAACGGCGCCTCGCCAGCGATCGCGCCGCGCAACCGGATCAGCCCGCGCGTCCCTTGATGACGCTGCTGCTCGCGCCGAAGGTGCTCGGCTGCGCGTTCGTCTATGCGGGGATTTCGGCGGCGGCCGTGGGGCTCGCGGTCTGGCAGCCGCAAATCATCAAGTCGCACGGCCTGAGCAATCTCGAGGCCGGCATGCTCAACGCGGTGCCGTACGGCGCGGCCGTGATCGCGATGCTCGTGTGGGGACGGATGTCGGACACGAGCGGCAACCGGCGCTTTTACACGCTGGTGCCGATGGTGCTCGTGAGCCTCGCGCTGGCCAGCGTCGGCGCGATCGGCAACCTGCCGCTGACGATCGGCGCGCTCAGCATCGCATTGATGTCGACGTTCGCGTTCAAGGGGCCGTTCTGGGCCTTCGTCTACGAAAACTTCACGCCGCGCGAGGCGGCCGTGGTGCTCGCCCAGGTCAATGCGATCGGCGGCCTCGGCAGCTTCCTCGGCTCCTGGCTGTTCGGCCTCGTCAAGGGCGCGACCGGCAGCTATGCGCTGGGCCTCTTGCCGATCGTCGCCCTGACCGCCTCGGGCGCGCTGATCGTCGGCGCGCTCGGCGCGTCGTGGCGCACGCCCCATGCAAGCCGCGGCTGAACCGATTCCCATCCCCCTTTTCGAGGAGCTTGACCCATGCAGATTACCGGCGACCTGTTGCTAGGCCAATCCATCGTGCGCGGCAGCGGCCGCGCCGCGCGCGCGATCAACCCGTCGACCGGCGCGGAGATCGCCGAGCCGGCCTTCGCGGCCGGCGAGGCCGAAGCGGTCGAACGCGCCTGCACGCTGGCCGAGGCGGCGTTCGATCCGTTCCGCCAGGCGCCGCTCGCCACGCGCGCGGCCTTTCTGGAGGCGATCGCCGACGGCATCGTCGCGCTCGGCGATGCGCTGATCGAGCGCGCCCACGCCGAAACCGGCTTGCCGAAAGCGCGCCTCGAAGGCGAGCGCGCGCGCACGGTCGGCCAGCTGCGCCTGTTCGCGCAAGTGGTGCGCGACGGCCGCTGGCTCGGCGCGACACTCGACAGCGCGCAACCCGAACGCAAGCCGCTGCCGCGCGCCGACCTGCGCATGCAGAAGATTCCGCTCGGGCCGGTGGTGGTGTTCGGCGCCAGCAATTTCCCGCTGGCCTTCTCGGTGGCCGGCGGCGATACCGCTTCGGCCTTCGCGGCCGGTTGCCCGGTGGTGGTGAAGGCGCACGGCGCGCATCCGGGCACCTCGGAGCTGGTCGGGCGCGCGGTGCAGGCGGCGGTCGCGCGTTGCGGGCTGCCGGAAGGCACGTTCTCGATGATTTTCGGCGAGGGCCGCACGGTGGGCTCGGCGCTGGTCGCGCATCCGTTCGTCAAGGCCGTCGGCTTCACAGGCTCGCGCGGCGGCGGCCTCGCGCTGATGCGCGTGGCGGCGGCGCGCGCGGAGCCGATTCCCGTCTACGCGGAAATGAGCAGCATCAACCCGCTGTTCGTGTTGCCGGCCGCGCTGGCTGGCCGCACCGAAGCCATCGCCCGCGGCTTCGTCGATTCGCTGGCGCTCGGCGCGGGCCAGTTCTGCACCAACCCGGGCCTCGTGATCGCGATCGACGGCGCGCCGCTGGCCGCGTTCATCGAGCACGCGAGCACCGCGTTGCGCGCCAAGGCCGCGCAGACGATGCTGACGCCCGGCATCCACGCGGCCTATACGGCAGGTCTCGCGCAGCTCGGCGGGCAGGGCGGTGTGTTGCTGGCCGCGCGCGGCGAGGCGGAAAGCGGCCCGTCGCAGGCCTGCGCCGCGCTGTTCGTGACGGACGCCGACACGTTCCTGAACAACGCCGCGCTCGGCGACGAAGTGTTCGGCCCCGCTTCGACCGTGATCCGCTGCCGCGATGCCGCCGAACTGAAGCGCGTGGCGGCGCATCTCGAAGGGCAACTAACGGCCACGCTGCAACTCGACGCCGACGATGCGGGCGATCTCGCACTCGCGCACGCGCTGCTGCCCATGCTGGAGCGCAAGGCCGGCCGCGTGCTCGCGAACGGCTATCCGACCGGTGTGGAGGTGTCGTATGCGATGGTGCACGGCGGGCCGTTCCCGGCGACCTCGGACAGCCGCGCGACCTCGGTCGGCGCGACGGCGATCGAGCGGTTCCTGCGGCCGGTCTGCTATCAGGATCTGCCGCCTTCGCTGCTGCCTGAGGCCTTGCGCGACGGCAATCCGCTCGGCCTGTGGCGGCTTGAGGATGGAAAACCGAACTGCTGATGCCGAGCAAGGAGACGTTGGGGGGGCTCGCGGCAGCTCGATGGCGTCGTCCTTCGCCGGATCGACGCCATCGACAGGACGGGTATCGCCCCGCTATGCGTCGGCAGCGGCACGATTGGCGCACAGCGGGCGCAACGCACGCGGGATCTTCCCGCGTTGCAGCAGCCAGCCGTCGAGCGAGAACTTCCCGGCGCCAGTCAGCACCACGCTGCCGATCGCCGTCAGCAGCAACAGCACGTATTCCCATCCGCCGCCGCCGGCCGTTGCCCATGCGTAGCCACGGGTCCACTCGCCGCCGAAGCCGAGGGTCGCGACGAGGAAATACACGACGCTGATGACCGCGCCGAGCCGGGCGAACAGGCCGAGCCCGACGCTGATCGCGGACGCGAGCTCGGTGAGACCGCCCAGGATCACCAGCGCGGCGGCAGCGTCGCCGATCCCGAAGCCGTGAAATACCGCAACGAGATGCACGAACGAGGCATGGCCCGCGAAGATCTTCTCGGTCGCATGGCCGAGCTCGTTGAGCCCGAACACGAGGCGCACGAACGTCATCTGCCAGAGCAGCGTGCCGAGCCATGCGCCGGCGCGGCCGCCGTTGCGGCGCTGATCGGTGATCGCGCAATCGACGAACTGCGCGACGAACGACACGAACGCGATGCCCGCGACCGTTTCGACCAGTACCGCGCCGTTCATTGCGGCGACGCGCCACGCGATCATGAACGTCAGCAGCGAGATCAGGAAGCCGGGGCAGAATGCGCGCGGCGTGATCCACAGCGCGGACGCGAGCGAGATCGCGAGCGCGAGCAGGCACGACCATGCGGCGAAATCGGGCAATGCGCCGGCGTAGGTGTCATACAGCGCGGCGGCGAGCGTCGCGGCGATCCCGGCGGCGGCGATCGCGCCAGGTACGACAGACGGCTTCAGCACGTCGTAATCGTGCGCGAACGCACCGTCGACGACCGTGGTGGAAAGGGGAAGAGACGAGTTCATGGTGGCGTGGGCGAAGAGGGGGAACGAAGGCTCAGTGGCCGGCGAGCGTCGCTTCGAACTCGCGCGCGAGCCCAGACGCGAATTGCTGCTCCTCGGCATCGCTCGATCCGCCTGCCACGCCGAGGCTGCCGACGACGGCGCCATTCGCGCGGATCACCACGCCCGCGACTGCGGGCAGGATGCCGGGGATGCTGCCGAGCGCGGGATTCTGCTTGCGTGCGAGGTCGTAGAACACGACGGTGTCGATGCCGTTGATCGCGGCCGATTCGGCCTTCTTCATCGCGGCGGCCACGCAGCCGGGCGCGGCGCCGTCCATGCGTTTGAACGCGAGCAGGTTGCCGCTCGCGTCGTCGATCGCGATGCATGGGTGGACGCCGTCGGCGCGGGCCTGTGCGACCGCGCGGTCGAGCAGTTGCGACGCACCGTCGAGCGACAGGTTGGCGGCCGGGCGCAGCAGCGCGTGGGCGTCGTCGGCGGCGAATGCGTAGCCGGGCAATGCGACGGCGATCGCCAGCGCGAATGCGCCGGCACGGAGCGAATGAATGCGCATGATGGAGAAAAGACGTAAGAGGGTCGGAAATACGCCGGCGCCATCGAGGTCGAGCGTGGCCCGTTCTTCGAACCGGGCCACGCCACCTCCGGCGCGTGCTGGCTGCGCGTAACGCGGGTCAGTGGAATGTGCGTGCGACGTCTTCCGCGAGCTTCTGCTCGGTCAGATCGGTGTCGCCGCTGACGCCGACGCTGCCGACCACCGCATCGTCATGCTTGAGCACGACGCCGCCCACGGCCGGCAGAATGCCCGGGATCGTGCCGATCGCGAGATTTTCCTTGCGGGCGAGATCGTAGAACGTGATGGTGTTGATCGCGAAGCGGGCGGCCGATTTCGCCTTGGCGATCGATGCGTCCACGCAACCGGCATAGGCACCCTGCATGCGCGTGAAGGCCAGTAGATGGCCGTCGGTGTCGGTCACGGCGATGCAGATCTTCATGCCGCGCGAAGCGGCGATCTGCGTGGCGGTGGCGGCGAGCCGCAGCGCGGCGGCAGTGGACACGTTCGGCTGAGCCACGACGTCGGGCGAGTTCGCGGGGGCGGTGCTCTGCGCCTGCGTCGCGAGCGGGGCGGCGGCGACGGCCGCAACGGCGGCGAGCTTCAGCAAGGTCTTCTTCATGTTCTTCGTTCTCCTGATTGGGTGGCGCGATCCCGGCGGGATGCGTCCTTATCGGGCGGCGGCCGACGGCCTTGGCCACCGCCGGGTGGGTTGCGGCCGCGCACGGCGGCCTTGATGTCTTGCGTATCGGCTAGATCCGCACCAGCGGGCCGGGATCCTTCAGATAGCGCTCGCGAATCGCGCGCGCAGTCCACAGCGCGAGCGCGCCGATCGTGATGGTCGGGTTGAAGCCGCCGTTGTTCGGGAACGACGACGCGCCGAGCACGAACACGTTGTGCACGTCCCAGCTTTGCTGATAGCGATTCAGCGCGCTGGTGCGCGGGTCGGTGCCCATCACGGCGCCGCCGATCGTGTGCGACGAATCGTTCGGCGTGTACGGGCTGTAGTTGTTGTCCGCGAACGAGACGGCCTCGATGTGCTTCGCGCCGGTGGCCACGGCGATCTCGCGGCAGCGGTCGCGGATGAATGCGCCCGAGCGCTGGTCGTTGAGGTTGTAGTTGTAGGTCATCCGCAGCAGCGGGCGGCCGTGACGATCGGTGTAGGTCGGATCGAGATCGAGGTATTGCGAGCGATGCGAATAGCTCGTGCCCTGGCCCTGGATCATCGCGTAGTTCTGGTAAGCATGGCGAAACGCCTTCTTCCAGCCCGAGCCCCATTGCTTCGCGCCGGGCGCCAGCGTGCCGGACAGCCCGATCGGCAAGCCAGAATTCGACAGGCCCTGAATGCCGGCGCCGCCGATGAAGCCGAGGCCGCTGTGGTCGAAGTTGTCGGCGTTGAAATCGTCGATCTGCGTGGCGAGCGCACCGGTGTTGATGTACGGGTTCAGCTTCTCGTTCTCGAAATGCACGTAGGCATACGACAAGGTCTGGAAGCAGTACGCGCGGCCGACCACGCCTTCGCCGGTGGCCGGATCGTGCGGCTTGCCGATGCCCGACAGCAGCATCAGCCGCACGTTGTCGAGCTGATAGGCGGCGATCACGACGATGTCGGCCGGCTGGAAGCCCTCGTTGCCGTTCGAATCGACGAACGTGACGCCGCGCGCGGTGCGCCGGTCGCGCGCCAGTTCGACCTTCATGACCTCCGATTCGGTCACCATCGTGAAGTTGGGCCGCTGCATCAGCGCGGGGATCACGCAGGCGTTCGGGCTCGATTTCGACCAGTTGCCGCAACCGAACAACTGGCAATAGCCGCAATAGGTGCACGGCGCCATCCGCACGCCGAGCGGATTCGTGTAGGCCTGCGAAACGGTGCCGGCCGGCACCGGGAACGGGTGATAGCCGAGCTTGCTGGCCGTGTCGGCGAACACGGTGTTCCAGCGGCTGCGCACGGTGGGCGGCGTGGGGTAGTGTGTCGAGCGCGAGCCTTCGAACGGATTGCCGCCCGCGATGCGCTGGCCGTCGACCACGCCGGCCTGGCCCGAGGTGCCCGCGATCTGCTCGAAGCGCGTGTAATCCGCTTCGAGTTCGCGATAGGTGACGCCCCAGTCCTGCACGATCAGTCCGTCGACCAGTTGCTTCGCGCCGTAGCGTTCGAGCACGCGCGTGCGCACCTCGAAATCCCACGGATTGAAGCGCCAACTGGCCGCGGCCCAGTGCGTGCCGGCGCCGCCGACGTTGTAGCCGAGCGTCCAGTTGTTCCATTCGCGCGCGGGCAGGGCGATCTGGTCGCTGCGATTGCGCACCGTGTAGGTTTCGAGCGAGGGCGGCGCGAGGATCTCGCGGCGCACCGACCAGCGCAGCTCGTCGGTGTCGATCGTGGTCGGATAGTCGTTGTCGATATCGCGCCAGGCGCCGCGTTCGATCGCGACCACGTTCAGGCCGGCGCGCGTCAGGTCCTCGGCGATCGTGCTGCCGGACCAGCCGAGGCCGACGATCACGACGTCCGCGTGAGGGCGGGTGTACTTCATGCGTGGGGCTCCTGCTTGGGGTTCGGTGCGTGCGCGGCGCTCATGCGTGATCGATCAGGCTGACCGGCTGGATCGCGATGGTCTTGCCGATCTGGCCGAGGTAGTCGCGGTAGTCGTAGCGCGCGCCGGGGAAGCCGATCATCTTCCAGCCCACCATGTCGCGATTGCCGCCGTAGATCGGGTCGGCCAGATAGCCTTCGCGCACGTTCTGCAGCAGCAGCGCGAAGAACGCCCGGCCGTCCACGTCGCGAAAGCGCACGTCGCCGGCTTCCATGCGTTCGAGGAAGGCGTCGCGCGCGTCGGGCGAGAGTTCGGCGAACGTGTGGCCGGTGTGCTCGCGCACATGCGCGTCGAATTCGGCCAGGCCGCGGCGATACGTGTCGGCCGGTGTCGACCGCGACTGGCTGCCCTGCTCGGGCGTGCCTTCGCGGAACGGGCCGCGCTGATAGCGCGAGGCGGCCTGGCCGAACGGGCCGGCAAGCTGATGATCGACGAAGCGCACGCAGCCGGCTTCGACCGCGCTCATGCCGAGCTCGTCGGCCGGAATCAGGCGCTCCTGAATGGCTGCGACGAGCGCGGCTTCGGCATCGGTGAAGAACACGCGCGCATCGTCCGTCACCGGCTCGGGCAGCACGATCGGGCGGGATTTCCACGGTACGCCGCCGGTGAAGGTGCCGGCGTAGGCGTCGCCCTCGGCAGGGCCGGCGTCGACGGGCCGGAAGATCGAGGCGGCCGTCGCACTGGCAATCAGCACCAGGCCGGTTTTGAGCGCTTGTCTGCGATTGATGGGTTTCATTGTCGAAATGGTCAAAAGCGGGTCTGGTTCGTCGGGGCGTGCGCGACTACAGCGTCACGCGCCGGATCTCGCCCACCGCGAGCAGATAGCTGAGCGCGGCGAGCAGCGCGTGCGCACCCACGAACATCAGTGCCGCGTCGAACGAATGCAGGCGGCTCACCAGAAATCCGATGGCAAGCGGCGTGGTGATGCCGGCCAGGCTGCCGAAGGTATTGAACAGCGCAGCGTTCAGGCCGCTTGCGGCGGCGGGGCTGGTGTCGGCCACCACGGCCCAGCCGAGCGCGCCCATGCCCTTGCCGAAGAACGCGATGGCCATGAACGTCACCACCAGCGCGGTGGTGTTCACGTAATTGCAGGCCACGATCGCACAGGCCATCGCCATGCCGAGGTAGATCGGCGTCTTGCGCGCGATGGTGGGCGAACCGGTGCGGCGCAGCAGCCAGTCGGACAGCACGCCGCCGAGCAGGCCGCCTGCAAAGCCGCAGATCGCCGGGATCGAGGCCAGCAGGCCCGTGTGCAGCAGCGAGATATGGCGGGCCTGGATCAGATAGATGGGGAACCAGGTCAGGAAGAAGAACGTAAGCGCGCTGATGCAGTACTGCGCGAAGTAGATGCCGAGCAGGGTGCGGTGCGTGAGCAGCCGGCGCAACGTGGAGAACGTGGAATCGGTGGGGGGGCCATCGTTCGCGCCCGAGCCCGGGCTTGCACCCGGCGACGCGTCCATTCGCAGCGTCGCACCGCCCGCGCGCATTGCGTCGAGTTCGGCGCGGCCGAGCGTCGGATGGTCGAGCGGTGCATGCATGCGCAGCACGAACAGCGTGCCGGCCGCCGCGCCGATCGCGCCCATCACGATGAAGATCGCGCGCCAGCCCGCTTCCACGGCCAGCAGCGCGAGCAGCGGCGAGAATACGGCCGCCGCGAAATACTGCGTGGCGTTGAAGATCGCGGACGCGGTGCCGCGCTCGGCGGTCGGAAACCAGGCGGCCACGATCTTGCTGTTGGCCGGGAAGCACGGCGCGGCCACCACGCCGATCAGGAACACCATGCCGAAGATCGCCGCGTAGGCGAGCCGTTCGCCGAGCAGCGGTGCAAATCCGATCGCGAATGTGAACGCCGACCACAGGAAGATGCCGCACGCGTAAACACGCTTCGCGCCGAAGCGGTCGAGCGCCCAACCGCCCGCGAGCTGGAACAGCATGTAGGCCCAAGCGAATGCCGAAAACAGCCAGCCGAGCTGCGCATAGCCGAAATGCAGCTCGGCCGACATCGGGCTGCCCGAGATCGACAGCGTGGCGCGGTCGGCCTGATTGACGGTCATCACCACGAAAATGATCGCGATCACTTCATAGCGAGCGTGGTTCGCCGCGAAGCGGCGCAATGCGGAGAGTCGGCCCGCGCGAGGCGCGGGCGCGGCGTCGTGGAGTCGGTCGGCGCTCATGGGGAGGATTGAGTGGCTGCAGATGGGACGGGGCCGATGGCGGGCTTCATGCCGCGATAGGGCCGCCGTAGCGGGTCGGCAGCTTCACGCGATAGATCTTGAACGGCCGCGTGGTGTGATCCTGGCCACCGGGGCCCTGCACGAACTGCAGGTCGGGCACCTGCGACAGGGGGATGTACAGATAGCGGTCGGGCGTGATGAACAGCGCGTCGCCGCCCCACAGCCGGTCGTCTTCCACAAGCACGCGCAGCGTGCCGTCGGGAGCGAGCACCGAGATGCGCGGGCGGTTCGCCTCGGCCATGAACAGGTTGCCGTGGCTGTCCATCGCCGTGCCGCCCAGCGTGGGCGTGTCGTACACGTATTCGACCTTCGCCGCGAGCGCCCCCTCCGGCAGCGACGTATCGAGCAGGTCCCGCGTCGCCACGCGATACAGCGGGCCCGAGGCGGCCTGGTAATAGAGCCAGCGGTGGTCGGGGCTCAGCTCGATCGGGTCCGCGTTGGTGACCTGCGGCTTGCCGTCGGGCAGCGTCATCGGCTTGTCGGCGCGGCCCAGCTTCGGGCGTGACGGGTCGGCCACGGTGCTTTTGTCGCCGGTCAGGCGGCGCTGCATCGTGCCGGTGCGCGTGTCGATCGTGACGATCGAGCCCACGCCCGATTCGGTCAGATAGATCGTGTCGCCGCCGATCCGCAGGTCGTTCAGCGACGCGTCGCCGCTCAACAGATCGTCGAACGTGTAGGTCTGCACCACGCGGTCGGTACGGGTGTCGATCTTCACGAGCTTCTGCGCGCCGCGCTGGCCGAGCGGCGCCTCGAGCGGCACCGAGCCGGTATCGACCACCCACAGGTGGACGCCGTCGAAGCAGTGCACGGTGTTCACGCACACGAACGCGTGCGTGGCGTCGCCGCCGCGCTTCCAGTCGTTCCAGCCGCCGCCCGGATAGGGGCGCAGGCTGCCGTCGCGCAGGATCTCGACGACCGACGGCGTGTCGGTGAAGCCGGGCCAGCGCGGCAGCCCGGCGAACATGCGGCCGCCGCGCGTGAACGTCACGGCATTCCACAGATGCTCGGGCGATTGCGCGACGAGTTCGGGCACGGGCTGACCGGCCGGGTAGGCGTGCGCGAGCACAGGCAGGCCGGTAGCGGCGAGCGTGGCCACGGCGGCCGTACCCTTCATGAACGCACGGCGGCCGGGCTGGCGGATGGGCTGATTCATTCTGTGTCTCTCCATTCTCGTTATGCCGGCGGTGCCGCAATGCCGGTCGGTTCTGATGCAGTTGCCTGCTTCTGTTACTTCGTTGTGCAAAACGTGATGCTGCTTGCTGCGGTCTCTCAGGTGCTGCAGGCTCTTGCGGCCTCGTTCGTGCGATGTCTGCCGGGAAGGCGACGCGCCGGATCGGTTACATGTCTTGTGTGGGGCCCTTAGCGCTCCGGCTGGCCGCTCGTGCGCACCATCGCACCGGGCCGCTGCCACACCTCCGGGCGCAGCGCGGTGCCGAGCCCGGCGTCGGTCGGCGCGAGTGCGTGGCCGTCCACGATGCGCGGCAAGCGGTCGACGATGGTCGGATACCAGCTCGCCAGCGAGGCGCGCACCACTTCCTGGAAGATCGCGGTGGGCGCGTGCAGCGAGAGTTGCAGGCCAGCCATCAGCGAGACGGGCCCGGTGCAGTCGTGCGGCGCGAGCGGCTTGGCCCAGGTTTCGGCGAGCGTGGCGATCTTGCGTGCTTCGCTGAGGCCGCCGCACCAGGTCAGATCGAGCATCACCACGTCGAGTGCATCGGCGGCGAGCATGTCGCGAAAGCGCGTGGCGCCGGCCAGGTTCTCGCCGCCGCAGATCGGCGCGCGGGTCTGGCGACGCAGGTCGGCCACGGCGGCCGCGTTGTCCATCTTCGCGATCGGGTCTTCCACCCACAGCACGCCGATGTCGGCGAGTGCGTCGCAAATGCGTGCGGCGGCGCGCGTCGACCACAGGCTGTGCAATTCACACATGATCTCGATGCGCTCGCCCACCGCCTGGCGGATGCGCCGGAACGGCTCGAGTCCGGTCTTCAGATCCGCGAGCGAGATGTGATGCGGATCGCGTGCGGCGAAATCGTCGAACGGCCAGATCTTCATCGCGGCATAGCCTTCGGCCAGCAGGCTCTCGGCCAGCGCGCCGGCATCGCGCATGAACGCGAGCTGATCGTCGTACGGGCCGGCGCTCGTGTCGTGCGCGCCGATCGAGCGGCGGCCGCCGTTCGCGGTGTTGAAGTCGTAGCCGGCGCAGGTGTTGTACACGCGCACGCGCTCGCGGGCCCGGCCGCCGAGTGCTACGGCGAGCGGCACGCCGGCGCGCTGCGCGGCCAGATCCCACAGCGCGATATCCACCGCACTCGCGGCGCGCGTCTCCGCGCCGCTGCTGTTGAAGCCGACATAGTTGGCGAGCAGCCGGGACGAGATCGCGGTGACATGCGCGGCATCGGTGCCGAGCACTTGGGGGGCGATCTCGTCGTGGATCACGGCCTCGATCGCCTGCGCGCCGCGGAACGATTCGCCGAGGCCGGTGCGGCCATCGTCGGTGTCGATTTCCACCCACACGAGCTTCGGACGCTCGGGCAGGCGCAGGGTACGGATCGCAGTGATCAGGGGCATGTCGATGCGGGGTAGAGTGATTCGATGCATCGCATTTTTTGCGGCGTCGAACCGGCTGTCAAACAATTCGACGAAGTTGTTTGACAGCCTTCGCCGAGCTGCGTACGGTGGTTCGTACCACCCGAACCCATCATCAGGATTGCGATGTATTCGATACGAGACTCGTCGAAGATTTCCGCCCACACACGCGACGAATACGCGTACGACCAATTGCTCGCCCTGCTCGGCAGCAACGATTACGCGCCCGGCACGCGGCTGCCGTCGGAGCTGGTGCTGGCCGAGCGCTTCGGGGTGTCGCGGCCGGTGCTTCGGCAGGCGCTGGCGCGGCTGCGTTCCGAGGGGCGTATCTATGCGCGCAAGGGTTCGGGCAACTACGTCGGACAGGCCGCGGGCGCGTTGCACGAGATCGCCTTCGCGACGCTGAACAGCATTCCCGACGTGCGCGCGTTTCTCGAATTCCGGCTCAGCGTCGAGGGGGAGTGCGCGGCATGCGCGGCGACGGTTGGCGATCGGGTCGCTATCGTCAAGCTGAAAAACAGCCAGCGGCGGCTCGCGATGGCGTTCGACGACGGCGCGTCCGGCATCGAGCACGACATTGCGTTCCACACGGCGATCGCGCAGGCTACCCGCAACCGCTTTTTCGCCCACACCGTGGGCGCGTTGCTCGAACAGATGCAGTTCAGCATCCGGCTCGTGCGCGAGCTGTCGCCCACGCCGTCCGCGCCGCGCCGTCGGCATGTGATCGACGAGCATGCGTGCATCGTCGAGGCGATCGACCGCGGCGATGCCGACGATGCGCGCCGCGCGATGCGGGCGCATATCGAAGGCGGCATCGCGCGCCTGTTCGGCACGGATCGCTGAGACGGCCGCATTGGCCGGAGGCGATGGAGGCGGGCGCATGGGCGGGTTCTCGAGCGGGCGGGCATGACGCCGGCCCGCTCGACGTATTAGCGGCGGCGCGCGCTCAATGCGCCGCCGACACGCGCAGTTGCTGGCGCGCGCCGAGCGACTTGCGCGCGTCCTTCACGTCGTCGGCGCTGACGGCCGGCGCGGCGTTGCCCCAAGTGTTGCGCACGTAGGTCGATACGGCGGCCACCTGCGCGTCGGACAGCTTCCACGCGAACGACGGCATCGCGCCGCCGGTCGGATTCGACTGCGTGACCGCGCCGCGTCCGCCCATCAGCACGGTGGTCACCACGCTGCGCGCCGATGGCGCCTGGATGCCCGGATGCGCGGGGAAGCGGGTCGCGATGCCGGGAATGCCGGCGCCGCTGCTCGCATGGCAGGCGATGCAGTTCGACATGTAGACGCGCTGGCCCAGCATCATCGCCGGGTCGGTGCGCGGCAACGGCTGCGGGCGCACGTTCGGCGAGGCGGGCAATGATTTCAGATACACCGCGATCGATTTCAGGTCGCCGTCGGTCAGGTACTGCGTGGAGTTCGTCACCGCTTCGGCCATCGGGCCCGACGCGATCGCCGCGTGATTCCCGCCCGTCTTCAGGTAGTCGGCGATGTCCTGATCGCTCCATGCGCCGATGCCGGTGTAGCGGTTGCTCGTGAGGTCGGGCGCGTGCCAGCCGGCCAGGTCGCCGCCATTCAGGAACGCACCGCCCTTCGGGCCGCCGAACGCGTTGCGCAGCGTGTGGCAGGCCTCGCAATGGCCCGCGCCCTGCACCAGATACGCGCCACGCGCGAGCTGCGCGGACGCGCCGGCCGGCGCCGTGAATGGCGTGCGGTCGAAGAACAGCAGGTTCCAGCCGAACATCAGCAGGCGGATGTTGAACGGGAACGGCAACTGGTTCGATTCCACCGCGTGATCGACCGGCGGCACGGTGCGGATATACGCCCACAAGTCGTGCATGTCCGCGTCGCTGATCTTCACGTAGTCGGTGTAGGGCATCGCCGGGTACAGATACTCGCCATGCCGGCCGCGCCCCTCGCGCACCGCGCGCGTGAATTCCGCCTCCGTCCAACCGCCGATGCCGGTTTTCGGGTCGGACGTGATGTTGCTGGCCAGCAGCTTGCCGAACGGCGTCTGCAACGGATAGCCGCCCGCGAACGGGCGATTGTGCTCGGGATCGGTGTGGCAGGCCACGCAGTCGGCCGCGCGGGCAATGTACTCACCGTGGCGGATCGCGGCGAGGTTCGCGTCGCTGGCCGGCGCCGGCGCCGTGGCGTGCGGTATCGCCGGATGCACGGCGGAGGCCGCCGATGCCGCCGGCGCGGCGAACGATTCGGCCGCGACGGCGGCGGTGGAGACAGTGCCGGCCGTGACGACGGCGAGCGCGGCAGCCGCGAGCGACAGCGCAAGCGCTGCCGGCCGCGTGCGAGGCAAACGGGAGAACGAAGGACGAATCATCGTGGTATCCGAGAAATGAGCGCTGACGGTCGAGCGATCAGGCGTGCGCCGCGACCAGCGGCCCGCGCTTCGCGAGGTACTGTTCGCGGATCGCCTGCGCGGTCCACAGCGTCAGCGCGCCGATCGTGCCGGTGGGGTTGTAGCCCGCGTTGTTCGGGAACGACGACGCGCCGAGCACGAACACGTTGTGCACGTCCCAGCTTTGCTGGAACCGGTTCAGCGTGCTGGTGGCCGGATCGTCGCCCATCACCGCACCGCCGATCGTGTGGTCGCTCGCGAGGTTGTAGGGCGAGTAGTGGGCCGATGCCGAATTGGTGCCCTGCACGAGCTTGGCGCCCATCGCCTTGCCGATCTCGACGCTCTTTTCCTCGATGAACACGGCCGAGCGGCGATCGTTGTCGTTGTAGTCGTAGGTCACGCGGATCAGCGGCAACCCATGCGCGTCCTTGTATTCGGGATCGAGATCCAGGTAGCTGTCGACGTGCGAGTAGCTGGTGCCCTGCCCGAAGATTCCGGCCGCGTTCTGGAACGCGTGCGTGTACGCCTTTTTCCAATCCTTGCCCCAACGCGGCGTGCCGGGCGGCAGGAAATCGGCATTGCCGATCGGCCGTGCGCCGCGCGCCACCACCAGAATCCCGGCGCCGCCGATGAACCCGAGGCCGGTGTGGTCGAAGTTGTCGCCGTTGAAATCGTCGATTTGCTGCGACAGCGCGCCGGCGCCCATGAACGTGTTCAGGTATTCGTTATCGAAGAACACGTTCGCGCCGGACACGGTCTGGAAGTTGTAGGCGCGGCCCACGGTGCCGTGGCCCGTCAGCGGGTTGTACGGCTTGCCGATGCCGGAGAGCAGCAACAGCCGCACGTTCTGCATCTGGAACGCCGAGAACACCACGATGTCGGCCGGTTGCTCCCAGGTCTCGCCGTGCTCGTCGATGTACTGCACCCCGGTGGCCGTCTTGCCGTCCGGCGCGAGCGTGGCGCGCGTGACGGCCGCCTTCGTGATCACGGAGAAGTTCGGGCGCTGCATCAGCGCCGGGATCACGCACGCGTTCGGGCTCGATTTCGAGAAGTTGCCGCAGCCGTAGTAGAGGCAGTAGCCGCAGTAGGTGCAGGGGCCCATCTTGACGCCGAGCGCATTGGTGTACGGCTGCGAGGCGTGGCCGGCCGGCACCATGAACGGGTGGTAGCCGAGTTTCCTGGTCGCGTCGTTGAAGATGTCGGTGAGCCGCATGCTCTTGAGCGGCGGCAGCGGATAGTCCGCCGAGCGGCTGCCCTCGAACGGATTGCCGCCGGGCACCACCTTGCCGTTCAACACGCCGGCCTGGCCCGATACGCCGGCGATGCGCTCGAAGCGATCGTAGAACGGCTCGAGATCGTCGTAGGTGACGCCCCAATCCTGCAGGATCAGGCCGGGCGCGATCTGCTTGGCGCCATAGCGCGCCATCGTCTTGCTGTACGGCTGGAAGTCGAACGGCGAGAAGCGCCAGGCCATCCCGGCCCAGTGCGTGCCCGAGCCGCCGACGTTGTAGCCCATCTCGTTGAGGTTCCAGTCGCGCGACGGCAGTGCGCGCTGGCCGCGGTTGTTCCGGAACGTCGAGGTCTCGACGGCGGGCGGCAGCAGCAGGCTGCGGCGCGTGTCCCAGCGCAGCTCGTCGGTATCGATCGACGGGGGAAAGTCGATTGCGGTCTCGACCCACGGGCCGCGTTCGAGCGCGACCACGTTCAGGCCCATCCGGGTCAGTTCCTCGGCCATCAGCGAGCCGCACCAGCCCAGTCCGACGATGACGGCATCTGCTTTCGGGCGTTTATTTGCCATGACTACACAACCTTGAGGTGGGGGCGGGCGGGTGAATGCCCGGCATGTTCTGTTCGTGCCGCTCGCGCCTGGCGGAAGGCCGGCGCGCATGCGGCAATGCGGCGAACGCGGCGTGCCGCGGCCGGCGGCGGGGCCGGTGACGGCGCCCGCCGCCGTGCGGATCGCGCACGGGCGGCGTCACGACGCGTTGTCGACGAGGCTGATCGGGATGATGTCGAGCTTGCGGCCCTTTTGATCGAGGACGTCGCGGAAGTCGTACTGCGCACCGGGGAAGCCGAGCATCTTCCAGCTCGCCATGCCGCGGTTGCCGCCGTAGATCGGATCCGACAGAAAGCCTTCGCGCACGTTCTGCAACAGCAGCTCGAACAAGGGCTTGACCTCGACGTCCGGGCCGAGCGCGAGCGTGCCGGCCTCCATCTGCGACAGCACCTCGTCCTGCTTGCCGCCCGGCAGATCGGCGAACGGTGCGCCGAGCGCCCCGCGGCAATGCGCGTCGAGCGCGGCGAGCCCTTGGCGGTAGCGCTCGGCCGGCGTTTGCGAAGACTGCGGCCCTTGCTCCGGCGTGCCCTTGATGAAGCGGCCGAGCCGATACTGCGTCGCGGCGCGGCCGAAATCGCCGGCGAGCTGCCGATCGATGAAGCTGGCACAGCCCGCTTCCTTGCCGCCGATGCTGGTCTCGTCGGCGGGAATGAAGCGATCGGCGATCGCGCCGACGGTGCGGAATTCCGCCTGCGTCAGATATTCGAGCGAGTCGCCCGTTTGCTCGAGTCCAGCGAGATTGGCTTCGCCGGGCGTCCACGGCTGGCCGTTCGAGACGACTTCCGCCTCGGTCGTGGTCAGCACGGAGCCGGCCGTCAGCGCGGCAATCGTGGTCAGTGCCTGTCTGCGGTCCATAGGGATCCTTCGTATCGTGGGGCGACGGCGCGGCTGGCCGTCGTGATGGAATCGGGGCGCTCAGAACGCGACGGTGGTCCGCATGCCCGCGACAAACACGGTGCGGTTCGCCGGCGTGCCGCCGGGGTGCAGCACCACCTGCAGGTTCGGCTGCAGCGCGATCGACGGCACCACCTGCCAGCTGTAGAACACTTCCGTCGCGTACTCGTAGCCATGCCCGACCGGGCTCGCGTCGCCGGGGTGCAGTGCGTTGTATTCGAGCTGGTAGGCGGCCTCGCGGCTGCTCGTGTGGGTGGCGGCGAAGCCGATGCCGAAACGGTCCCCGGCGCGATGGAACGGCCGGTCGTATTCGAACGACAACGTGATCTGACGGTCGAGCACCGACGTGGCGCGATCGCCGGCGACCGCGCGCAGGCCGACGCGCAGCCCCTCGCCGCCGTTGCTGCCGCTCACGCGCTGATTGATCGCGACGAACGCGTTGTAGCTTGCTCCGCTGCGCTTCGCGGAAAGGCCGCTGATCGCGCGCTGCCCGCCGTTCTCATCTTCCAGGATGTCGGGCATGCCGCCCGTGTTCAGCATCGCGCCGATCCGGTAACTGCCCTCGTAGCCGCCGAGCATCGGCAGCCAGCCGAATTCGATGGGCAGCACGACGCCGGTATTGCCGCCGGGGCTGATCGGCTTCCACGCGTTGTGGTGTTCCCAGGATGCGTCGTAGTAGGTCGGGTTCTGCTGATAGATGCCGAACTTCACGTAAGTCGCGGCACTGGTCAGCACGGTCGCGCGCGCCATCCACACGCTGCCCGGGTAGCTCATCCAGTAAGTGCCGTACAGATTCGGGCCTTGCGGGCCGCACAGGCTCAGGTTCTGGAAATGGCAATCGGCCGCGTCGAAATCGCTGCCTTCGCTGTCCCGGCCCGCTTCGATCGCGAGGCGCCCATCGAAGAACTTGCGCTCCAGCGTCAGCTTCGTCAGCCAGACCGTTTGACCGCGCCCGTAGATCTCCTGCGTCTGCTGGCTCGTGCCGAAATGCGCATCGGCATCGACGCTGCGGCCGAAACGGTCCGTCATCGTGAACGCGAACGTGGTGTTTCGGATGCCCCACAGCTTGTCGAGATCGGCGGTCATGCCCGCGGCCACCTGCGTTGCCGCGCGCGTCAGGCGCCGGTCGCCGCCGGCGAAGTTGTGCGCAAGCTCGTTGGTCAGGCCGACATCGAAATCGATGCCGCGCGAGGCGAGCGCCGACCGTGCACCGCCCCAATCGCCGAACAGGTACGGGCGGGTGGTCAGGCCGGCGGACGTGGTGGCGGGCTCGGCAGCGGTGGCGGGTTCCGCGTGTGCGGGGGCGGAGCATGTCGCCGCGACGAGGCCGTAGGCAGCGACGATGCGGGAGGTCCGGGGAGCGGTTTTCACGGTCTGATGCGGGCTAGGGAAATGGAGACGTCGCCTCGCGGGCGCGGGCCTCGGTGGCGCCGGCGGTCGCTCGAATTGGCTGCAAGGATAGGGGCGGCGTAATAGCGTCGCAACGCCGTGATTGACGAGAAATCGTCAAAATTGCAGGCGCAATATCCTTGCTGGAACCGGCTGTTTCGGATAAACGAACGGAGCAACGTTAGGAGCACATCACATGGCGGAAACACCGTCGAAAGCCCGGCGCAAGCGGGCGCCACGTTTCGCGGATATCGCCGCGGAGGCGGGCGTCAGCGAAGCGACGGTCGATCGCGTATTGAACGAGCGTGGAAGCGTGTCGGCGACCGCCCGTGAACGGGTTGTCTCCGCCGCCGCCCGGCTTGGCGTCACGCGCCGGCTGCCGGATACCCGTCACGGGATCGTGCATGTCGACGTGGTGTTGCCAATCAATCACACGCCGTTCTTTCGCAGGATCGACGCCGCGCTGCAGCGCGCGATCTCGGCGCTCGACCAGCGCATCGTCGTGCACCGGCTGCGCGTCGACGACCGCCCGGACGAGTTCACGCAGGCCATGGTGTCGCCGCCTTATCCGCGGGCGGGGCTGATCATCGCGTCGCCGTCGTCGCCGTCGACGATTGCCGCGCTTTCAGCCGTCGCGGCATCCGGTGTGCCGGTCGTCACGGTGGTGTCCGATCTGCCGGAGGTCGACCGGCGCCGCTATGTCGGCATCGATCATTACGAGGCCGGGCGAACGGCCGGCTACGCGCTGGGGCGCTTCTGCGGCGGCGTGGGCAATGTGTTGGTGCTGCCGGCGGTGCGAGACTACCTCGCGCACCGGGAGCGGGTGCGCGGCTGTGTCGACGAACTGGCCGAACACTTTCCGGGTTGCCGCGCAATCGTGCCGGACGCCGACACGCGCGACGACCCCAGCCGTTGCTACGCCGCCGTGCAAAGCACGCTGCGCGAGCAGCCGATCGAGGGGATTTACAGCACCGGCGATGGCGCGGAAGGGATCGAGTCGGCGTTGAAGCGCGCGGGACGGCTCGGACGCGTCACGTGGGTCGGGCACGAGATCGATGACGTGCACCGGCGGCTTCTCGACGCGAGGCAGATGGATTTGGTCATCGATCAGGATCCGGACGGTCAGGCGATCGCGGCATTGGACTACCTGCTGCGCGCATCGGGCGAAACGACGGGGGGCGTGACGCCGGCGTTCGACGGGGAGTTCCGGCTCTATATGCCGACCAACGCGCGGCGTTCCGCCTATCTGTGATGGGCAGCCCGGTGCCCGGTAAACGTACCCTGATTTAGATTTCTCACCGATCCGATTTGGTGGTTCTACCTGTTTTGGCTTCCCAAGTGGCTTAACGAGTCGCGTGGGATGGACATGCAGCACATCGGTATGCCGCTGGTGGTTATCTACGCGATTACGACCGTGGGGAGTATCGGTGGAGGTTGGATTTCGTCGGCGCTTCTCAACGCAGGCTTCAGTGTGAATGGTGCGCGCAAGATTGCGTTGCTTATCTGTGCAAGTCTCGTCTTGCCCATCGCCTTCGTTTCGCACGTGTCGAACCTGTGGGTTGCAGTCAGCATCGTGGGCCTCGCGACGGCTGCTCATCAAGGGTGGTCAGCGAATATGTTCACGACGGTGTCGGACGTTTTCCCGCTCCGTGCCGTGGGCGCAGTCGTTGGTATTGGTGGCATGGTGGGGTCTCTCGGCAGCGTGTTGTTCGCGGAGTTCGTGGGACAACTCCTGCAGCGTACTGGCCAATATTGGGTGCTGTTTGTGATTGGCGGGTCGGCGTATCTGATTGCGTTTGTCATCTTCCATGCAATCTCACCGAAGATGGCGCCAGCGAAACTCGATTGAAGATGACCCGTCCGTGGCCTGCAATCGAACAACGTTGCGTCTCGCGGGAGAGGTCGTCGAATGTGGTGATTTGAAAAAGGGTATCCCGCCCCGAAGCGCAATCAACCAGCATCTTTGGGCGCGGGATGTGCTTGGCCAATGGACGTCGTTCGATTGGCGGCGTGGTCCAACACTCCTCGTTCATCCAGTCCTCTCGCGCTATTCTCGGCTGCGAAGCAACTGCTGTCCGGCCCACGCGGAACATGCAGAGGTCCTCCCGCCGGTACGGTACGCAAGTATCACCATCTCCGCATGCGCGATGGCGAGCTGCCATCTCGCACGCTAGGCCATGAGCCCATCGCCGTCCGCATAGGTTGTCTCGGACGCTTCCTCTCACGGGCAACCTCGACAATCAAATCCATCGTGACCTCGGTCGGCGCGCTTCGACCTGCGTCGCCACTCGCCAACTAAACGGAGCGGAAGAGCGGAAGTTCGCGGCTAGCCAAGGGGCTGCTCCTCACCTACCGTCATCCAATGCTCGGGTTTACTCTGATTTTGGGAGTGCAGCCTCACCTGTGAGAATGTACGTACATTAGAACAGGCGGACAAATAGCATGACGACTCTTACCGAAAAACCGGCCCGGGCGCTCGAAGGCGTGAAGGTCCTCGACATCTCCAACTTCCTGGCAGCGCCGATGTGCGGCATGTTCCTGGCCGACCACGGCGCAGACGTCATCAAGGTCGAGCGGCCTGATGTGGGTGATGAAATCCGCCGTTGGGGCGAGACGAAGGACGGCGTCGGCCTGTTCTACAAGGTGCTGAACCGCGGCAAGCGCTCCATCACGCTCGACCTGAAGACCGAAATAGGTGCCGAAGCGGTGAAGCGTCTGGTCAAGGACGTCGACATCGTCATCGAGAACTACCGCACCGGCACGCTGGAGAAGTGGGGCCTTGGCTACGACACCCTGAAGGCAATCAATCCAGGCCTCATCATGGTGCGCATCACGGGCTTCGGGCAGACCGGCCCCTATCGGCACAAGCCCGGCTTCGGCACACTCGCCGAGGCCTATGCGGGGTATGCCTTCATCAGCGGCAATCCGGACCAGCCGCCCTTGCTGCCAGGCTTCGCGCTGGGCGATGCGAGCACGGGCATGATGGCCGCCTTCCTCACGATGGTCGCGCTCAACGAGAAGCGTCGTACCGGCCGCGGGCAGGTGGTGGACCTCGCCATCTACGAGACGCTGCTGACGCTGCTCGGGCCGCACGTCGTCAACTACGACCAGCTGGGCCAGATTCAGGAGCGCAACGGCAGCCGCTTGCCGTTCACGGCGCCGCGCAATACCTATCAGACCTCCGACGGCAAGTGGCTGGCGATTGCAGGCAGCTCCCAGGCGGCGTTCGAGCGCATCTGCGCCATGATCGAGCGGCCGGATCTCATCGTCGACCCGCGCTTCATCGACAACCGGGCACGCCTGGACAACGACAAGGCGCTCGACGAGCAAATCCAGCTGGCGATCGGCCGGATGGATCTGGCTACGGTGATGCAGCGTTCGGACGAGCTTGGTGCGACCGCGGCGCCGGTCAACGACGTGTCGATGATTTTCGAGGATGCGCAGATCAAGGCGCGCGAGAACATCTGCCATGTGCCCGATAGCGAGCTCGGCGCGCCGATCGGGATGCAGAACGTGGTCGGCCGGCTTACCGAGACGCCGGGCCGCATCGATTCGGCAGGCCCGTCCCTGGGCGCCCACAACCGGGAAATCCTGGTCGAGCGCCTGGGCTACACCGAGGCCGAACTGGCTCAGTACGGCATTGCCGTCTGACGCGGGGCACGGTATGAATCACGACATCCTGGCAAATCCTGACGCCTGGCTGATGGGTACGGAAAATGGGCGACAATACGCACATTCGAAGCATGCTACCCATACAGGATCCCATGGCATCCACTACCGACGCAGCGCCGGAACGCCTGTCGCGCAGCGCGGGGCAACAGCCGCTGTACTCGACGCTCGCGGAGATGCTCTCGCGCGAGATTCACGAGGGCAAGTACCCGCCCGCGAGCACCTTGCCCTCGGAGAAGGAGTTGACCGAGCGGTACGGCGTCAGCCGTCAGACCGTGCGCTTCGCGCTGCGCGTGCTGCGGGAGCGCGGCTTGATTTCGTCGCATCCAGGCATTGGCACCATCGTGCGGGAACCGATGAAAGCAGAAGGGCGCTTCAAGGCGCTGAATTCGGCCGAGGACTTGCTGCAGTTCGTCGAGGGGACGGAGATGCATGCACAGTCGATTCGCGAGGTGATCGCCGACGCGGAACTGGCGCAGCACTTCGAATGCAAGCCGGGGCTGCTGTTCTCCGAGGCAACCTTCGTTCGCAAATCGCCGGGCGACAGCCTGCCGATGAGCTTCGTGAAGATCTACGTGCCGCCTCGGTACGCGGCCGCTCAGCAGAAGCCGGCAGTCTCGAACACGCCCGTGTATCAGAACATCGAGAAGATGTTCAACGTTCGGGTGCGCGAAATCCGGCAGGACGTCACGGCGACGGTGCTGGACGCCGAGTTGTCGGCCATTCTGGAAACATCGCCGGGCGAGGCAGCGTTGCAGATGACGCGCTTCTATTACGACGCGAATCAGCAACTGCTGCAGGTCACCATCAGCTACTACCCACGCAGTCGCTACACGCAATCCGCGCGCTTTCGCGTAGCGGACGACGAGGCGTAACCCGCTCGTCTCCTATCTTCGGGGGGCGTGCCTGATGAACGCTCCTTCGAAAATCCGCATTCAGCGCAACGGCCGTCACGCGGTCGTGACGCTCGACAATCCGCCGATGAACGTAGTGTCGGCGCCGCTCACGCGCGAGCTGTATGCCGCGTTGCGCGAACTCGAACTCGATGATGAGGTACGTGCCCTTGTGCTGACGGGCGCGGGAGAGCGTGCATTCTGCGCCGGCTCCGACATCAAGGAAATCCTCGAACTGCAGACCCCGGGCGCCGTGCTCGAGAAAAAGCTCATCTTCCAGAACAAGGTGTTCGAGCTACTGCGTTCGTTCCCGAAGCCGACCATCGCCGCGCTCAATGGATACACCTTCGGCGGTGGGATGGAAATCGCCGCGTGTTGCGATTTCATCATTGCTGAAGTGCAAGTGCAGTTGTGCCTGCCGGAAATCAAGCTGGGCCTGTTCCC
Organism: Burkholderia sp. Ac-20379; assembly: GCF_017104645.1. Lineage (GTDB taxonomy): Bacteria > Pseudomonadota > Gammaproteobacteria > Burkholderiales > Burkholderiaceae > Burkholderia. The sequence goes on from NZ_JAAGPF010000002.1 coordinate 73,005, forward strand.
GAGCAGCGGCGGCACGTACCGGATAGCCCGAAAAATCGGCGAGGCGCGCGCCAAACGCATGGTGCTCACCGGCGAGCCCATCAGCGCGCAGACCGGTCTGGATTGGGGGCTGGTCAGCGACGTCGTTGCCCGGGGCACAGCGTTGTCGGAAGCTGAGGCGCTTGCCGTGCTGCTCTCGACACGCCCCGCGCAAGCCATGCGTTCCGCCAAACGCCTCATCAATGCGTGCTTCGATGCGCCGGAAGCAGCGCTGGTGTCCCAGTCGCTGATGGAGAGCGACCACATCTTCTGTACCGACGACGCGAAAGAAGGCGTCAGCGCCTTCGTCGAAAAACGTACGCCCAACTTCCGGTAAGCCATGACCTATCCTTTCATCAATACATTGCGGGTCGTCGAGAGTTCCGCGTTCATCGCCGCGCCGCTGGCGGGCATGACGCTGGCTCAGTTCGGCGCGGATGTGATTCGCATCGACATGATTGGTGGCGGCATCGACTACGGCCGCATGCCGCGCATGCCTCAAGCCGATGGCCGGGGCCGCAGCCTTTACTGGACTTCGTTGAACAAAGGCAAGCGCTCCTTTGCCGTGAACCTGCGCAAGCCGGAAGGCCGAGAGCTGATTCAGGCGCTCGTTGCGGCACCCGGCCCGGACGCGGGTGTCCTGCTGACCAACCTCGGTACGCCCTGGTTGGCTCACGACGTGCTGGAGAAGCTTCGCGCCGACGTGATTTCCTGCACGATTCAAGGCAACGGCGATGGCAGTACGGCCGTCGACTACACGGTGAACTGCGCCACCGGCTATCCGGCCGTCACGGGTGGTGGCTCGGCGCAACGCCCGGTCAATCATGTGCTCCCGGCTTGGGACATCGCGTGTGCGTACCAGGCGGCCTTCTCCGTCCTGGCTGCGGTCAACCATCGACGAGTGACTGGCGCCGGCAGCGAGCTGAAGATGGCGCTGTCGGACGTCGCATTCACCGCACTGTCGCATCTGGGCGTGCTGGCGGAGACCGAATTGCTGCAACAGGAACGGCCCTCGATCGGCAACCACCTGTACGGTGCGTTCGGACGGGATTTCGCGACGCGCGATGGACAGCGCGTCATGGTGGTCGCTATCTCGAGTGGACAATGGCAGGGGCTGGTGCGTTGCTGCGGAATCGCGGAGCCTCTCGATGCGCTCCAGGCACGACTGAATCTCGACTTCTCGGACGAGGCGCAGCGCTTCGAGGCGAGAGACGCAATTGCAGCGCTCGTCGAACCTTGGTTCGCGGGCCGGGACTTCGCCGAGGCGAAAGTCGCGCTCGAAGAAAACAAGGTGTGCTGGGGGCAGTATCAGACGGTGTCGGAGCTTATCGCAAGCGACCGGCGCGTATCGATTGAAAACCCGGTGTTCGAGCGTGTGTCGACGCCAGGTATCGGTGACCACCTCAGCGCGGGCGCCACGGTTCGCGCCGCGGGTCTGGCGCGGGAACGTACGGCACCCGCGCCGTACTTGGGCACGCACACGGACGAAATTCTTCTCGAGGTCCTGGGCCTCGATAGCGGTGCGGTAGGGCGGCTTCACGATGCCGGCATCGTGGCAGGCGTGGAACACGACCCGACCTTCGGCTGAGACCAATCAAAAAACGACGGACACCGCGAAACAGCGGTAATCCACAGGAGACACGACAATGAATGCGAACACCACGATTCCAATTTCCGACACGCTGAAGAAGCGCTGGCTCATCATCATGCCGGCGGCCTTCATCATGTACATGATTTCATTCTTCGACCGTGTCAATGTCGGCATGGCGCTGCCGTACATCACGAAGGAGATGCATCTCACTTCCGTGCAGGCGGGCTGGATCGGTGGCGCGTTCGCCTGGGGCTACATCGTTACCCAGTTACTGGCGGGACTGCTGTCGCTACGGCTCGGGCCGCGCAAGCTCATCGGCATCTGCCTGGTCGCGTTCGGCTGCATCGCCATGCTGACCGGCTTCGCGAGAACGTTTCAGGAGCTGCTGATCATCCGCTTCGTTCTCGGCCTCGCCGAGGGGCCGATTTACGCCGCGACGTCGATGCTGCTGGCTCAATGGTTTCTCAAGCCCGAGCGCGGCCGTGCGTTCGGCGTGTGGAACCTGAGCGTGGCCGCGGGCGGCTTTCTCGCCGGCCCGATTTCCGCGGCTGTACTCGCGCACCATAACTGGCGCGTGATGATGGTCGTCGAAGGTCTGCCGGCGGTGTTGTTCTGCCTCGTCTGGTTTCTGTCCGTCCCGAGGAGCCTGGAGGCTGCGCGTTGGCTGTCGAATCCCGACCGGCAAAAAATCGAAGCCGGCCTTGCGGAAGAGCAGGCGGCGTACAACGACCGGGAAGTCGATTCGTGGCTCTCGATTTTCAAGGAACCGTCGGTGTGGATGCTGACGTTCGGCTTCGCCTGCAGCCAGGTCATTCTGTATGGCCTGACGTTGTGGTTGCCGACCATCTTCAAGTCCGACGCGCGCATCAGCGGGATGATGGTGGGTGTGCTGTCGGGTGCGCCGTTCATCATGTCGATGCTCGGCATCTACTACATCACGAACCGCTCGGACAAGCGCCACCAGGAGCGTCGCTGGCACGCCGCGGTGCCGATGATCGTCTCGGGCGTCATGCTCTGTGTGCTTGCACATATCCACGCGGACCTGCTGTACCTGCAGATCGCGCTGATTCTCGCAGTCGGCTTCATGCTGAAGATGCCGACGCCGCTCATCTCGTCGTATCTGACGGAGATTCTGCCGCTGCGCAAGGCCGTGCCGGCGGTGGGCGTCGTGATTGGCGGCGGCAGCTTCACCGGGCAATTTCTCGGGCCGTTGATCGTCGGCTATGCGAAGTCGCTCTCGCCCGGGTTCGGCCCGTCCTTCATCGCGCTCGGTATTGCCGGCATCCTTGGCGGCGTCGTGTTGGGCGCTGCGAGAGCGAGCGCGAAGCGCCGAGAGGAACTGGCCGCAGAGGCGAAGCTCGCGCGTTGAAGCCTGCGTTACATGAAATCAATAGCGATAGAGAACCCGATGGACTTCGACAGTACCTTTGAAAACTGGACGAGCCGTACCGAAGTGCTCCGCGAGAGGATCGATGCGGGCCGCCTGCGCGCGCTGGCGGCGACGCTGGACCTTTCCGCCGACATCGATGACGGCGCGCCGCTACCGGCGGGCTGGCAATGGCTGTTCTTCAATCCAATCGCACCGCGCAGCCAACTGGCCGAGGACGGCCACCCGCGTCGGGATCAGGCAGGCAGCTTTCTCCCGCCCGTGCCGTTGCCGCGGCGCATGTGGGCAGGCAGCCGCATTCACTACCTGCGAGATTTGCCGGTAGGCGTAGACGCGACCCGGACGAGTCGTATCACCAAGCTTGCGAACAAGGAAGGGCGTGCAGGCAAGCTGTGCTTCGTGACCGTGGAGCATGTCATCAGCGTCGATGGCCACGACTGCATCCGGGAAGAGCAGGACATCGTCTACCGCGAGGCGTCGTCGTCGAACCGAGTGCCAGAGCCAGCCGAGGATGTGCTCGTCGACCATCGCGAAACGATCAGGGCAGACAGCACGATGCTGTTCCGTTACTCCGCGCTGACCTTCAACGGCCACCGAATTCACCACGACGCAGCCTATGCCCGCGATATTGAGGGTTATCGCGGCCTCGTCGTGCAAGGCCCGCTGACGGCAACCTTGCTGCAGAACTTTGTGTGTGCACGCCGTCCCGACTGCCGGCTCGAGGGCTTCGAGTTCAAGGGCGTCAATCCGTTGGTGGCCGACGAGGCATTCGAGTTGCAGGCGATCGCCACTGACGAACGCGATGTCGTCAATCTGCGAGTGCTGGATGCAAGTGGTGCGCTGGCAATGCAGGCCACCGCGCGCTTTGCCGCAATCAAACAAGAACCCGCAGCGTGACACGCCAATCCCGTTGACCACGGTTCGGGGCGATTTCGGCCCGGTACGTGGCCCAAACATGTGGCGACCAATAGGTATGCCCTATGACCGGCAGAGCCAATCGGTAGTGGTCGATTGGCTCGATTCAACGTGTAATAACCCCTTGTGTTCCATATGACGACAGAGGAGGGGACAGACATGAAGATTCTGGTGCCGGTGAAGCGGGTAGTCGACTACAACGTGAAGGTTCGTGTGAAGTCGGACGGGTCAGGGGTCGACATCTCGAACGTGAAGATGTCGATGAACCCTTTTGACGAAATCGCTGTCGAGGAGGCGGTTCGCCTGAAAGAAGCAGGTGCGGCCACGGAAGTGATTGCCGTGTCGATCGGGATCGCCCAGGCGCAGGAAACGCTGCGCACTGCATTGGCGATTGGCGCTGACCGTGCAATTCTGGTGGAGGCGGGCGATGGCGTGGAGCCCTTGGCGGTGGCGAAGATCCTCAAGGCGCTGGTAGACAAGGAGCAGTCCCAGCTGGTGATTCTGGGCAAGCAGGCCATCGACGACGACTCGAACCAAACCGGCCAGATGCTGGCTGCGCTGACCGGCCTTCCGCAAGCCACCTTCGCGTCGAAGGTCACGATTGCCGAGGGCAAGGTCACGGTGGCGCGCGAAGTGGATGGCGGCTCGGAAACACTGGCGCTGACACTGCCTGCTGTCGTCACGACCGACCTTCGCTTGAACGAGCCGCGCTACGTCACGCTGCCGAACATCATGAAGGCAAAGAAAAAGCCCCTGGAAACCGTCAAGCCGGAAGACCTTGGCGTCGACACGACACAACGCTTGAAGACGTTGAAAGTCGCCGAGCCACCGAAGCGCGCGGCAGGTGTCAAGGTGGCTGACGTGAAGACGCTGGTCGACAAGCTGAAGACCGAAGCGAAAGTGCTGTAAGAGGAGATACACGACATGACGATTCTCATCATCGCCGAACACGACAACGTGTCCATCAAGGCGGCTACGCTGAACACGATGGCGGCTGCCCGAAAAATCAGCAGCGACATCCACATCCTGGTTGCGGGCAGCAATGCGCAAGGCGCGGCCGACGCCGCTGCGAAGATTGAAGGCGCCTCCAAGGTGCTGTTGGCCGATGCGCCTCATCTTGCGGATGGCCTGGCGGAAAACGTCGAAGCGACCGTCCTGAATATCGCGAAGGACTACTCGCACATTCTGGCGCCGGCTACCGCCTACGGCAAGAACGTGGCGCCGCGGGTTGCTGCAAGGCTGGACGTCGCTCAGATTTCGGACATCACGACTGTCGTTAGCGCCGATACGTTCGAGCGTCCCATCTACGCTGGCAACGCGGTTGCGACGGTGCAGTCGAGCGATACGATCAAGGTCATCACCGTTCGTGCGACAGGTTTCGACCCGGTTGCAGCCGATGGAGGTAATGCTCAGGTCGAGAAAATCGATGCGGCGCCCGATAGCGGCAAGTCGCAGTTCATGAGCCGGGAAGTGACCAAGCTGGACCGTCCGGAGCTGACCAGCGCGAAAATCATCGTGTCCGGTGGTCGAGGCCTGGGGAGCGGCGAAAACTATACGAAGGTGCTCGAGCCCCTGGCAGACAAGCTTGGCGCGGCACTGGGCGCATCGCGCGCCGCGGTGGATGCCGGTTACGTGCCTAACGACTATCAGGTCGGTCAGACCGGGAAAATCGTTGCACCGCAGCTCTACATCGCAGTCGGTATCTCCGGCGCGATTCAGCATCTGGCCGGCATGAAGGACTCGAAAGTCATCGTCGCCATCAACAAGGACGAGGAGGCACCGATTTTCAGCGTCGCGGATTACGGCATCGTCGGCGACTTGTTCGAGCTGGTACCGGAGGTCGTCAATGCCGTCTGATGTCATTACGCCCGCAGTCACTGTTGCGGCGAAGGCCGGCCCGAATGCCGGATTTCTCGCGCAGTCGTATCTTTTCGTGCCGGGCAACAAGCCGGAGCGCTTTGACAAAGCACTGGGCAGCGGTGCCGATGCCGTCATCATCGACCTGGAGGACGCTGTCGCGCCATCGGAGAAGCTGGCCGCGCGCGAAGCGATTGCGCAATGGGTGTCGCGCAAGCATCCGGTACTGATTCGTATCAATGCGCGGACCACACCGTGGTTCGAGGCCGATGCTGCACTCGGCGCGTTGGATGGCGTTGCCGGCATCGTTATTCCGAAGGCCGAGAGCGCCGAGGACGTCTGTGCGACGGTCGCGATTGCGCGCCGGCGCCTCCCGATTTATCCGTTGATTGAAAGCGGTCTCGGCATGTGGAACGCCCTGGAAATTGCAAAGGCGCCGTACGTCAAGCGACTGATGTTCGGGACGCTCGACTTTATTGCGGACATGGGCATGACGGACGATGGCTTGCCGCTGAATCACCACCGCGCCAACCTTGCGTTGATTTCCCGTGTCGCCGGTATCGAATCGCCCATCGACGGGGTGACGCCAGATATTCAGGACGACGAGCGCATCGAGCGCGAGGCATTCAATGGCAAGCAGTTGGGATTCGGTGCGAAGCTTTGCATTCACCCCAGGCAGATCGAGTTCGTGCATCGTTGCTTTCGTCCCGGCGAGGCGGAGGTGCGGTGGGCGAAACGTGTCGTTGCGGCGATGCATGAATCGGATGGCGGCGTCGTCACCGTCGACGGAAAGATGGTCGACCGCCCGGTATTGCTGCGAGCCACACGAATCGTGGCGTTGAACGAAGCGGTCGAGTGTGGCCAGAACGGAGCACGGGCGGACAATGCGAAGTGATTGGCTGGAAACATATGGCCCGCGCGAGTCGATGGAGTACGACGTGGTGGTTGTCGGTGGCGGCCCGGCCGGGTTGTCGGCGGCCATTCGCCTGAAGCAGCTCGCGGAGGAAAAAGGCGGCGAGATCAACGTCTGCGTGCTCGAGAAGGGTTCGGAGATCGGCGCGCACATCCTGTCGGGCGCCGTGATGGATCCGCGCGCGATCGGCGAGCTGTTCCCCGACTGGAAGGAAAAGG
>NZ_JAAGPF010000346.1 GCF_017104645.1 Burkholderia sp. Ac-20379
CGGCGGCGAGCGCGGCCGCAGCGGCGGACGGGCGGGACGAAACGGCGGGACGGGCGGCGGGCGTGGACATGGTTCGGTGATCGAAGTAAAGGCTGAAGGCGAAGGCCGGCGGTGAAACCGCGATGTTCGACATCCTAGACATCGCCGCTTCATGAAACAAATGGATTTTTCTTCTCGATTCATTTGTTTGGCGCATATATCGCCGGATACCTGCGTCAGAACCGCCTGCCCCGCGTTTTCCCTGATCAGGCGAATCTTGACGCCCGCACGCGAATCGACAACACTGCACATCGACACAGTGTGATCACAGATCAAACCCGGAGAGTTCCGCCTTGGCCCCTCGTATCGCCCCGCCCGCCCTGCAAGCCGTCGAATCGGAAACGATGGCCGATCAGGTCTATCTGCAACTGCGCGAAGCGCTGATGAGCGGCCGCTTCGCGCCGGGCCAGGCCCTGAGCCTGCGCGGCGTGGCCGAAGCGGTGGGCTCGTCCACCATGCCGGTGCGCGCGGCGCTGACCCGCCTGCGCGCCGAGCGCGCACTGGTGGACGGCCCGAACCGCGCGATGGTCGTGCCGCCGATGACGGTCGAGATGCTCGAGGAGCTGCGCGATGTGCGGATCGCGCTCGAAGGCTGCGTGGCGGCACGCGCCACCGCGCGCATGAGCGACGCCGAAATCGAGGAAGTGCGCGCGCTCTGCGAGACGATACACGTGCACGCCGAGGCCGGCGACACACGCGAATACCTGCGCGGCAATTTCGCGTTCCACCGCGCGATCTACCGGCACGGCGCGAGCGAAAGCACGCTGGCCATCGTCGAGAACCTCTGGATGCGGATCGGCCCGTTCCTGAACATGGTGGCGCCCGACATCCCGCACATGCGCCGCTCGATGGTGGCGCACCGCGCGATCGTCGACGCGCTGGCCCGCCGCGACAGCGCCGGTGCGCGCGCCGGCATCGCGCTCGACATCGACGGCGCCGCACACGACCTCACCGCCACGCTGAACACCGCGCAGGCAACCCGGCTCAAGCCCGTGCGCGCCTGACGGCGCGCCGGCCACGCGGCATCGGCGGCTTCTTCACGGTTTTTCCGCCGCCGCCGTCGCGATAACCCTCAGTAGAACGAAATACGAATCAGGAGACACACCGGCATGGCCATTCTCGATCTGCTCAAACCCTATTCCGGCCTGCGCGTGCTCGTCACGGGCGGCGCGGCCGGCATCGGCCTCACGATCGCCGACGCGTTCGCCGAATGCGGCGCGCGCGTGCATGTGTGCGACGCCTCCGAAGCGGCCATCGCCGCGCTGAACGACCGCCCCGGCAAGCCCGCGATCGGCGCGACACTGGCCGACGTGGCCGATCCGGCCGCCATCGATCGCGTGTTCGCCGACGTGCGCGCCACGCTCGGCGGCCTCGACGTGCTGGTCAACAACGCCGGCATCGCTGGCCCCACCGGCGGCGTCGACGAGATCGACCCGGGCGACTGGGAACGCACCATGTCGATCAACCTCGACGCGCAATACCGCTTCGCGCGCCAGGCCGTGCCGATGCTGCGCGATTCCAAACACGGCGGCTCGATCATCGCGCTGTCGTCGGTGGCGGGCCGGCTCGGCTATGCGTTCCGCACGCCGTACGCGGCCACCAAGTGGGCGATCGTCGGCCTCGTCAAGAGCCTCGCGATCGAACTCGGGCCGGCCGGCATCCGCGTCAACGCGATCCAGCCCGGCATCGTGCGCGGCCCGCGCATGACCGGCGTGATCGACGCGCGCGCCAAACAGCTCGGCCTGAGCTACGACGAGATGGAGGCGCGCTACCTGGAAAAGATCTCGCTGCGCCGGATGACGGACCCCGACGAGATCGCCGCCACCGCGCTGTTCCTCTGCTCGCCGGGCGGGCACGGCATTTCGGGGCAGGCGCTGTCCGTGTGCGGCAACGTCGAAGTGCTGTAAGCGCCGCGCCGCCCATCCCATTCACGAACGCAACGCACCTCACGAGAGCCCCGACCATGGCCAAAGCCCGCAAGGTCATCATCACCTGCGCCCCGACCGGCGCGATCCACACGCCGTCGATGTCGCCGTACCTGCCCGTCACGCCGCGCGAAATCGAAGATGCGGCAGTGGCCGCCGCCGAAGCCGGCGCCGCGATCCTGCACCTGCACGCGCGCAACCCGTCCGACGGCAAGCCCACCCAGGATCCGGCCGTGTTCGCCGAATTCCTGCCGAACATCAAGGCGCGCACCGACGCCGTCATCAACCTCACGTCGGGCGGCAGCCCGCACATGACGATCGCCGAGCGCCTGCGCCCCGCGCATCACTTCCAGCCGGAAGTGGCCTCGCTGAACATGGGCTCGATGAACTTCGGCCTGTATCCGATGCTCGACCGTTTCCCCGAGCTGAAGCATCCGTGGGAACGCGAGCACCTCGCGAACAGCCGCGACCTGGTGTTCAAGAACACGTTCGCCGACATCGAAACCATCCTGACGAGCTGCGGCGCGAATGGCACGCGGTTCGAATTCGAGTGCTACGACATCTCGCATCTCTACAACCTCGCGCACTTCGTCGATCGTGGGCTCGCCAAGCCGCCGTTCTTCGTGCAGAGCGTGTTCGGCCTGCTCGGCGGGATCGGCGCGCACCCCGAGGATCTGATGCACATGCGCCGCACGGCCGACCGCCTGTTCGGTTCGGATTACGAATGGTCGATCCTCGGCGCGGGCCGCAACCAGATCCCGCTCGCGACGATCGGCGCGGCGCAGGGCGCGAACGTGCGCGTCGGGCTGGAGGATTCGCTCTGGATCGGCCCCGGCAAGCTGGCCGAATCGAGCGCCGCGCAGGTTACGAAGATCCGCCAGGTGCTCGAAGGGCTCTCGCTGGAGATCGCGACGCCCGCCGAGGCGCGCGCCATGCTCGGCCTGAAGGGAGGCGACGCCGTGAACTTCTGACGCAAGCCAACCCGCGCTCCGCGAGCGCACCCCACCGATAAACGCGCGACCGGCACGCCCGCGCAGGCCCTTGACCGTGAACCCGCACGCCGGGCTGGCCCGCGTGCCGGATCGTTGCAGATGGAGACCTATCCGATGTCCACTCACACCGCCGACCTGTCCGCCGTGGAAGGCGACGCCCGCGCGTCGCTGAACCGGCTGCTGTTCCGCAAGCTGATGCCGATCCTGATCGTCGCCTACGTCATCAGCTTCCTCGACCGCACCAACATCGCCTTCGCGAAGCACGCGATGGGCGTCGATCTCGGCATTTCGTCGGCCGCCTACGGCCTCGGCGCGGGCCTGTTCTTCCTGACCTACGCCGCGCTCGAAATCCCGAGCAACCTCGTGCTGCACCGCGTGGGCGCGCGCTTCTGGATCACCCGCATCATGATCACCTGGGGCCTGCTGTCGGTCGCGATGGCGTTCGTGCAGGGCGAGACCTCGTTCTACGTGATGCGCCTGCTGCTCGGCGCGGCCGAAGCCGGCCTGTTCCCCGGCGTGATGCTGTACCTGACGTACTGGTTCGGCCGCGAGGAACGCGCGCGCGCCACCGGCTATTTCCTGCTGGGCGTGTGCGTGGCGAATATCGTGGGCGGGCCGCTGGCCGGCGCGCTGATCGAACTCGACGGCGCGCTCGGCTTCCACGGCTGGCAGTGGCTGTTCGCCGTCGAGGGCGTGCCGGCGATCCTGATGGCGTTCGTGGTGTGGCGCAAGCTGCCGGACCGGCCGAGCACCGCCGCGTGGCTGCCGGCCGAAACGGGCCGCGCGCTCGAACGCTCGCTGCTCGCCGAGCAGCAGGCCGGCAGCGCATCGCACGGCGGCCATTCGTTCGGCCTCGCGGTGCGCGATCCGCAGATCTGGCTGGCGATCTTCGTCTACTTCTGCCACCAGTTGACGATCTACACGATGATCTTCTTCCTGCCCGGCATGATCTCGGCGTCGGGCAAATTCTCGCCGTTCGCCGTGGGCCTGCTGAGCGCGATGCCGTGGATCGCCGCCGCGCTCGGCGCGGCGACGCTGCCGCGCCTGGCGCGCGATTCGAAGCGCTCGCGTTCGCTGCTCTGCACGGGGCTGGTGGTGATGGCGTTGGGCCTTGTGTGCGCCGCCTATGCGACGCCGGCGCTCGGCCTGCTGTGCGTGTGCGTGGCCGCCGCGATGTTCTTCGTGGTGCAGGCGATCATCTTCACGTTCCCGGCGTCGAGGCTCACGGGCAGCGCGCTGGCCGGCGGCCTCGGGCTCGTCAACACCTGTGGCCTGCTGGGCGGCTTCGTCGGCCCGACCGTGGTGGGCGCGATCGAACAGGCCACCGGCAACGCCAAGAATGGCCTGACGCTGCTGGCCGTGGCGCTGGCGATCGCCGCCGTGGTGGCGCTGCGCCTGAAGCACGGCAACGAGTAATGCGGAACGGGCGGGCTTTGGCCCGCCCGTCTCCCGCCTTCCGTCTCCCGCCTTCCGGCATCCTGCCGGCTGCCGCTGCCGCATCCATTCGCAGCGCCGCGCTCGAAGCTCGACGACAAGTCACGCAAGACGAGCCAGCCTCGGCCCGCCCGCCGCCATTCCTCCGGAATCCCGCTCAGAACCGGTGCGTGATCCCCGCCAGCACCGACACCTGATTCGGCGTGGACGAAGCCGTCAGCCCGTTGATGTTGGCCACCGCGGCCTGCCCCGTCGAATCGGTGCCCGACGCGTGCTGAACCAGCCCCACCAGATACACCTGCGTGCGCTTCGACAGGATGTAGGTCGCGCCGATGTCGCCCTGCTGATAGGTCACGCGATTCGCGCCGTAGCCGCGCGTGTAGTCGTAGGCCGCGCCGAGCAGCCAGGCCGGCGTCAGGTAGTAGCGCAGGTTCAGCTCGGCGTTGTGGAACGCCGCCGAACCGCGATAGCCGAGCGGATCGAGCGCCGCGTGCGAACCCAGCTCGCCGAAGCGCGTGTTGGTATACACCGCGCCAATGATCGCCGGGCCGGCCGTGTAGGTGCCGCCCACCGCCACGATCTGCTCGTTGCCCGCCGACGCATAACCCGAATACACGCGGCTGGCCGCCATGTTGCTGCCGGTCGCGCTCGACGTCGTGTTGTTGCCGAAATACGAGAAATTCGGATCCTTCACATGCACGTAGGCCGCGCCGAGCGCGAGCGGGCCGCCCGTGTAGCCGAGCCCCAGCGACCAGATCGAATTGCGCCCGAACTGCCCCGGCGTGCCGCCGAAGCTGTAGAGGCCGCTCGCGCGAAAGCCGTTCACGGTGGGCGTGGTGTACTTCACCGAATTGTTCGAGCGGTAATCGTTGTTGGTGTTGTCGAGGTCGCCCGGATGGCCGCCCAGATAGGTGGCCCATTGCGTGCCGGCAATGAACGGCCCGATGAAATCGACCGCGGCGTCGTACTGGCGGCCCACCGTCAGCGTGCCGGCGCGCTGCGACGCGAGCCCGAGCCAGGCCTGGCGGCCGAACAGATCGCCGCCCTGCTGGAAGCCGCCCGTCGTCGACGAATAGCCGTTCTCCAGATCGAACACGGCGCGCAGGCCGTTGCCGAGCTCCTCCGAGCCGCGCAGGCCCCAGCGATTGCCGAGCACGTTGCTGCTGTTCATCTCGAACTGACGCTTGCCGCCGGCGTTGTTGGCGTAGACGATCGCCGTGTCGATCGTGCCGTACAGCGTGACGCTCGACTGCGCGTGCGCGCTCGCGGCGGCGCCCATCGCCGCGCCGGCGGCGAGGCTCGACGCCAGGTGCGCGGCGACAAGGCGCCCGGCGCGCGAGCGGCGCGGCGGCTGCGGATGACGCGAATGGCGTGAGTGGCGCGAAGGGTTCATGCAGGCTCCTCTTGGACCGTCGGGCGGGCCATGTCGTGGTGTCGTGGTGTGGTGTCGAATCACGCCGAATTGATCAGGACTCCGACTCTCCCCGCACGCGCCGCGAATGCCGGCGCGCTGCGTGGAAAGCCGCGGGCCGATGCCGCGCGTTCGGATGCCGAAGTGTTGCCCAGCCCGCCGGCTTCGCTCCAACAAGAAAATAAATTCGCGTCAAAAAGTTTTTGCTATCGAACGGGACGCAACGCCACACCCGCCACGCATCGCGGCCGTCCCGAAAAATGGCCGCGCTATCATCGCGGGCATTGCCGCCCCGCTCGGCCTGCCCGAACCGCGCCGGGTGCGCAGGCCCCGCTTCTGTCCCGCTTTACGCAACGTTTTCCGCTCCGCATCATGAACATCCGTTTTCTCGAAACCTTCATCTGGCTCGCCCGCCTGCAGAACTTCCGCCTGACCGCCGAGAAGCTGCACACCACGCAGGCGGCCGTGTCGAGCCGCATCGCCGCGCTCGAGGAAAGCTTCGACGTGCGGCTGTTCGACCGCAACTCGCGCTCGGCCACGCTGACGCCGGCCGGCCGCAAGATGCTCGGCTATGCGGAACGGATCGTGCGGCTCGGCGACGAAATGCGCCGCGAGGTCGAGGACACCGACGCCGACGCCGGCCTGATCCGCCTCGGCGTGATCGAATCGATCGTGCACAGCTGGTTCCCGGCACTGATGGCGCAGATCCGCGAGCGCTTTCCGAGGCTGGAGGTGGAGGTCACGAGCGACACCACGATCCATCTCGTGCAGTGGCTGCGCGCCGACGCGGTGGATTTGATTCTCCAGACCGATACGCTGGCCGATCGCGAATTCGTCAACGCGCCGCTGTGCGAATTCCCGATGCGCTGGGTGGCCAGCCCGTCGCTGGGCCTGGGCGGCGGGCGCATCACGCTCGACGCGCTCGCCGAGCACCCGGTCATCAGCTTCTCGCGGCATTCGGGGCCGCATACGGCGATCGAACGCGAATTCGCGCGCGCCGTGGAGCGGCCGGTGCGCGTCAACTGCATCAGCTCGGTGGCGGCGATCGTGCGGCTGGTGGCCGACGGCTTCGGCGTGGCCGCGCTGCCGCCCGCCATCATCGAGCGCGAGTTGCGCGACGGCTCGCTGGTGGTGCTCGACGCCGACAGCAACTTCACGCCGATGCCGCTGGTCGCCTGCCATCGCCTGCCGCATCCGCTGTCGGCGCGCATCGCCGAGCTGGCGGCCGACACGGCGCGCGCGTTCATGGCCGCGCGCGGCCCCGAGCCGGACGAGGCCCCGCGCCACGCGCCGAAACGATAAGAAAACCTGTTCAACCCGTATTTTTTTTCTTGTTGGACTGACCCGGCCCGCTCTCGCCACACTGCGCCTGTCCGAAACCTTACGCAGGAACGCCACCATGAGCGATCAGCCGACTTCCCGGCCCGGCCAGCTTTGCATCTGGACCGACACCGATCCCAGCACCGAAGACGACTTCAACGCCTGGTACGACCGCGAGCACATGCAGGAACGCGTCGGCATCGCCGGCTTCACGCATGCGCGGCGCTTCCTCGCCAACGACGGCGCGCCGCGCCGCTATCTGGCGCTCTACGAAACCACCGCGCTCGACGTGTTCCACAGCGCCGCGTATCAGCAGGCGTTCACGAAGCAGACCGACTGGTCGCTGCGCAGCTTCGCCCGGATGCGCGACAACCAGCGCCGCGTCGGCGCGTTGACGTTC
>NZ_JAAGPF010000347.1 GCF_017104645.1 Burkholderia sp. Ac-20379
GGCCGCGCCGGCACGCGCGTGGCCGAGGAGGCGATCCAGTTGCACGGCGGGATCGGCATGACCTGGGAACTGCCGCTTTCGCATTACGCGAAGCGGCTCGTGATGATCGATCATCAGTTGGGGGACGGGGACCAGCATCTGGCGCGGTAGTCGAAATCGAGCAGGCGCGCTCGGCCGTGATCAACGCGGCTGCGGCGCTCGACGCGCCGCGCGCGACGCGCGAGCGCGCGCTGTCGGCGGCCAAGTTCACGGTGGGCCGCGCCGGCACGCGCGTGGCCGAGGAGGCGATCCAGTTGCACGGCGGGATCGGCATGACCTGGGAACTGCCGCTTTCGCATTACGCGAAGCGGCTCGTGATGATCGATCATCAGTTGGGGGACGAGGATCATCATCTGGCGCGGTATATCGAACTGGGGCGGCGGGGCGGGTGACGGGGCGGACATCGCGTCGCAGTTCAAACGCGCATAAAATGTACGAAATTCTGTACAGTTTGGTGCTCAGGAGCTGCCATGGCCTTTTCCACACTCGACATCATTCCGCTCTCGCAAGCCCGGGCCAACCTGTCCGAGCTGGCGGATCAGGTTCGCGCCGGCGACGAAAAGATCATCACCAAGAACGGCGAGAGCTATGTCGCGCTCGTCGATGCGCGCCGGCTCGATTATTACCACCATCTCGAGCGCGAGCGCATTCACCTCCTGTTGATTGACGACGCCCGGAAGGGGCTCGACGATATCGCTCAGGGCAAGGTTCACGATGCCGACCACGCGCTGGCCGCATTGAAGCGGCGGCGCGCCGGCGGCACGGCCGCGGATCGGTGAGCGCGGCATGTCTCGACCTCGTCCGGTCCGCTTCACCCAGCACTTCCTCGACAACCTCGATGCCATCGAAGCGTTCCTGCGCGATGCCGATGCGCCCGCCGCCTTCGATGCGCTGCTCGATGAATTGACCGATACGTTCGTGCCGAACCTGCGGCGCTTTCCCGCCATGGGGTGCCCGTTTCTCGACCGGCCGATCCGGTCGATCGAGGTCGGCAACAGCCTCGAGCAACTTGTCGGGGTGCTGGCCGCATCGGTCGGAAAGGCCGAAATTCGCGAATATGTGATGGCACGCTATCTGGCCTTGTACGTGCATACCGATTCCGAGGTGTTCTTGCTGTCGATCCGGCACCACGCGCAATTGTCGTTCGACTTTCCGCAGCACTGGCCTCCTGGTTGACCCGGAGCCGCCACGCGCCTTCCCCCGACACAATTCTCCCCACTCGTCCGGATTGCCGGACGCTCCGCTTTCCGGATTTCCGGAAAGCCGGATTTCCGCGCGCCGCCCGATTTGTAAAAACGCAAACGAATCAAAGGCCTAAGCGCATTTCCCGCCCTGGCACCGAGCTTGCGTATATCTGTCGCAAGGCCAGCCCTGGCCGGATAACGACAGCAGCAAGGAGACAATCGATGGCGCCCCACCCAATGCTTTCCCCCCGGATGGTCTAAGGCCGTTGCTTGTTGCGACGCGGCCGCCGCGCGGGCTCATGTTCCCCTGACACTCGCCCGCGTGCGTGATGCCGATTCTCAAGGCTCACTTCACCCTTCTGGAAACTGGACTCATCGTGAAGAAGAAACCGTTCTACAAAGTGCTCTACGTGCAGGTGATCTTCGCCATCGTCGTCGGCGTGATCCTCGGTCACTACTACCCGTCCCTCGCGGTCGACATGAAACCGCTCGGCGACGGCTTCATCAAGCTGATCAAGATGGTGATCGGCCCGATCATCTTCTGTACCGTCGTGAGCGGCATCGCCGGCATGCAGGACATGAAGAAGGTCGGCCGCGTCGGCGGCAAGGCGCTGCTCTACTTCGAGATCGTCTCCACGTTCGCGCTCGTGCTCGGCCTCGCCGCCACGCACCTGCTGCGTCCGGGCGCGGGTTTCAACATCGATCCGGCCACGCTGAACGGCAAGGAAGTCGCGTCGTACGCCGCCAAGGCGCACGGCCAGTCGACCGTCGACTTCCTGATGCACATCATCCCGAACACGATGTTCGACGCGTTCGCCCAGGGCGAGATCCTGCAGATCCTGCTGATCGCGCTGCTGTTCGGCAGCGTGCTCGCGCACCTCGGCGATCGCGGCAAGGTCGTGACGGACTTCATCGAAGGCACCAGCCGCGTGTTGTTCGGCATCGTCCACATCGTCACCAAGCTCGCCCCGATCGGCGCGTTCGGCGCGATGGCGTTCACCATCGGCAAGTACGGCGTGGGCTCGCTGGTTCCGCTGCTCAAGCTGATCGGCACGTTCTACCTGACGTCGGTGGTGTTCGTGGTGGTGGTGCTCGGCGCGGTGGCCCGCTTCACGGGCTTCTCGGTGCTGCGCTTCGTCGCGTACATCAAGGAAGAGATGCTGATCGTGCTCGGTACGAGCTCGTCGGAAGCGGCGCTGCCGCAACTGATGGAGAAGCTCGAGAAGGCCGGCTGCTCGCGTTCGGTGGTGGGCCTCGTGGTGCCGACCGGTTACTCGTTCAACCTCGACGGCACCAACATCTACATGACGATGGCCGTGCTGTTCATCGCCCAGGCGACCAACATCGAACTGACCTGGATGCAGCAGCTCACGCTGCTGGCGGTCGCGATGCTGACCTCGAAGGGCGCGAGCGGCGTGACGGGCGCGGGCTTCATCACGCTGGCGGCGACGCTGGCCGTGGTGCCGACCATCCCGCTGTCGGGCATGGTGCTGATCCTCGGTATCGACCGCTTCATGAGCGAGTGCCGCGCGCTGACGAACATCGTCGGCAACGGCGTCGCCACGATCGTCGTGTCGGCCTGGGAAAAGGAACTCGACCGCAACAAGCTGCGTGCGGCGCTGAACGGCGAAGTGTCGATCGGCGACACCACCGCGAAGGTTTGAGATGAAGCATGACGCAGCGGCGCGCGAACAGCCGCCGCTGCCCGGCGGGGCCGGCCCCGCCGCATTTGGGCCGGACGGCTATGCCACAATAGGCGATTCCCATTTTCCGGAAATCGCGAACGTGAAGCGCCGCCTGCTCGTTCTGCTCGTGCTCGTCGCGCTGCTGGCCGCCGCCTGCGCGCTGACCTGGACGATCACCTGGCAGCGCGGCGTCGACGACCTGCGCCGCAACGCGGCCGTGCGCGTCGACCGCACCACGAGCGCGCTCAAGAGCACGCTCGACCGCTACGAATCGCTGCCGTACCTGCTCGGCGGCCACCCGTTCGTGCAGGACGTGCTGGCCAACGCGAACACCCCCGGTTTCGTCGAGCGCGCCAATCGCTATCTCGACGACCTCAATCATCACGCCCACGCCACCACGATCTACATCATCGGCGCGGACGGGCACTGCGTGGCCGCCAGCAACTGGCGCGACCCGGACAGCTTCGTCGGCGCCGAATACCGGTTCCGGCCGTATTTCCTCGATGCGATCAAGGGCGGCGTGGGCCGCTTCTTCGGGATCGGCACGGTGTCGCACGATCCCGGCTACTACATCTCGCAGCCGGTGCGCCGCAATGGGCGCATCGTCGGCGTGGCCGTCGTCAAGCTCAATCTCGAATGGTTCCAGGGCGCCGATGCGTCCGAGCCGCTGGTGGTGGCCGACGATCACGGCGTGATCTTCCTGTCCTCGGTGCCGGCCTGGAAATACCACACGCTCAAGCCGCTGACCGGCTCGGTGGCCGATTCGATCTTCGCGACGCGGCAGTACGCGCAGCAGCCCGTCACGCCGGTGCCGATCCTGGTCGAGAAGGTGCTCGGCAGCGACGCCGAGATCGTGCGGATCGGCAAGGGCCTGCGCGCGCCGCGCTACCTCGCCACGCAGCGCCGGCTCGGCGAGCCGGACTGGCAGCTCGTCACGCTCGCGCCGATCGAGCCGGTGGATACCGATGCCCGCAACGCCACCGTGGTGACGGCGTTCGGCTTCATCTCGCTGTGCCTGCTGGCGTTCTACTGGCGCATGCGCCGCGCGCGCGTGAACGAAATGATCCGCGGCCGCGCGCTGCTGCAGAACGCCTATGCCGAACTGAACCAGCGCGTGGCCGAGCGTACGGCCGATCTGTCGCAGGCCAACGAACAGTTGCAGAAGGAAGTGGGCGACCGGATCCGCGCCGAGCTCGAACTGCGCGCGGCGCACGACGAGCTCGTGCAGGCCAGCAAGCTCGCCGCGCTCGGCCAGATGGCGGCCGGCATCACGCACGAGCTGAACCAGCCGCTCGCGGCGCTGCGCAGCTTTTCCGACAACACGCGCGTGCTGCTCGACCGCGGCGAGCAGGGCGCGGCGCGCGAGAACCTCGAAGCGATCGCCTCGCTGACCGAGCGGATGGGCAAGATCACCAACCAGCTCAAGCTGTTCGTCGGCCGCGCGCGGCCGCGCAACGAACGCGCGCTGGTGTCGCGGGCGCTCGGCAACGTGGCCTCGCTGCTGCGCGAGCGCTTGCAGGCGGTGGCACTCGAGGTACAGATCGACGATGCGATGCACCCCGGCGAGGACGGCCGTTTCGATCCCGCGCTCGAATATCCCGATCTGGTCGCGATCTGCGAGGATCTGCGCCTCGAACAGATCCTGATCAACCTGCTCGGCAATGCGCTCGACGCGGTGGCCGGCGTGCCGTCGCCGCGCATCGCGGTGCAGATCGAGGCGTCGGCGGGCAGCATCGCGATCACGGTGGCCGACAACGGCCCGGGCGTGCCGCCCGAGCTGCTGCCGCGCCTGTTCGAGCCGTTCTTCACTACCAAGGAGATGGGGCGCGGCCTCGGCCTCGGCCTGGCGATTTCGTCGTCGATCGCGAGCGACGCGGGCGGCGCGCTGGTCGCGCGCAACGCGCCCGAAGGCGGCGCGGTGTTCGTCTTGACGCTGCGCCGCGCCCGCACGCATCATCCGCAGACGTTCGCCGCCGGCCGCTAGCGCGGCCCGGCGCGATGTCGATTCACAGCGAGTGACACACATGGCCAACCGCCTCCAGGTTATCTATATCGAAGACGACGAACTCGTGCGTCGCGCGGCCGTGCAGAGCCTGCAACTGGCCGGGTTCGACGTGACCGGGTTCGGCTCGGCCGAGGCCGCCGAGAAGGCGATCCTCGGCGAGCGCGTGGGCGTGGTGGTGTCCGACATCCGCCTGCCCGGCGCGAGCGGGCTCGAACTGCTCGCGCACTGCCGCGAACGCGCGCCGG
Source organism: Burkholderia sp. Ac-20379 (assembly GCF_017104645.1). GTDB lineage: Bacteria > Pseudomonadota > Gammaproteobacteria > Burkholderiales > Burkholderiaceae > Burkholderia. Next base: position 5,159 of record NZ_JAAGPF010000347.1, read on the forward strand.
ACGTGCCGGTGATCCTCGTCACCGGCCACGGCGACATCACGATGGCCGTGCAGGCGATGCGCGACGGCGCCTACGATTTCATCGAGAAGCCGTTTCCGGCCGAGCGGCTGGTCGAAACCGTGCGCCGTGCGCTGGAGCGCCGCGAGCTGGTGCTCGAAAACCTCGCGCTGCGCCGCGAGCTGGCGGTGCAGGGCGTGGTCGCGCCGCGCATCATCGGCCGCAGCCCGGCCATCGAGCAGGTGCGCCGGCTGATCGCGAACGTCGCGCCGACCGACGCCTCGGTGCTGATCAACGGCGACACCGGCGCCGGCAAGGAGCTGATCGCGCGCAGCCTGCACGAGATGTCGCCGCGCCGCGACAAGCCGTTCATCGCCGTCAATTGCGGTGCGCTGCCCGAGCCGATGTTCGAATCGGAGATGTTCGGCTACGAGCCGGGCGCGTTCACGGGCGCGGCCAAGCGGCGGATCGGCAAGCTCGAATACGCGTCGGGCGGCACGCTGTTCCTCGACGAGATCGAGAGCATGCCGCTCGCGTTGCAGGTCAAGCTGCTGCGCGTGTTGCAGGACGGCGTGCTGGAGCGGCTCGGCGCGAACCAGCCGATCCGCGTGAACTGCCGCGTGGTGGCCGCCGCCAAGGGCGACATGAGCGAGCACGTGGCGGCCGGCACGTTCCGCCAGGATCTGTTGTACCGGCTGAACGTGGTGACGATCGCGCTGCCGCCGCTCGGCGAGCGCCGCGAGGACATCGTGCCGCTGTTCGAGCACTTCATGCTCGACGCGGCCGTGCGCTACGGCCGCCCGGCGCCGCACCTGACCGACCGGCAGCGCGAGGGGCTCATGCAGCGCGACTGGCCCGGCAACGTTCGCGAGCTGCGCAACGCGGCCGACCGGTTCGTGCTGGGCGTGACCGAGGGCGTGGTGGAGGCCGGCGGCGCGGCCGAGGCGCGCGACGCGGCGGGCGGCGAGCAATCGCTGAAGGAGCGCGTCGAGCAGTTCGAGCGCGCCGTGATCGCCGACACGCTCACGCAAACGGGCGGCGCGGTGGCCGCCACGGCCGACCGGCTCCATCTCGGCAAGGCCACGCTGTACGAGAAGATCAAGCGCTACGGCCTGTCGACCAAGGGCGACAGCGAGCGCTGATCCGCAGCGGTTGCGGCGCAACAAAAAAGCCGGCGGCGCCAGGAAGGCGCGGCCGGCTTTTTGCCGATCGGGGGTTCGCTCAGGCGTTGCTGTTGCCGAGCGCCTTTTGCAGCAACTGATCGAGTTCCGCGAATTGCGGTTCGCCCACGTAGCGCTTCAGGATCTTGCCGTCCTTGTCGACCACGAAGGTGGTCGGCGTGAGCTGGACGTTGCCGAACTGCTTGGCGAGCGAGCCGTCGTCGAACGCCACCTTGAACGGCAATTGGCGCGTCTTGACGTAGTTCGAGACGTACATCGGCGAATCGTAGTTCATCGCCACCGCGACGAATTCGAGGCCCTGGCCCTTGAAGCGGTTGTAGGTGTCGACCATCTGCGGCATTTCCTTCATGCAGGTTTCGCAGCTGGTGGCCCAGAAGTTGACGAGGTAGACCTTGCCCTTCAGGTCCGAGCCGGTGGACACCTTCTGGCCCGACAGCAGCGTGAACGTGGCGTCGGGCACGCTCGACTTGCCGTTCAGCGCGAAGTAGCCGGCGACGGCGATCGCCACGGCGACGGCCGCAATCGCGACATAACGCAGCGGGCTCGCGCGGCGGGGGGAAACGGGGGCTTGGCTCATTTCAGGTACCTCGGAAGACTGCGGGGCCGCGCGGCACAGGTGCGCGGCGGCGATCATTGTAGCCTCAAAACATGACGTATACCGGTCGGCCCGCCTGACCGCGCCGCCAGGTTCGGGGCTCGGCCCGAGGCGCGGGATGGCTCGCCCGGCGAGGCTTTCGGGCCGGTTCGAGGCCGCGGTGCGGGCGATTGCGCGGCCTTCGCTTATGCCCGGCATTTCGGTTCGCGCGGCCGCGCCGGGCGACGATAATGGCGGCTCGTGTTTCCCCTCTGGCCGATGGCCGCCGAGCCGACCCATGTCCGCCCCCCATTTCCTCGCCCGATGTTCGACGCTGCTTGGCCTGCGCCGCCGCCCCGCACGCCGCCTGGCCGTGCTCGGGCTGGCGGCGCTGCTCGCGGCCGCGTGCACGCCGGCGCTCGACTGGCGCACGCTTCATAGCGACGCCGGCTACACGATCGACCTGCCCGCCAAGCCCACGCTCGACGCGCGCGAGATCGCGATCGGCGGCGCGCCGATGACGATGCGGATGCAGGCCGCGCACGTGAGCGGCGCGGTGTTCGCGGTCGGCACGGTGATGCTGCCCGACGCGCGCCCGGCC
>NZ_JAAGPF010000348.1 GCF_017104645.1 Burkholderia sp. Ac-20379
TGCCGGCCCTGGATGATCAGTCACTGAACCCCGCGCGGGGCCGCGCGCCCCGCGCACCGGACGGAGCAAGACGATGCGACATGGCGATATTTCGAGCAGCCGCGACAGCGTCGGCGTGGCGGTGGTCAACTACCGGATGCCCCGACTGCACACGCGCGCCGAGGTGCTGGAGAACGCGCGCAAGATCGGCGAGATGCTGATCGGCATGAAGCGCGGGCTGCCGGGCATGGATCTCGTGATCTTTCCCGAGTATTCGACGCACGGCATCATGTACGACGAGGCCGAGATGGTCGAGACGGCCTCGACCATCCCCGGCGCGGAAACCGAGATCTTCTCGGCCGCCTGCCGCCAGGCCAACGTGTGGGGCGTGTTCTCGATCACCGGCGAACGCCACGAGGCACACCCGAACAAGGCGCCCTACAACACGCTGATCCTGATCGACAACCACGGCGAGATTGTCCAGAAGTACCGCAAGATCATGCCGTGGACGCCGATCGAGGGCTGGTATCCGGGCGACCGCACCTATGTGAGCGATGGCCCGAAGGGCCTGAAGATCAGCCTGATCATCTGCGACGACGGCAACTATCCCGAGATCTGGCGCGACTGCGCGATGCGCGGCGCCGAACTGATCGTGCGCTGTCAGGGCTACATGTACCCGGCCAAGGAGCAGCAGGTGATGGTGTCGAAGGCGATGGCCTGGATGAACAACACCTACGTGGCGGTGGCCAACGCGGCCGGCTTCGACGGCGTGTATTCGTATTTCGGGCATTCGGCGATCGTCGGCTTCGACGGGCGCACGCTCGGCGAATGCGGCGAGGAGGAGATGGGCGTGCAGTACGCGGAGCTGTCGGTGTCGCTGATCCGCGACGCGCGCCGCAACCTGCAGTCGCAGAACCATCTCTACAAGCTGCTGCATCGCGGCTACACGGGCACGATCCATTCGGGCGACAGCGTGCACGGCGTGGCCGAGTGCCCGTTCGCGTTCTATCGCGACTGGATCGCCGATCCGCAGAAGGCGCGCGCGGCCGTCGAGGCCCTCACGCGACCGATGCCGGGCACGCCCGAGTGCCCGGTGGCGGGGATTCCGCACGAGGCGGACGGGAACCTGCGCTGACGTGTCGAAGCGCGCCGGCGGGCGCTTCAGCCTGCCGCGCTCGCGTTTCCGCCGTCGCCGTCGCCGCGATAGCCGAGCTTGGCTGAAATCGTCTGCCCGGCCTGCTTGAGCAGCGCCACGTAATGCGGCTTGGTGTCGGCGCCGCAGCGCATGGTCGGAAACGAGATCGACAGCCCCGCGATCGCGCGGCCGAAGCGGTCGAACACCGGCACCGCGAGGCACACGAGGCCGTCTTCCTGCTCCTCGTTGTCCTCGCCGTAACCCTGTTCGCGCACGTGCGGAAGAATGCTCCAGACGGCTTCGGCCGAGGCCAGCGTCTTCGGCGTGGACTTGCGGAACACCACGCGCGCGAGCGCCTCGCGCGCCTCGTCGGGCGCCATCCACGCCAGCAGCACCTTGCCGATCGCGGTGCTGTAAAGCGGGTTGGTGCGGCCGATCCGCGAATGCATGCGCAGCCCGTAATCGGCGTCGATCTTGTGGATGTAGATGATGTGATCCTCGTCGAACGCGCCCAGGTGCAGCGCCTCGCGCGTGAGGCGGCCGATGCGGCGCATCTCGATGTCGGCCTCGCGCACCAGGTCGACGCTGTCGAGCGCCTGCGCGCCGAGCTCGAACAGGCGGATGGTGAGGCGGTAGCGCTCGGTTTCGTCCTCCTGCGCGACGAAGCCGAGCGTCTTCAGCGTCTGCAGGAAGCGGTGCACGGTGGTCTTGGACATGCCGAGCCGCTGCGACAGCTCGCTGATGCCGATCGGGCCGTGCGCGCCGAGCGCTTCCAGCACGGCGAACACCTTGCCGGCGGCCGAGGCCGATTCGGCCTTGTCGCCGTCGTCGTTTCGCGCCCCGGACGCAGCCTCGTCCTTCCGGCGCCTGAGCATCGCTTCCATGTGCAGACCGTCCTTCGAATGTGAATCAGGCGAGAGCATAGCGTGTCCGGGCGGGGAGTTGAATCAGCGGGCCAGCCAGCCGCCGTCCACCGCCAGCGTGTGGCCGTGCACGTAATCGGAGGCCGCCGACGCGAGGAACAGCACCGGCCCGGCCAGATCCTCGGGTGCGCCCCAGCGTCCGGCCGGAATCCGGCCGAGGATTTCCTCGTTGCGCTGCGCATCCTCGCGCAACTGCGCGGTGTTGTTGGTCGCCATGTAGCCGGGCGCGATCGCGTTGACGTTGATGCCGCGCGCGGCCCATTCGTTGGCGAGCAGGCGCGTGAGGCCGAGCACGCCGCTTTTAGACGCCGTGTACGACGGCACCCGCACGCCGCCCTGGAACGACAGCATCGACGCGACGTTGATGATCTTGCCGCGGCCGTCCTGCCGCACGAACTGCTTCGCCGCGGCCTGCGCGAAGAAGAACACCGTCTTCAGGTTGGTGTCGATCACGGCGTCCCAGTCGGCCTCGGTGAATTCGAGCGCGTCGTTGCGGCGGATGATGCCGGCGTTGTTGACGAGGATGTCGATGCGGCCGAACGCCTCGACGCTGGCGGCGATCACGTCGTCGATCGGCGCGATGCGCGACAGATCGGCGCGCAGATCCAGGAAGCGGCGGCCGAGCGCTTCGACGCGCGCGAGCGTGTCGGCCGGCGCGCCGCGGTTGACGCCGACGATGTCGCAGCCGGCCTGCGCCAGCGCCACCGCCATGGCGGCGCCGAGCCCGGTGTTGCAGCCGGTCACGAGCGCGACCCTGCCGCTCAGGTCGAAGGGGGAGGCGGATGTCACGGTTCGATTCTCGAGGCTCATGAGGCTTAGCGCAGCGCGGCGACCGCGACGTGATCCATGTCCTTGAACACCTGGTTCTCGCCGACCATGCCCCAGATGAACGTGTAGGCGCGCGTGCCGACGCCGGAGTGGATCGACCAGCTCGGCGAGATCACGGCCTGCTCGTTGTGCACCAGCAGATGGCGCGTTTCGGTCGGCTCGCCGCACATGTGGAACACCGCCGCGTCGTCCTGCATGCCGAAATAGAAATACACCTCCATGCGCCGCTCGTGCGTGTGGCACGGCATGGTGTTCCACAGGTTGCCCGGTTCGAGCTTTGTCATGCCCATCGAGAGCTGGCAGGTCTGCACCACTTCCGGAACGATGAACTTGTAGATCGTGCGGCGGTTGCTGGTGGACGGATCGCCGAGCGTTTCGGGCGAGGCCTGCGCCAGCGTGACGACGCGCGTGGGGTAGGCGGTGTGGGCCGGCGCGCAGTTCAGATAGAACTTCGCGGGGCGGCTCGCGTCGTCGCTGCCGAACGCCACCGATTGCGCGCCCTGGCCGATGTAGATCGCCTCCTCGAAGCGCACCGCGTGGCGCGTGCCGTCCACGTCCACCCAGCCGTCGCCGCCGATGTTGATCGCGCCCAGCTCGCGCCGCTGCAGCAGGTAATCGACGCCGATCGACTTGCCGAGCGAGGCCGGCACCTCCACCGCGCGCGTGGCGGGGAACGCGCCGCCGACGATGATCCGGTCGATATGGCTGTAGGTCAGTTGCAGCGCATCCGGCTCGAACACCTTCTCGACCAGGAAATGCCGGCGCAACCCGGCCGTATCGAGGGTTTTCGCGTGCTCGCTGTGAATCGCCTGCCTGACTTCCATCTGCTGTCTCCGTGGGGATCGTGACGCGGGCTGCCGCGCTCGGCGGCACCCGCGGGTGTTCCGGCATTAGAGCACATTCGAAAAATAATCGGAACATCGTTCCAACTATTTTTCGGAGGCGCCGGAAAGTGCGGCGTGCCTCGAAGTATGGGCCTTGTCGTGTTGCAGGGTTAACCGCGATGGGAGTCGATATGAGAATGGAATAACGTTCCGAAATCACGTCAGGAGACGACGGATTCGATAACGGGCGCATGCGTCCAGGGATGGAGAACCCAGTGAAAATCAAGAAATTCATCGACCGCGTGCCGGGTGGGCTGATGCTGGTGCCGATGGTGCTCGGCGCCTGCGTCCACACGTTCGCGCCCGATTCGGGGAAATACTTCGGCTCGTTCACCAACGGGCTGATTTCGGGCACGGTGCCGATTCTGGCGGTGTGGTTCTTCTGCATGGGCGCGACCATCGACCTGCGCGCCACCGGCGTGGTGCTGCGCAAGTCCGGCACGCTGGTGCTGACCAAGACGCTGGTGGCGTGGCTCGTCACGCTGATCGCGGCGCGCTTCATTCCGGGCGACGGCATCCAGAGCGGGGTGTTCGCGGGGCTGTCGCTGCTGGCGATCGTCGCCTCGATGGACATGACCAACGGCGGCCTGTATGCAGCCGTCATGCAGCAGTACGGCACCCGCGAGGAGGCCGGGGCGTTCGTGCTGATGTCGCTCGAATCGGGGCCGCTCGTCAGCATGACGATTCTCGGCGCGACCGGGGTGGCGGTGTTCGAGCCGCGGCTGTTCGTGGGCGCGGTGCTGCCGTTCCTGATCGGCTTCGCGCTCGGCAACCTCGACCGCGACCTGCGCGATCTGTTCGGCCGCTGCGTGCATCCGCTGATTCCGTTCTTCGGCTTCGCGCTTGGCAACGGCATCGATCTGCACGTGATCGCGACGAGCGGCATTCCGGGCATCTTCCTGGGCCTGGCCGTGATCGTCGTCACCGGCATTCCGTTGATCCTGGCCGACCGCTTCATCGGCGGCGGCAACGGCACGGCGGGCATCGCGGCGTCCTCCACGGCGGGCGCGGCGGTGGCGAACCCGGCGATCATCGGCGAGATGGTGCCGCGCCTGAAGCCGCTGGTGCCGGCCGCCACGGCCACGGTGGCCACCGCGTGCCTGATCACGGCGATCCTGGTGCCGATCGCCACGGCGATCTGGGCGCGGCGCTTCGCGAAGCCGGTGCAGGCCGGCGAGGCGGCGGCGGGCGAGGCGGGGCTGCATCAGGTTGGCGTGTCCGCGCATCAGCAGGGGCATATCTGATTCGATCGATCGACGGCGCGCGCCGCGGGTGGGCGGCGCGCCGGTTGCGGGGCTGGACGCCGGAGCGTGGTTGGCTCCGGCGTTGTGCTTTGATGAGCGCGACGTGCCGACGTGCCGACGTGCCGACGTGCCGACGTGCCGATGCGTGCATCAGCGCCGCAGCGCCGCGCAAATTTGCTATCGTCCGGGCTTGTCCGTTGCGCTACACGCCCTTGCCATGACCGACCGCATCGTTGCCGCCTTCGATTTCGACGGCACAATCACCACCGGCGACAGCTTTCGCCACTTCGTGCAGCAGGCCGTCGGCCCGATCCGCTTCGCCTGGGCCGGCCTGCGCGCGCTGCCGTGGATCGTCGCGATGAAGGCCGGCTGGATCTCGCGCGGCGCGGCCAAGGCGCGCTTCGCCTGGTTCGCGTTCGGGCCGGTCGCGCAGGCCGAGCTCGACGCGCGCGCCGCACGGTTCGTCGCCACCGAGCTGCCGCGCCTGGTGCGGCCCGAGATGCTCGAACGCGTGCGCGAACATCGGGCGCGCGGCCATACGGTGGTGCTGGTCAGCGCGTCGCCGTCGCTGTATCTGGAGAAATGGGCCGCGACGGCCGGTTTCGACGCCGTGCTCGCCACGCGCCTCGCGTTCGAGGGCGGGCGTTTCGCCGGCCGCTTCGACGGCGAGAATTGCTGGGGGCCGCAAAAGGTGGTGCGGCTCGCCGCGTGGTGGGGCGCGCAGCCGCCGGCGAAGCTGTTCGCCTACGGCGACAGCCGCGGCGACAAGGAGATGGCCGAGCGCGCCGACTGGTCGTGGATTCGCGGCCAGGGGCCGATGGGCGCGATCGACGGCTGAGGCCGGTGCGGCCGCGCGCGCCGGCCGCGGACGAAAAAAAGCCCGCACCGTTTCCGGTGCGGGCTTTTTCATGGCGCGTCGCGATCCGGGCGCACGCGGCGCCCGGCGCGGGCTCAGGACTGCTGGGCCGGCTTGTCGGTGCCGATGCGCGAGTAGCGGTTCAGGATCGGGATCATCTGCGCGTAGACCTTCGGGTTCGCCGCGACGATCTCGTTGCGGTCGAGGAAATCCGATTCGCCGTGGTAGTTGCCCACCAGGCCGCCGGCTTCGGTGATCAGCAGGCTGCCCGCGGCGATGTCCCACGCGTTGATGCCTTGCTCGAAGAACGCGTCGAGGCGGCCCGCGGCGACGTTCGCCAGATCGAGCGCGGCCGCGCCCGGGCGGCGCAGGCCCGTGCAGGCTTGCGTCATTTCCATGAACAGGCGCGTGTATTCCTCGAGGCCGTCCTTTTCGCGGAACGGGAAGCCGGTGCCGACCAGCGCGTCCGCCAGGCGGTCGCGGCGGCCGACGCGGATGCGGCGGTCGTTCAGGAACGCGCCGCGGCCGCGGGTGGCGGTGAACAGGTCGTTCTTGTTCGGATCGTAGACGACGGCTTGCTGGATCACGCCGCGATGCGCGAGCGCGATCGAGACGCAGTAGTACGGGAAGCCGTGGATGAAATTGGTGGTGCCGTCGAGCGGATCGATGATCCAGACGTATTCGGATTCGTTGTCCGACTTACCCGATTCCTCGGCCAGGATCGCGTGATCGGGGTAGGCCGTCTTGAGCGTGTCGATGATCGCGTCTTCCGCGGCTTTGTCGACTTCCGTGACGAAATCGTTGTGCTGCTTCTTGCGGATCTCGATCATGTCGAGATCGAGCGAGGCGCGGTTGATGATCTGCCCGGCGCGACGCGCAGCCTTGACAGCAATGTTGAGCATGGGATGCATGAGCCTGGATCCTGTAGCCGGCGGCATGAGGCCGCCACAAAGGTGAACTGAACCGGCGAAGCGCCGCCCGGCAAGGCTGGGCGGACGTTTCGTCGACGGAAGACGCGAATTGACAAAGAACGGGGCGCTGGCGCTGTGCCGTTGCCCACTGCCTTGACGGGCCGAGGGCGAGCGCGAAAGCGGCATTTTACCCGAGTCGGAGCGTTTTTCCGACCGCCGCGTGGCATAAGCCGTTCGGCCGGCTGGGATTGGTGTGGCGTTGGCGCTACCATTACGCCCGGTTCTCATGTTCTCGGTCGGATCTATCACGTTGGAAACCTCGCATCCCATCCCCGCCATGCCTTCGGGCCCCGATTCCGGTTTCGATCCGGGCGTCGCGTTTGCCGCCGCGCGCTTCGTGCTGGTCGAGCCGAGCCACCCCGGCAACGTCGGCGCGGCGGCCCGCGCGCTCAAAACCATGGGCCTCTCGCGGCTGGTGCTGGTCGCGCCGCGCGTGGCCGACGTGCTGGCCGATCCGGACGCCGTTGCCATGGCGAGCGGGGCGGACGACGTGCTGGCCGCCACCCGCATCGTGGCCACGCTCGACGAGGCGCTGGCCGGCGTGCAGTGGTCGGTCGCGCTCAGCGCGCGCAGCCGCGAAT
>NZ_JAAGPF010000349.1 GCF_017104645.1 Burkholderia sp. Ac-20379
CGCTGCGGCGCGCCGCGAGCGGGCAGGGCGACGGCGTGCGCGGCACGGTGCGGCTGACCGCCAGCGAGGTGATCGGCGTTGAAGTGCTGCCGCCGATCCTGGTGGCGCTGCGCGAGGCGCATCCGGCGCTATCGATCGAGCTGGTGCTGTCGAACCGCGTGGAAGACCTGCTGCATCGCGAGGCCGACATCGCCGTGCGGATGTTCCGCCCCGAGCAGGCGGCGCTGGTGGCGCGCCATGCCGGCACGCTCGAGATCGGCCTGCATGCGCACGAGCGCTATCTGGCGCGCTGCGGCACGCCGCGCACGCTGGCCGACCTGACGCGGCACACGGTGATCGGCTACGACCGCGAGACGGCGTTCACGCGCGCCGTGGGTGGCATCTTCGCGCCGCTCGGCCGCGACGATTTCGCGTTCAGCGCCGACAGCGATCTCGCGCAACTGGCCGCGATCCGCGCGGGTTTCGGCATCGGTTTCTGTCAGACGGGTTTGGCGGCGCGCGATCCGGCGCTGCGCCGGGTGCTGCCGCGCGCGGTGTCGCTGCCGCTGCCGGCCTGGGTGGCGATGCACGAGGATTTGCGGCGCAGCGCGCGCTGCATGGCCGCGTTCACGGCGCTCGCCGACGGCTTGGCGGCCTATGCGCGCGGCACGCGGGTGTGAATCGCGCCCGGTATGTCGATAATGCCCGGGAGAAATAAAATCGATGCGGCGATTTTCCGGTGAGCTGCGTGCGATCGCAGATTAATATTGAAACTAATTTTCGGTAATGAAATTTCAGGTGCAATGCATGGCGAATCGTCATGATTGATGCCCGCGCTTTGATAGTGCGGCGCGGCCTTGCGGAAGGCGCTGCCATGCGCCGAAAAGGCCGGCAAGGCCCAATGCCTCGGCTTGCCTGTCAGAAATATCAGATATTGGGAAAGAAAAAACGCGTTCGATAAATATCGCTTGTTCATCGGGCGTCGGATTGTTAATCTGCATTCCCGATTCGGCGCGATGTCGATTCCCGTATCGGCAATTTTCCGAATCCCATTACCGAATAACAGCCAGGGAGCCATGCACTCCCGCATTCCGAGCGAGCCGAGGAACCTGCGTTCCGAAGCCGGCGAACCGAGAGGCGGCCAACGCCTCCGAACCTGAGAGCCTCATCGTGCCCCGCGGCGCGGCGTCGTGACGAAAGCGGTTTCGCTTGTCACGGCACCGCGCCGCGGGGCGTTTCTTTTGGCGTTCGTCCGTTGGCTGTTGCGGGCTAGACTGCACGCTCGCGCGCACCCGCAACTTGTCCGACTCAGGGAGAAACGATCCGATGGACCGAATGGCAGCGATGGAAACCTTTGTCGCGGTGGTGGACGCCGGCTCGTTTTCGGCCGCCGCGCGTCGTCTGGAACTGGGCCAGCCGGCGGTATCGAAATCGATCGCCCAACTGGAGGCGCATCTCGGCGCGCGGCTGCTGCTGCGCTCGACGCGCGGTCTCACGCCCACCGACGCGGGCCGGCGCTTCTACGAGCACGCGCGGCTGTCGATCGAGGAAGCCGATCAGGCCGAGCAGGCGGTGCGCGATTCGTCGACGGGCCTGTCGGGCCGGCTGCGGATCGGCGCGGCCGTCACGTTCTCGCGCCTGCATGTGCTGCCGGTGCTCAAGCGCTTCGTCGACCGCCATCCCGATCTGCAGCTCGACATCATCCTCGACGATCGCGCGATCGACCTGCTGGGGGAAGGCGTGGACGTGACGCTGCGCATGGGCACGCTCGACGATTCGTCGATGACGGCGCGCCACATCGCCAGCAGCCGGCGGGTCGTGGTGGCCACGCCGGCCTATCTGGCCGAGGCCGGCGCGCCCGCGACGCCCGCCGCGCTGAGCGGCCATCAGGTGATCGTCTATTCGCAGCGCGGCGGCGGCGAATCCTGGTCGTTCCGCCGCGACGGCGCGGAGGTGGCCGTGGCCGTATCGGGCCGGGTGCGCGTCAACGCCGCCGAGGGCATGCGCACCGCGGTGCTCGGACACATGGGGTTGGCGATCGCGTCGGAATGGATGTTCGGCCCGGAACTGGCGCGCGGCGAAGTGCGCACGGTGCTGAACGACTGGACGCTGCCCGGCGTGGATTTGTGGGCGGTGTTTCCGGCCGGGCGGATGGTGACGTCGAAGGCGCGCGCGTTCGTCGATTTCGTCGAGGAAGTGATGGCCGGCGAGCAGGCCGGGCCCGCCTGAGCGCCGGCCGGCGCACTAGAACGCGCGGCGGCCGATTGATGCGCCGCCGTCGACGAACAGCGTCTGGCCGGTGATGAACCCGGCGTCGTCGGACAGCAGGAACGCGATCGCCGCGGCGATCTCGTCGGGCGTGCCGAAGCGGCCCATCGGCACGCCCGACAGATAGCGGCGCTCGCCTTCGCTGCCGGGCGGATTGTTGGCGCGGAACAGCTCGGTTTCGGTCGGGCCGGGGGCGACCGCGTTGACGGTGATGCCGGTGCCGGCCAGTTCGAGCGCCCACGAGCGCGAGAAGCTGACGAGCGCGGCCTTGGCCGCCGCGTACGCGGTGCGCTCGGCGATGCCGAGGATCGTCAGGCTGGACACGTTGACGACACGGCCCCAGCCGCGTTCGCGCATGCCGGGCAACAGCGTCTGCACGGTTTGCACGGCGGGGTGCAGGTTGACGGCGAGCACCTCGTCGAGCGTGTCGAGATCGACCTCGCCGAGCTTTTGCGGCCGTACCAGGCCGACATTGTTGATCACCCCGTCGAACGCGTGGCGCGTGGCCAGCGCGCGCAGCGCCGCGCCGGTGGCGGCCGGATCGGCCAGATCGACGCTCGCCAGTTCGCCGGGAAAATCGCCGGGGCCGCGCGCCAGCCCGACCACGCGATGGCCGGCTTGCGCGAGACGGTGGCCAAGCGCGAGGCCGATGCCCTTCGAGGCGCCGGTGATGAGAAACGTGCGTGACTGCATGGGTCCTCCTTGTCGGTTAGGAACACGCGGCGGCCCGCGCCGGCGAGGTGCGGGCCGCCTGCGAAGCGTCAGCGCGCGGCGGCCGCGCGCGCCAGCACCGGGAACATGTCTTCCGGCTCGGGGCGGCGCGTGTAGTCGGGATCGATTTCCGAGTACAGCACCGTGCCATCGCGGCCGATCACGTAGCGGGCCGGTATCGGCAGCGTCCACGACGGATCGCCGTTCGCCACCGGCAGGTCGTTCTTCAACTGCCGGTACAGCGTCACGAGATAGTCGGGCAACGCGAAGCGCAGGCCGAACGCCTCGGCCGTCGCGCCGTGCGCGTCGCTGAGCACCGGAAAATCCAGGCGGTTCTCGCGCACCGACTTGCGGCTGTTCGCGGGCGTTTGCGGCGAGATCGCCACGAGGTTCGCGCCGTATTCCCGCAGCCGCGGCAGCGCCGCGTTGAGCGCCTGCAACTCGAGGTTGCAGTACGGGCACCACACGCCGCGATAGAACGTGACGACGAGCGGCCCCTGCGCGAGCAGGGCGGCCGACGACACAGTGTTGCCGTTCGGGTCGGGCAGCGTGAACGACGGCGCGCGATCGCCGGCCTTGACGGCGCGGCCGGCCTGGCCGCTGGCCACCAGCTCGGCGGTGGCGCGTTCCATCACCGGATGAATCTCGGCGGGTGCGCGATAGGGCGGCTTGCCCGCGCGGAAATCGGCCTTGAAGGCGTCGAGTGTCTGTTGCAACGTCATGATGTTCTCCGATGCGTGTGCCGGGCCGGTCAGGCTGCGGCCGGCTTGGTCCACTCGTTGCCCTTCATGAACGCGTCGTACTCCGTATGAACGAGATGGTTCGTGTAGTTGCTCATCACCTTGGTGGCGACGCCGAGCACCACTTCGAGCACATTGCGGCGCGTGTAGCCGGCGGCCAGGAAGGCCGCGATCTCGGCGTCCGGCACGAAGCCGCGCTCACGCACGACGATCGTCGTCAGGCGATGCAGCGCTTCGAGCTTCGGGTCGGGCAGCGGCGTGCCGGCGCGCAGCGCGGCGATCGCCTCGGGGGCCATGCCGATCATCTTCGCCAGCGTGCTGTGGCCCGCCATGCAGTAGTGGCAGTCGTTCTCGAAGTTCGCGGTGAGGTAGACCACCTGCTGCTCGTGCGGCGTCAGCGTGCTCTTGCCGAACAGATCCCAGAGCGCGGAGTAGCCGGCCAGCAGTTCCGGCGATTCGGCCATGTGCGATTGCAGGTTCGGCACGAAACCGAAGGCCTGTCTGGCGCCTTCGAGCAGGGGCCGCGAGGCGGCCGGGGCGGTGTCGATCGTGTGGGACGGGAAGGTGTTCATGATTCGCTCCTGGTGTGTTGCGGGTTGGGGTGAGCGAATGATGCGTGGCGGGGGGCGGGCGAAGAAGGCGGGGCGCGGCGATAACACTCATTCCCGGCAGGCATGGGCGGCCGGGCGGCGGGCGAAAAAAAACGGCGGCACCGGGGTGCCGCCGTCTGGCGTGCGCTGCGTGCGACGGCCGCGCGCGGCCGTGCGTCATGCGAGATTCAGGCGGGCGATCTCAGGCATCCGTTGCGATCGCCGGCGCGTAGCGCTCCAGCCAATGCGCGTACGGCGCGGGCAGCACCCACGACGGCCGCTCGACGCCGAGCTTCTTCGCCGCGTAGTACGGGTAGTGCGGATCGGCCAGATGCGCGCGGCCCACCATCACCAGATCGAGCTGGCCGTTTTCCACGGCGCGGTTCGCGACCGCCGGATCGTCGATGCCCCAGGCCGACGACACCGGCAGGCCGGCCTCGCGCTTGACGCGCTCGGCGATCGGCGCGAGGAAGCCCGGCCCCCACGGAATGTTCGCGTCGGGCGTCGAGAAGCCCACGCTCACGCTCAGCATGTCGAGGCCGCCGCGCTTGAAATCGCCGACCAGACGGATCGAGGCGTCGAGCGTGGCCGCATCGTTGCCGTCGTATTCGAGCACGCCGAAACGCGCCGTCAGCGGCAGGCGTTCGGGCCAGACTTCGCGCACGGCCGCCAGCGTCTCGTTGAGGAAGCGGCCGCGCTTGACCCAGTCGCCGCCGTATTCGTCGGTGCGCTGGTTGGCGTGCGGCGAGAAGAAGCTCTGCGCCAGATAGCCGTGCGCGAAGTGCAGCTCGAGCCACTCGAAGCCGGCGGCCAGCGCGCGACGCGCGGTGGCGGCGAAGTTCTCGCGCACGCGGGCGATGTCCGCATGCGTCATTGCCTGCGGCACCTTCGGCAGATGCTTGCCGAACGCGCTGGCCGACGGCGAAATGGTTTGCCAGCCGCCGGGCGCGTCGTTGGCGATGTGGTCGTCGCCTTCCCACGGGCGGTTCGCGCTGGCCTTGCGGCCGGCGTGGGCGATCTGGATGCCCGGCACGGCGCCGGCGGCCTTGATCGCCGCGGCGATGCGCGCGAGGCCTTCGATCTGGGCGTCGTCCCACAGCCCGGTGCAGCCCGGCGTGATGCGGCCTTCCGGCGCCACGGCCGTGGCTTCGACGATCACGAGGCCGGCGCCGCCGCGTGCGAGGCTGGTGTAGTGGGCCAGATGCCAATCGGTGACGAAGCCGTCGACGGCGCTGTACTGGCACATCGGCGGCACGGCGATACGGTTGCGCAGCTTGGCGTCCTTCAGGACGAACGGGGAAAACAGGGCAGTCATGCGGTAAGCCTCTCGGTCGGATGACGGGATCGTGCGCGGGGCCGCACACGGCGGACGCACGAATCAGGGTTTCCACGGAGTCTAGTGGAGCCTCGCCATAATGAAAACTATCTGCCGATTATGGTTTTGATAAACATGGCTTATTGCGATGGCGCGGTGCGACACCCGCGGCGGCATTCGCCGTGATACCGTGCGCCACTGTCCCGTCTTGGCCGGCCCATCCGGCCCTCTTGCCATGCGCTCGCGTCACGACAATCTGTCCAGTGGAATCGCCGTGTTCGTGGCCGTCGTGGAGACGGGCACCTTCGCCGCCGCCTCGGAGGCGATCGGCATGACGCCGCCGGGCGTCAGCCGCGCGATCGCCCGGCTCGAGAAACGTCTCGGCATCCGCTTGTTCAACCGCACCACGCGCTCCGTCTCGCTGACCGACGAAGGGCGGCGTTTTCACGAGCGCGTGCTGCCGCATCTGGCGGGGCTGGAGGAAGCGGCCGCGACGGCGGCCGGCGATGCGGCCGGGGTGCGCGGCCGGCTGCGCGTCAATCTCGATCCGGTGTGTTACGCGCTGGTGCTCGGCGCGCCGCTCGGCCGCTTCATGGATGCGCACCCCGAGCTCGATCTCGAATGCATCGCGCGCGATACGGTGGGGGATCTGGTGCTGGACGGCTTCGATCTGGCGATCCAGTTCGGCGAGCCGAAGGCGTCGACGCTGATCGCCCGCAAGCTGCTCGACACGGCGGTGGTGACGGTGGCCGCGCCGGCTTATCTGGCGCGTCATGGCCGCCCGGCCAAGCCCGAGGATCTGGCCGGCGGCGGCGCGCATCGCGTGCTCGAATTCCGCGATCCGCTGACGGGGCGGCCGTTCCGCTGGGAGTTTCATCGCAAGCGCAGGCACGTCGAGGTGGCCACGCGCGGGCGGCTCACGCTCAACGATCCGTCGGCGCAGATGAACGCGTGCCTGGCGGGCCTCGGCGTCGCGCAGATGCTGGCGATCGCGGCCGAGCCGATGATCGCCGCCGGGCAGCTCGTGAACCTGTTCCCGGATTGGTCGGACGAGCGCTTTCCGCTCTATGCCTATTACCCGTCGCGCCAGCACCTGCCGGCGCGCACGCGGGTGTTTCTCGATTTCGTGATCGGGCTGGCGGATGCGGCGCAGGGGAAGGCCGCGGCGGTGCGTTCGTAACGCGGGGCGTTGCCTTGGTGGCGGGTTCGGCCCGTCGGCGCGCGCATCGCCTCGTGCGGCCGTTTCAGCTCGCCAACGCGAGCGACGCCGATGTCACCCCGCACGCCTGCGCGATCGCATCGGCCGCCTCGTCCTCCTGCTCCGCGCGCTTGCCCGTGGCCACATCGCTCGGCTGCCGGCCGATCGTCACGCCGTTGCGGCAGGCCGTCAGCTCGGCCAGGATCGAGATCGCGATCTCGGGCGGCGTGCGGCTGCCGATATACAGGCCGATCGGCCCGCGCAGCCGCGCGATCGCCGCCGCGTCGAGATCGAACAGCGCGAGCCGCTCGCGCCGCGCCGCGTTGTTGCGTCGCGAACCGATCGCGCCCACGTAGAACGCGGGCGTGCTCAGCGCCTCCAGCAACGCGAGATCGTCGAGCTTCGGATCGTGCGTGAGCGCGATCACGGCAGTGCGCGCATCGGGCCGCAGCGCGATCACCGCGTCGTCGGGCATGCCGCCGACGAGCCGCGCGCCGGGCACGTCCCACTGCCCGGTGTGCTCCACGCGCGGATCGCAGACGCTGACGTCGTACCCCAGCCCGAGCGCGCCGCTCGCCACGTAGCGGCCCAGTTGCCCCGCGCCGATCAGCAGCAGCCGGTAGCGCGGGCCGTGCAGCGTGACGAGCCGCCGGCCGTCGAAGCGCAGCCCGCGCTCGGCATGGCCCGCCGCCACCGTGGCCGCGCCGCTGGCGAGCTCGAGATCGGAAGAGCGCCGTGTAGGGCAAGGGCGTTGGTGGCTGTGTATATTTCGCTGGTCGCCCTTCTATTGACAGAACGTATTGTTACGTGTCTCGCA
>NZ_JAAGPF010000350.1 GCF_017104645.1 Burkholderia sp. Ac-20379
AGCCGGCGCGGCGCTGGTGGGCGGCTTCGGCGGCGCGCCCGAGGCGGCGTTCGCGGCCTATCGCTCGCCGAACCCGTCGGCGCATGCGCTGGCGGCCACCACCAACGCGAAATTCGTGGTGCCCGACAAGGTCACGCCGTACAAGGACGTGACCACCTACAACAACTTCTACGAATTCGGCACGGACAAGGGCGATCCCGCGCAGAACGCCGGCTCGCTGCGGCCGCGGCCGTGGCGCGTCAGCGTCGAGGGCGCGGTGAAGGCGCCGAAGGTCTACGACATCGACGAGCTGCTGAAGCTCGCGCCGCTCGAGGAGCGCGTCTATCGGCACCGTTGCGTCGAGGGCTGGTCGATGGTGATTCCGTGGATCGGCATTCCGCTCGCCGAGCTGATTCGGCGCGTGCAGCCGGCCCCGAACGCCAAATACGTGCAGTTCGTCACGCTGGCCGATCCGTCGCAGATGCCGGGGCTGTCGGAGCCGATCCTCGACTGGCCCTACTCGGAGGGGCTGCGGCTCGACGAGGCGATGAACCCGCTCGCGTTGCTGACGATGGGCGTCTACGGGCAGGTGCTGCCGAACCAGAACGGCGCGCCGGTGCGGCTCGTGGTGCCGTGGAAATACGGCTTCAAGAGCGCCAAGTCGATCGTGAAGATCCGCTTCGTCGAGCAGCAGCCGAAAACCAGCTGGAACACCTACGCCCCCACCGAATACGGCTTTTATTCGAACGTGAACCCGGAAGTCGATCACCCGCGCTGGAGCCAGGCTACCGAGCGGCGCATCGGCGAGGACGGCTTCTTCACGCCGAAGCGCAAGACGCTGATGTTCAACGGCTACGGCGATCTGGTCGCGTCGATGTATCGCGGCATGGATCTGCGCAAGAACTTCTAGGCGGCGCAGGGTGGACGACAAACTGCAGACGCCGGCCGGCGGCGCGAACCGCCGGGCCGGGGCATCGGTGGCGCCCGCCGCGCCGCGCTGGGTGCGCGTGGTCAAACCGCTGGTGTTCCTCGCCGGGCTGTTTCCGCTCGCACGGCTCGTGGCGCTCGGCTTCACGGGCGGGCTCGGCGCGAACCCGGTGGAGTTCGTCACGCGCTCGACCGGGCTCTGGACGCTCGTGATCCTCTGCGTGACGCTGGCCGTCACGCCGCTGCGGCGCATCGCCGGGCTGAACGCGCTGCTGCGCCTGCGGCGCATGATCGGCCTGTTCGCGTTTTTCTACGCCGCGCTGCATTTCACGACGTACTTCTGGTTCGACAAGTGGTTCGATCTCGGGGCGATCCTGCGCGACGTGGTCAAGCGGCCGTTCATCACGGTCGGCTTCGCGGCGTTCGTGCTGCTGATGCCGCTTGCGCTGACCTCGCCGCGCGCGATGGTGCGCCGGCTCGGCCGGAACTGGCAGCGGCTGCATCGGCTGATCTACGCGATCGCGCTGCTCGCGATCCTGCACTTCTGGTGGATGCGGGCCGGCAAGCACGATCTCGCGCTGCCGAAGCTCTATGGCGCGATCGTGCTGGTGCTGCTCGGCTGGCGCGTGGCCACGGCGCTGCTCGGGCCGCGCCGCGAAGCGCCTTGAAGCGGCCCGGGCCGCCATGAAAAAAGCGACGCAAGCCGGAGGGCCTGCGTCGCTTTTTTCGATGGCGCGGATGCCGGGCGGGCCCGGCAGCGCTTATTCCGCGTCGGGCAGGATCGCCTCGTTGCCGAACAGGTTTTCCATCGTCTCGCGCGGGCGCACGAGAAACGCGTTGACGCCGTCGACCATCACCTCGGCCGCGCGCGGGCGCGTGTTGTAGTTCGAGCTCATGACGAAGCCGTAGGCGCCGGCCGAGCGGATCGCGAGCAGATCGCCGGGCGCGATCGCCAGCGTGCGCTCGCGGCCGAGCCAGTCGCCGCTTTCGCAGACGGGGCCGACCACGTCGTACACGGCGCTCGCGTGCCCGCTGGTTTCCTTGACGGGCACGATCGCGTGATACGCCTCGTACATCGCCGGGCGCGCGAGATCGTTCATTGCCGCATCGACGATCGCGAAGTTCTTCTCCTCGCCCGGCTTCAGGAATTCGACGCGCGTGAGCAGGATGCCGGCATTGCCCGTCAGCGAGCGGCCCGGCTCGAAATACACCTCGCGCTGGCCGTGGCCGCGCGCATCGAGCTTCTCGAACAGCGCCGCGACGAACACGCCGATCTCGGGCGGCGTCTCGTCCGAATAGGTGATGCCGAGGCCGCCGCCGATGTCGATGTGATGGATCGGCGTGCCGTCCGCTTCGATCTGTTCGACGAGGTCGAGCACCTTGTCGAGCGCGTCGAGGTAGGGGCTCAGCTCGGTGATCTGCGAGCCGATGTGGCAATCGATGCCGACCACCGAGAGGTTCGGCAGCTTGGCCGCGGCGCGGTACGTCTCGCGCGCGTCGGCGAACGCCACGCCGAACTTGTTCGCCTTCAGGCCGGTGGAAATGTACGGATGCGTTTTCGGATCGACGTCGGGGTTCACGCGCAGCGACACCGGCGCGCGCTTGCCGAGCGAGCCGGCCACGTCGTTGAGGCGGTCGAGTTCGGGAATCGATTCGACGTTGAAGCATTTGACGCCGGCTTCGAGCGCGATGCGCATTTCGTCCGCGTTCTTGCCCACGCCCGAGAACACCACGTTTTCCGCCTTGCCGCCGGCGGCCAGCACGCGCGCCAGCTCGCCGCCCGACACGATGTCGAAGCCCGCGCCGAGCCGCGCGAACACGTTCAGCACGCCGAGGTTGCTGTTCGCTTTCACGGCGACGTGAACCGCCGCGCGGCGGCCCTCGCAGGCTTTCGCGTAGGCCTGATAGGCGGCCGTCAGCGCGGCGCGCGAATAGACGTAGAGCGGCGTGTCGAAGTGGTCGGCGAGCTTGTCGACGGGGATGCCTTCGGCGTGCAGCGTGCCGTTGACGTAATCAAATGCGGGGTGAGTCATCCGGAATCATCGAGTGGGATTGGCGGCGGACGCCGGGGCCGGCGCGGAGAGCGCGGGCGAAAGCTGCAGGGACGTGCCCGGAGCGCCGGCGGCATCGGAGGCCGCGTCGGACGTGTCCGGCTGTGAGCCGGGTTGCGTTTCGAGGACGGGCTTCGGGGGCAGCGGCGGCACGGTGGGCAGATAGAGCGCGCCGCGTTGACCGCAGCCGGCGAGCGCCAAAGCCGCTACAATCGCGCTCATCTGGAAAACGACACGCATGATCGTCCCTAAACAATTGAATCGACAGAGTTTAGCATGAGCGATACCGAATACCTGACCCGCGCCGAGGCCGTTCTGGCGGCCGTCGAGCGCTGCGTGGACACCGCCAACGAAGGCGATCTCGACATCGATCTGGGCCGCAACGGCAGCGTCGTCACGCTGAGTTTCGAGAACGGCACGAAGATCATCATCAACCTGCAGCCGCCGATGAAGGAAGTGTGGATCGCCGCGAAATCGGGCGGTTTCCACTACCGCTACGTCGACGGCGCCTGGCGCGACACGCGCTCGGGCGACGAGTTCTTCGAGGCGCTCACGCGCTACGCGAGCGAGCAGGCCGGCGAGCCGGTGCCGTTCAGCGCCTGAGCGCGGCGCACCATGAAAAAGAGCGACCCGCGGGTCGCTCTTTTGCTTGGCGGCAGCCGGGGGCGCGCCCCGGCCGGCCTCAGTTGCCGCCTTCGAACAGATTCATGATGTCCTTGCGTTCCTGCGGATCGACTTGCGGGATCGAGGCATCCGTCGGCGCGGCGGCCTGCGCCACGCCGACCGTCGAGACGAAGCCGTGGCCCGGCGTGAACTCGCTGAAATACAGCTCGCCGCCGATGTCGGTCACGTCGTCCGGCTTGTCCGCCTTGTACATCGGCACGTTCTTCAGCGACGGCCCCATGTAGTCGATCCAGACCGGCAGCGCGAGCCCGCCGCCGGTTTCGCGGTCGCCCAGGCTGCGCGGGTTGTCGTAGCCGATCCAGGCGATCGCGGCCAGCGTGTGCTGGAAGCCCGCGAACCAGGCGTCGCGCGAATCGTTGGTGGTGCCGGTCTTGCCGCCGATGTCGGTGCGCTTGAGCTCGTTGGTCTTCGCGCCCGTGCCGTGCTGCGCGACGCTCTGCAGCAGGCTGTTCATCACGTAGGCGTTGCGTGCGTCGATCGCGCGCGGCGCGTTCTGCTCGGCCACCAGCGGCTGGGCGCGCGCCACGACGTTGCCGCTCGCGTCGGTGATCTCGCTGATCACGAACGGATTGACGCGATAGCCGCCGTTGGCGAACACCGAATAGGCGCCGGCCATCTGCAGCGGCGTGACGAGGCCCGCGCCGAGCGCCATCGGCAGGTAGGCCGGGTGACGCTCGGCATCGAAGCCGAAGCGCGTGATGTACTGTTGGGCGTACTTGGTGCCGATGTCGTTGAGGATGCGGATCGACACCAGATTGCGCGAGCGCATCAGCGCCCGGCGCATCGGCTCGGGGCCGTCGAAGCCGCCGCCGTAGTTCTTCGGCTCCCAGGGCTGGCCGCCCGTTTCGGCGGCGCTGAAGTAGAGCGGGCCGTCGTTGATGATGGTCGCCGGCCCGAGGCCCTTGTCGAGCGAGGCCGAATAGATGAACGGCTTGAAGCTCGAACCCGGCTGCCGCCACGCCTGCGTGACGTGGTTGAACTTGTTCTTGTTGAAGTCGAAGCCGCCCACCATCGAACGGATCGCGCCGTTCTGCGGGACGATCGAGACGAACGCGCCCTCGATCTGCGGCAACTGCGTGATCGTCCAGCCGCCGCTGTCGTTCTTCATCACGCGCACGATCGCGCCGGGGCGGATCTTGCGGTTCGGTTGCGCGTTCGCGGCCAGCGACACCGCCGCGAAGCGCAGATCGGCGCCGCTCACGGCGGCGCTGCTGCCGTCCATGAAGCTGATCTGGATCTGCTTCGGATTCGCATCGGTGACGACGGCCGAGATCAGCTCGCCGTTGTCGGGGTGGTCGAGCAGGGCATCGTCGATCGCCTGCTCGCGTTGCGTCGGATCGGCGGGCAGCTCGATGAACGCTTCCGGGCCGCGATAGCCGTGACGGCGGTCGTAATCCATCAGGCCGCGGCGCAGCGCCTGATAGGCGAGCGTCTGGTCGGCCGAATCGACGGTGGTGATGACGTTGAAGCCGCGCGTGTAGGTTTCGTCCTTGTACTGCGCATACATCATCTGCCGGACCATTTCCGCGATGTACTCGGCATGCACGCTGTACTCGCGCGTCGCGCTCTTGACCACGAGCGGCTGCGCCACGGCTTCGTCGTACTGGTCGCGCGTGATGAAGTTCAGTTCGAGCATGCGCTGCAGGATGTACTGCTGGCGCACCTTCGCGCGCTTCGGATTGACCACCGGGTTGTAGGCCGACGGCGCCTTCGGCAGCCCGGCCAGCATCGCGGCCTCGGCCAGCGTCAGATCCTTGAGGTCCTTGCCGAAATAGACGTGCGCGGCGCTCGCGAAGCCGTACGCGCGCTGGCCGAGATAGATCTGATTCATGTACACCTCGAGAATCTGATCCTTCGTCAGCGCGCGCTCGATCCGGTACGCGAGCAGCATCTCGTAGATCTTGCGCGTGTAGGTTTTCTCGCTCGACAGGAAGAAGTTGCGCGCGACCTGCATCGTGATCGTGCTGGCGCCCTGCGTGGCGTGGCCGTTGGTCAGCGCCACCACGCCGGCGCGCGCGATGCCGGTCAGATCGACGCCGCCGTGTTCGTAGAAGCGTGCGTCCTCGATCGCGAGGATCGCCTTCTTCAGCGAATCGGGCACGTCCTGGATATGGACGATGTCGCGGCGCTCCTCGCCGAATTCGCCGATCAGCACGTGATCGGACGTGTAGATCCGCAGCGGCACCTTGGGCCGGTAGTCGGTCAGCGCGTCGAGCGACGGCATGTTCGGCCACGCGACCACGAGCGCGTAGCCGAGCACGAGGCCCGCGCACACCACGGCCGCCACGCACAGCCCGACCAGGGCGAGCAGCAGCTTCAGCCACCACGGCCGCTTGCGCGGCGGCGGCGGGGGAGGCGGTGGCGGCGGCTCCGCAGCCGGCGGGGGCGGAGGCGGCTGGGGCGGTTCGCCGGCCGACGGCGTCTCGCCGGCCGGGCGCCAGGTCGGTTCGCTCGCCAGCGGCGGCGTCGTGGGATTCGTGGGTTGCATAGGCATACCGGAAAACGGACACGCGATTATAAACGCCCGGTATGCACGTTCATGGTGCCTGGCCGAACGGACAGGACGACGGGGGATGTCGCCGGTTCGATGGCCATCCGGCCGACTGTTCGCGGTGCGGGCCGCTCGCGAGAATGGTTGTCGAGCCGCGCCCCTGCCGCGCGGCGCCAGGGAGGACCGATGGCGAGATACCGACGATGGATGGCCGGGCGGCGCGTAGCCGCCGGAATCGATGTGGGGCGCGACGCGGTGCGCGTGGCGTTCGTGAGCCGGCGCCGCAATACGCCGACGATCGAGGCGCTGGAAGTGCAGCCGTATGCACAGCCGTGCGACTTGGCGGGCCGTGATTGGTCGTGTGTGACGCAGGCGCTGGGCGCGATCGTCGAGCGTACGGCGGCGCGTTTGCCGGTGCGCGGCATGTCGGCCGTGATGGCGCTGCCGCCGTGCGAGGTGGCGATGTCCTCGCTCGATCCGCGCATTGCCGCGCAGGGCCCGGTGGCGCGGGCTGTGCATGCCGAGGCCGAGCGCGTGACCGGGTTGCCGAGCGAGGCGCTGTCGATCGACTGGTGTGTCAACGACATCCTCTATCCGGGCCGCTTGCTGGTGGCTTCGGCCGAGCGCGTGCGCATCGAATTGCGCGTCGAAGCGGCATCGGCTGCGGGTTTCCTGCTGACCGGCATCGACGGCGAGCCCTATGCGGCGCTGCGCGCGATCCGGCAGGTCGCCTGCGGCGAAATCGCTCCGGCGCAGGCCTATGCGGCGCTCTGGATCGGCGAGGGCAGCGTGGACGCGTGGCGTGTCGAGGGGCTGGCCGTCACCGCGCATCTGCGCATGCCGTCGCCCGAATACACCGATTGGGTCGACCTGCTGCGCGATCTGGCAAGCCGGGGCGAATTGCATTACGCGTATGTGGGCGGGGCGGGCGAACCGAGGGCGATCGACGGTGCGCCGCCGCCCGAGTGCGCGACGATCGGCGATTTGCTCGGCTGCCTCGTGCTGCCGTTCGATTGCGCCGTGTATTGCGCGACCGGCGAGCGCCACGCGGTGCCGCCAGGCGGCGCGGGCGGCCGATTCGCGGTGGCGTTCGGTCTGGGCCTGCGAGGCGTGTGCGAATGAGCGCGCCGCGGCGGGTGTTGCCCGCGCAGGCGCTGGCACGCGATGCGACGCGGCGGCGTGCATGGCTTGGCGGTTTCAATCTGCTGCCCTACCGGCAACGCGATGCGAGGTTGGCACGCCGCCGTCGGGTGGCGGAATTCGCCGGAGCGGCCGGGTTCGGTTTCGTCTGCGCCGCGTTGGCCTGCGCCATACAGATGGCCGAGCGCGTGCGGCTCGATGGGCAACGCGCGGCGATCGAAACGCAGCTTGCCGCGTGGGCGCCGCGCGTGCGTCTGGCCGAGGCGGCGGTACAGGCGCGCG
>NZ_JAAGPF010000351.1 GCF_017104645.1 Burkholderia sp. Ac-20379
TACCCGGCGCTCTTCCGATCTCGAGCGAGCGCGCGGTGCCGCACGGCCGCGTGCCGGGCCGTCGCGATCCGGGCGCCTGGGGCCATCGCGCGCCCGACGCCGTGGTCGATCGCTGGCGCTCGCTCGCGCCGCGTTTCGCGCGCATCGTCGAGAAGCATCCGACGCTCGAAAAGAGCAATCACTTCGCGCATCTGGGCACGCTCGGCACCGGCAATCACTTCATCGAGGTGTGTCTCGACGAGGCCGAGCGGGTCTGGTTCATGCTACACAGCGGCTCGCGCGGCGTGGGCAACGCGATCGGCACGCGCTTCATCGAACTGGCGCAACAGGACATGCGGCAACACATCGCCAACCTGCCCGACCGCCATCTGGCGTATTTCGAGGAAGGCAGCCAGCACTTCGACGACTACGTGGAAGCGGTCGGCTGGGCGCAGGATTTCGCGCGCCTGAACCGGCAGACGATGATGGACGCCGTGATCGCCGCCGCGCGCGGCACGATCGGCAAACCGTTCGAGATCGACGGGCACGCGGTGAACTGCCATCACAACTACGTGCAGAAGGAGCGTCACTTCGGCGAGGACGTGTACATCACGCGCAAGGGCGCGGTGTCGGCGCAGCGCGGCGAGCTGGGCATCATTCCGGGCTCGATGGGCGCGAAGAGCTTCATCGTGCGCGGCCTCGGCAACCCGGACAGCTTCTGTTCGTGCAGCCACGGCGCCGGGCGCCTGATGAGCCGGACCGAGGCGAAGCGCCGCTATACCGAGGCCGATCAGGCCCGCGCGACGGCGCACGTCGAATGCCGCAAGGATGCCGGCGTGGTCGACGAGATCCCGATGGCCTACAAGGACATCGACGCGGTGATGGCCGCGCAGCGCAGCCTCGTCGAGGTCGTGCACACGCTGCGGCAGGTGGTGTGCGTGAAGGGTTGAGCGGGGGCGCAAGGATGCCGCGCGCACAGCGCTTTTGCACAGGGGTGTGGGGACAAGCGCTGTGCGTCGCACCCCGCCCCTGTGCGCCATCACAAAAACGGTGGCGATCAGCCGAACGATAAATACAGCGCGCAGAGAGAAACCCATGAAACTTCAATCGAACTACGAGAAAACGCTCAGGTACGTTCGGCAGAACGAACGCCGCCTGACCTACGACATCGGCTACCACCTTGAGCGGCGCGACGACGGCGCATTCGTCTATGGCTGCGAAATCGTGCAGGAACTCAGCGACGGCCGAATCAGCAGCGCCGCTACGCAGGTGCTCGATTTCCGGGGCGCGCCCGACGCGGCGGAACGTTACCTGATCGGGAAGCTGGAGCAGATGGTCGAGAATTTGCCGGAGGTGTGGGAATCGGATCGATACCGGAATCGCAAGGAAACCGACGAAAGCGCAGTTGCACGGGCCAATTTGGTCAGTGGCATGGTCGGCTGCTGGCCGAACTTCCACGATGCCGAAGTGCTGGCCGTCACGCTGCGTCGAGTCGAAGCGAACGGCTCGGCGCACACCGACATGGAACTCGCGATCCGCTACGCCTGGTGCAAGACGCCGGCCTTGAGCGAACGGATGAAGGTCAAGATCACGTTTCTTTTCGAGAGCGTGGAAGGGCCCGACTTTTCGATCGACAACGTTGCTCACCCGTCGTGGATTTACGATCTGCGCTTCTCGCACTGCGGCGACGGCCGCATCCAGATCGACCTGAATCCGTCGATCGGCTTCTCGATCCTGCTTTACTGCCGTGTGGCAACCGTGACGCAAGTCGAGCCTCTCGAACCGTGCTCATCGGTCCGTCAGCGCCTGTAGCGTGGCCCGCAGCCGCACGAATCGCGCACGAGAACACGGCCGTCGCACCCCAAAACAAAAACCGCCGCACCCGTTCCCGGGCGCGGCGGTTTTTTCATGCAGGCAACCGAAACGCTTACTGCGCCACGCCTTCCGCCGTGATCAGCAGCTTGGTCTGCATCTTGAAGCCGTAAGCCTTGCCGTAATCGAGGCCGAATTCGTCGCGGTTGAACACGCCGACGGCATCCACGCCGCACACTTCGCGCTTGAGCATCGGGTGCTGCATGCACTTGAACGAATCGATCTTCAGCGTCAGCGGCTTGGTCACGCCGTGCATCGTCAGCGTGCCGACGGCGGCCACCGGCTTGTCGCCCTTGAACTTCAGGTCGCCCTTGAACGTCGCGTCCGGGTACTTGGCGGCGTCGAAGAATTCGGCCGTCTGGACGTGCTCGTCGAGCTTGGCGCTGCCGGTGTGGATCGAGGCCACCTTGGTCGTCACTTCGACCGAGCCTGTCTTCGCTTCCTTGTCGATCGTGACCGTGCCGCTCGACGTGTCGAACTTGCCGCGCCACACCGACAGGCCGCCGAAGTGGTCGGTCTCGAAGCTCGGGTACGTGTGGCTCGGGTCGAGCTGGTACGTCACCGGAGCGGCCATCGCCGGGATCGACAGCGCCGCGGCGAGTGCGCCCGCGGCCATCATCAGGGTCTTGTTCAATTCATTCTCCTAACTAACGTTGAACGGATGCCGCTGCGAGACGCGGCTTCCGGATGCGATTCGCCGGCCGGCCTTACTTGGCGGCGACGAGATGGAACTTGATCTGCACTTCGTCGGCCACGATCGAGGTGTCCTTCCACTCGCCCGTGCCGATCTGATACGTCGAGCGCTTGATCGGCAGCACGCCGTCGAACACGCGCGTGTTGCCGCTGTCGGTGACCGTGACCGGCACCGTGACGGCCTCGGTCTTGCCCTTGATCGTCAGCTTGCCGGCGACGTTGTACTTGTTGCCGCCCGCCGGCGCGATCGACGACGACACGAAGCTCGCCTGCGGGAAGCCCTTCGCGTCGAACCATTCCTTGCCGGCCACCTGGTCGTTGTACATCTTGTCGCCGAGGTCGAAGCTGGCGATGTCGATCGTGACCTGCGCGCTGCCTTGCGCGGCGTGCGCCGGATCGAACTTCAGGTTCGCGCTGAATTTCTTGAACACGCCTTCGGTCGGCACGTTCATCTGCTTCGAGACGGCCGACACCTTGCTCTTGGCGACGTCGACCTGCGCGAGCGCGCTGCCCGACAAGGCGAGCGCGGCGGCGGCCACGGCCGCCAGCACGGTGCGATGGAACGAGATCTTCATGGCTTTCCTTTTGTTATTTGAGGAACGGGAGCATGCGGGCCAGCACGCCGTCGCGGTCGACGATCTGATGCTTGAGCGCGCCCAGCACGTGCAGCGCAACGATCGCGAGCAGCGTGTAGTTCAGCGTGATGTGGAGCGTCTTCAGCGTTTCCTTGAGCACCGGATCGGGATCGATCAGGCGCGGCAGCGGAATCAGGCCGAGATAGACGACCGGAATGTTCGAGGCCGAGCTGTACAGGTAACCGGTGATCGGGATCGCCAGCATCAGCACGTAGAGCAGCCCGTGCACGGCGTGCGCCACGCCCGTGACGAGCTTCGAGGTGCCGGCCGGCAGCGGCGGCGCGCGGTGCGTGGCGCGCCACAGCACGCGGATCACGGCCAGCGCGAACACAGTCACGCCGATCCACTTGTGCCACGAGAAATACTTGAGCTTGGTGGGCGTGAAACCGGGGATGTCGGTCATCACCCAGCCGAGCGCGAAACCGCAGACGATCAGCAGCGCGATCAGCCAGTGCAGCGCGATCGCGGTGCGCGTATAAGCGGCCGGCCGGTTCAGCGTGAGGGACGATGCCATGTGTCGGAGCCCAGGGAAGTGCGGTGGAACATCGCCTGCCGCGGCGGCAGATTCGACGGATTCAAGGCCGCCATGCTAACCCAACAATCTGGCGGCCGAGGCAACTGAAAACTGGCAAACCGGTCAGAATCGGGCAGCGTGCCGACAACCCGGCGTAATGCGCCGTTACGTTCCCGTAACCGGGACTTGACACCGCAAAAATGCCCTTTTGGTAAGATTGGCGCGGCTTCCCGCCCGCTCCTGCGTCCTCGCAATGCCGCGCAACCGGCTTCCCATATGGAAAGAAACGAACTGATTGCCTGTCACGAGTGCGACGCACTGTTGCATAAAACGCAGCTTAGCGGCAAAGAGGCCGCCCGCTGCCCGCGCTGCGACGCCCTGCTCTACCGCGCCACCGCCAGCCGCCTCGAGCGCGTCTGCGCGCTGACGCTGGCCGCGCTGATCACCTTCGTCATCGCACAAACCTTTCCGATCCTCGAAATGGACGTGAACGGCATCCACGTCCAGACCACGCTGATCGGCGCGCTCGGCGCGCTGTGGGATCAGGGCATGGAGGTGGTGGCGGTCATCGTGTTCTGTTCGACGCTGCTGTTCCCGCTGATCGAGATGTCCGCGCTGCTCTACGTGCTGTTCGCGCTGCGCGCGGGCACCGTGCCGCCGGCCTTCAACGCCGTGATGCGCGCGATCCAGCTGGTGCGGCCGTGGGGCATGATCGAGGTGTTCATGCTCGGCATCCTCGTGACGATCGTGAAGATGGTGAGCCTCGCGCGCGTGGTGCCCGAAGCGGCGCTGTTCGCGTTCGGCGCGCTGACGCTGATGCTCGCCGTGGTGGTGATGTTCGATCCGCGCGCGCTGTGGGACATCGCCGACGAGATCCGCGCGCGCCGCGATGCCCAGCCGCGCGACGGGCATGCCCACGCCGGAGCGCCGCGCCGATGAAGATCACCACCGCCGCCAGCCGCGGCATGGCGAGCTGCCACGCCTGCGGCCATGTCCAATTGCTCGCGCGCCCCCACGCGCATCCGCCCGAGGCGTGCGCGCGCTGCGGCGCCGCGCTGCATCTGCGCAAGCCCGACAGCATCGTGCGCACCTGGGCGCTGCTGATCGCGGCCGCGATCCTGTATATTCCCGCGAACCTGTTGCCGATCATGCGCACGGCCTCGATCGTCGGCTCGCAGGAAGACACCATCATGAGCGGGGTCGTCTATTTCTGGGCCTCGGGCGAATGGCCGCTGGCGCTGGTCGTGTTCGTCGCCAGCATCCTCGTGCCGATGCTCAAGCTCGGCGCGCTGACCATCCTCGTCGTCACCGCGCAACGCCGTTCGAGCTGGCGGCCGGTGCAGCGCACCCGGCTGTACCGGATCGTCGAGCGGATCGGCCGCTGGTCGATGCTCGACATCTTCGTCGTCACGCTGACCGTCGCGCTCGTCCACTTCCGCTCGCTCGCCGAAATCACCGCCGGCCCCGGCGCGATTGCGTTCGGCTCGGTGGTGATCCTCACCATGCTCGCCTCGATGCAGTTCGATCCGCGCCTGATCTGGGACCACGTCGTCACCTCTGGAAAACACCATGAATAGTCCGCAAGGCCCGCAGCACGACCCGAATGCGGCGCCCCCCACCCCGCCCAATCCGCTCGACCTGCCGGACGCCGTCGTCGCGCGCCGCACCGGCTGGCTGCCGTCGCTGGTCTGGCTGGTGCCGCTGGTCGCCGCGCTGATCGGCATCGGGCTGGTGGTCAAGTCGGTGTTCGACCGCGGCCCCGAGATCACCATCAGCTTCCGCAACGCGGAGGGGCTGGAGCCGGGCAAGACCCAGGTGAAATACAAGGACGTCGAGATCGGCACGGTCAAGACCATCAAGCTCTCGAAGGATTTCTCGCACGTGCTCGTGAACGTGCAGCTCAAGAAGGAAGCCGAGGATTTCGCCGTCAAGGGCACGCGCTTCTGGGTGGTGCGGCCGCGCGTGGGCGCGAGCGGCGTGTCGGGCCTCGGCACGCTGCTGTCGGGCGCCTACATCGGCGTGGACGCGGGCCGCTCGCCCGATTCGCAGACCGAATTCTCGGGCCTCGAAACGCCGCCGCCCGTCACCGGCGACGAAAAGGGCAGCTCCTACGTGCTGCACGGCGAATCGCTCGGCTCGATCGACATCGGCTCGCCCGTCTATTACCGGCGCGTGCAGGTCGGCCAGGTGGTGGGCTTCTCGCTCGACAAGGACGGCACGGGCGTGACGTTCAACGTATTCGTCAACGCGCCGTACGACCAGTACGTCGGCTCGAACTCGCGCTGGTGGCAGGCAAGCGGCGTGGATCTGCGCCTCGATTCGAGCGGCTTCAAGCTCAACACGCAATCGCTCGCCACGGTGATCCTCGGCGGCCTGGCGTTCCAGTCGCCGCCGAACCAGACGGCCGGCGCCGCGGTGCGCAACGGCGCGACGTTCCGGCTCGGCTCAGACGAGGCCGATGCGATGCGCGATCCGGACGGCCAGCCGGTCACGGTGGTGATGAACTTCAACCAGTCGCTGCGCGGGCTGTCGGTGGGCGCGCCGGTCGATTTCCGCGGCATCGTGCTCGGCAACGTCACGAACATCGCGATCGACTACGACCCGAAGGCCAAGAACTTCATGATGCCGGTCACCATGAACATCTATCCGGAGCGGCTCGGCAAGACCTTCCGCGATCTGGTGGCCAAGCAGGGCGAGACGGGCCAGCGCGAGATCCTGACGCGCCTGGTCGAGCACGGCCTGCGCGGCCAGTTGCGCACCGGCAACCTGCTGACCAGCCAGCTCTACGTGGCGCTCGACTTCTTCCCGAAGGCCGCGCCGGTCAAGGTCGACCTGAACCGCAAGCCGGTGGAACTGCCGACCGTGCCGAACACGCTCGACGAGCTGCAACTGCAGGTGGCGGACATCGCCAAGAAGCTCGACAAGATTCCGTTCGACCAGATCGGCAACAACCTCAACGACGCGCTCAAGCACGCCGACAAGCTGTTCCAGCAGCTGGACACGCAGGTCGCGCCGCAGGCGCGCGACACGCTGTCGGCGGCCAAGCAGACGTTCACCACGGCCGAGGCCACGCTGCAGCAGGATTCGCCGCTGCAATCGGACGTGCGCGGCGCGCTGAAGGAGCTGACGCGCACGCTGCAATCGCTGAACAACCTCGCCGACTACATGGAGCGCCATCCCGAATCGCTGCTCCGCGGCAAAGCCGGAGACCATCAATGAGCGCATCCACGATCCATCCGACTCGCCGCGCCGCGCGCGCCGGCCTGAAGGCGCTGGCCGCCCTGGCCGCCGCCGCCGGCGTCGCGCTTGCCACCGGCTGCGCCTCGCCGAGCGCGCACTTCTACACGCTGTCGGGCGATGCCGGCAAGCTGACCGCCGGCCGCGCGATGCCCGCCAACCCGGCGTTCCTGATCCAGGTGCCGGCCGTCAACGTGCCCGAGCAGGTGGCCAAGCCGCAGCTCGTCGTGCAGCGCGGCGACGCGCATGTGGACGTGCTCGAGGAACACCGCTGGGCCTCGACGCCGGCCGACGAGATCCGCCGCGCGCTGTCGGGCGCGCTGACGCGCCGCCTCGACACCATCGACGTGGCCGATTCGGCCGTGCCGCCGGGCGTGCCCGTGTATCGCGTGAGCGTCGACGTGCAGCGCTTCGAATCGTGGCCCGGCAGCAAGGCCGCGATCGACGCCGTGTGGAGCGTGCGTTCGCTGAGCACGCAATCGGTGATGACCTGCCGCACCGCGCTGGCCGAGCCGGTCGGCGCG
>NZ_JAAGPF010000352.1 GCF_017104645.1 Burkholderia sp. Ac-20379
TAGTGCCGTCGGCGGCGCGCGGCGCGAGCACGAAGCCGCGGGCGTCGGCGCGGGCGGCGAAGTGCTGCTCGGCGGTGTTCAGCGGCAGCACGTGGCCTTCGCGCAGCAGCATCGGCGGCGGGCCGTCGAGCGGCGCGGGCAGCGTGACGGTCTGGCCGCCGTCGAATGCGCGGCCGCTCTCGACGCACACCCAGCGCTCGCCGGCCGGCAGATACACGCGCCGTTCGGTCTGTCCGGCCTCCACCACCGGCGCGGCCAGCAGCGCCTCGCCGAGCATCATCTCGTCGTTCGCCTCGTGGCAGCGGCGGTCGTGCGGGAAGCGCGCGAGCGTGGGCGCGAGCACCGGCTCGTAGTGCGTGGTCGACAGCCACAGCAGGTGATACAGGTACGGAATCAGGCGGTAGCGCAGCTTCAGCGCGTCGGCGATCGCGGGCGTCGCTTCCGGGTACATCCACGGTTCGTTGACACTGCCGTCGTCGTTCCACGAGTGGATGCTGAAGCGCGGCATGAATACGCCGAACTGCACCCAGCGCGTCAGCAGTTCCGGCTCCGGCGCGGGGCCGGAGAAGCCGCCGATGTCGTGGCCGGTGTTCGACACGCCCGACAGCGCGAGGCCGAGGCCCATGCGCAGGTTGTAGCGCAGCGTGTCCCACGAGGTGTAGTTGTCGCCCGACCAGGTCTGCACATAGCGCTGCATGCCCGCGCCGCCCGAGCGGGACACCAGGAACGGCCGCTGATCCGGCGCGAACGCGCGCTGCGCGTCGCGCGAGGCGCGCATCATCAGCATGGTCTGCAGCACCTTGGCGTCGCGCGCCGGGAAGCGCTGGCCGAAGCCGTGCGCGTAGGCGTCGGCCGTCCAGATCTCGAACTCGTTGTTGTCGTTCCAGGTGGCGGGGATGCCGTAGCGCAGCAGCGCGTCGGTCACGTGCTCGCGCCACCAGTCGATGGTGGCCGGGTTCGTGAAGTCGAGATACGCGCCCACTTCGTCCCAGAACTGCACCCAGGCCGGCTCGCCGTTCGCGTCGGCGATCAGCAGGCCGCGCCGGTGCGCGTCCGCGAATTCGGGGTGATCGCGCAGCAGGCACGGCTTGATGTTCGGGCACAGGCGGATGCCGTGATCGAGGTAGTGCTGGACGAAGCCCTCGACGTCGGGGAATTTCTCGCGGTTCCAGTTGAACACGTAGCGCTTGCCGTCGATCGACGTGTAACCCGACGACAGGTGGAACGAGTCGCAGAGAATATCGTGGCGCGCGCAACCATCGATGAATTCGTTCATGCGCTGCTGGGCGTCGGGCGCATCGGTGTACGTCATCGTCGAGCCCGAGTAGCCGAGGCCCCACTTCGGCATCAGCGCCGGGCGGCCCGTGAGCCAGGTGAAGCGGCGCGTGGCGGCCAGCGGCGTGCCGGGCGAGGCGATGAAGTAGTAGTCCAGATCGCCGCGCGCGGCCACGAAATAGCGGTAGTGGCCGTGATAGTTGTCGAGCTCGCGGCCCACGTCGAAGGAACAGTCGGCCAGCGTGTCGTAGAACAGGCCGTAGCCGAGCGCCGCTTCCGGCTTCCAGGTGATCGCGAACGGGATGTGCTTGTAGAGCGGGTCGGTATGGCGCGCGCTGTAGCCCATCGCGTCGATGTTGACCATCTCGAAGCGCTGGCCCGAGCGGTCCAGTTCGCCGGCGCGCTCGCCGAGGCCGAGCACCATTTCGCCGCGCTCGCGCGCCGTGTAGTGATAGGTGCGTTCGTCCCACCAGCCGAAGTTGACGGCCTGCGTGGCGCGGTCGGCCAGCACCTGCTGCCAGTCGCCGGCCGCGTTGCGCAGATGCCAGACGAAGCGGCCGCCGGCCAGCGCGATCTCCACGCGCACCTGGGCGGTTTCGATCCGCACCTGCGCGTCGTCGGACGCGAACGCGTAGGCGGGCAGCGTGTAGCCCGACAGGTCGAGGCGGTCGCGGCCGGTGAGCGGCACGTCCTCCGCGCCGGGCGCGATCGACCAGGTGCTGGCGTCCTGCGCCGCGCCGTCGGGCAGCACGCGCACGCGCACGATGTCGTCTTCCAGCACGAACACGTCGATGGTCGCACCGCCGTCGCCGGCGAGCGTGAGCCGGTTGCCGCCATGCGCGGCCACCGAGAAGCGGGGAGGGTGAAGCATCGAAACCATGGGTCCTGTCCTCGAACGGGTGCAGTAATCGAATAGGGGGCGGGGCGCGTGAGTCGCCGCGTGCGCCTCAGGAGGCGGCCGCCGCGCGCTCCTCGCGCGATTGGCCGCGGATCAGCACGGCGAGCAGCGTGGCGCCGATGATGTCGAACACGCCGAGGCACGCGAACAGCGGCCCGTAGCCCACGCGGTCGGCCAGCGCGCCGACGATCAGCGAGAAGCCGAGCCCGCCGATCCAGGCGGCCATGCCGGCGAAGCCGCTTGCGGTGCCCACTTCCTCGGGGTCGAACACGTCGGCCGCCAGCGTGTTGACCAGCCCGGAAATCATCTGATGCGCGAAGCCGCCGAGGCAGAACAGCGCGATCGCCTGATACGGCGAGGCCACCAGGCCGATCGCGGCCGGGCCGACCATCATCAGCGCGCCGAGCGCCACGCCGGCCACCCGCGACCAGATCAGCGGCAGGCGGAAGCGGCGCATCAGGAACGGCGAGAGGTAGCCGCCGGCGATGCCGCCCAGGTCGGCCGCGAGGAACGGCATCCAGGCGAACGCGGCGATATGCGCGAGATCCATCTTGCGCTCGGTGGCGAGATACAGAGGAATCCAGAACGAGAAGGTTTGCCAGGCCGGCTCCGCGAAGAAGCGCGGCAGCGCGATCGCCCAGAAGCGGCGCGACGCGATCACGTCGCCGATGCGGCGGCGGCCGCGCGCCGGAAAGCGGGTCTGGCCGCCGCGGATCAGCTCGAGCTCGGCCGCGCCCACCAGCTTGTGCTGCGACGGCGAGCGGTAGAACGCATACCAGAGCGTGGCCCACACCAGCCCGAGCGCGCCGGTGGCGACGAACGCCGATTGCCAGCCGAAGCGCATCGACAGGAAGATCACCACGGGCGGCGCGAGCGCCGCGCCGAGCGAGGTGCCGGCATTGAAGTAGCCCACCGCCACCGATTTCTCGCGGTCGGGGAACCACTCGGCCACCGCCTTCATGCCGGCCGGGATCGCGGCCGCCTCGGTCAGGCCGAGCAGGCCGCGCAGCACGCCGAGCGACAGCCAACCCGAGGCGAAGCCGTGCGCCATGCCGACGATGGACCACAGGCCCGCGAACAGCGCGAAGCCGAGCCGCAGCCCGAGGATGTCGACCACCAGCCCGCAAATCGGCTGCATGATCGTGTAACCGATCTGGAACGCCGCAACGATATACGAGTACTGCTGCGTGGTCAGTTCGAAGATGTGCTTGAGCTGCGGCGCGAGCACCGAGAGCGAATTGCGCGCCAGGTAATTCATGATCGTGCCGAGGCTGACCAGCACGATGATCCACCAGCGCAGACCCTTGATCGTTTTCACTACCTTGTCTCCGTCCGTATCGGGCGCCGTTTCTGAAGCGGCAGGTCGCGGTATCTGTGATCGGACAACTTAGCGCCGCGGCGATCGGGCTGGATTCGGCGGATTCGTGCGACGAAACCGCGTTTCCTTGCTTGTTGGCGTTTGTTGTCGGATGACTGACTTCGCGTATGGATGGCATCGTATGTTCGCAAACGAGCAAGGTCAAGTGAAAACTTGGTTCGTACGAACATCGCACGTAAGGAACGAACAGTCGTACGAAATAACGGGGGAATACGCGGGTCGGCCCGCCCCACCGGAGCGGATAGAATTTCGCGCATTCTTTTCATGGCGGATCTCCGATGCGCAACGTCAACCGTGTTCACTTCGATCTGACGACGCTGCGGCTGTTCGAGGCCACCGCCGAACTGGGCGCGGTCACCAAGGCCGCCGAGCGCGTGGCGCTCGCGCCCGCCGCTGCGTCGCGCCGGATCAGCGAACTGGAAGCGCAGTTCGGCGTGGCGCTGTTCGAACGCCGGCCGCACGGCATGACGCCGACCGACGCGGGCCGCGCGTTGCTGGCGCATGCGCGCAGCATGCTGCATTCGGCGGCGCGCATGGCCGACGATGCATCCGCGTTCCGGCAGGGCGGGCGCGGCGTCGTGAAGATCGCGGCCTGCACGTCGGCGGTGTTGCAGTTCCTCGCGCAGGACGTGCAGCGCTGCCATGGCGCCCACCCCGGCATCGACATCGATCTGCAGGAACTCAACAGCCACGGCGTGATGCAGGCGCTGGCGCGCGGCGTGGTGGACGTCGGTATCTACGAAGCGTCGCTGGGGCGGCTCGATTTCCCGACGCGCCTGTATCGCGAGGACCGGCTGGTGGCGGTGACGGCCGCCGATCACGCGCTGGCCGGCGGCGAACGCGTGACGGCCGACGAGATCCTGGCCTGCGACGTGATCGGCCTGACCGAAGGCGCGGCGATCTCGGTGGCGCTCGCGCGGCTGGCGAACGCGCGCGATCGGACGCTGCGCATGCGGATCCGCGTCGGCAGCTTCGACAGCATGACGGCGATGGTGGCCGCCGGGGTCGGCATCGGCGTGATGCCGGAGGGCGTGGCGCGCGCGCTGGCCGGCGGCCCGCCGTTCCGCATCCTGCCCATCGAGGGCAACTGGGCCGCTCGCCAGTTCCTGCTCTGCCATCTGCAGGCCGAGGCGCTGTCGTCGTCCACGCTGTCGGTGCTCGACCTGCTGTCCGGGCCGGTTTCGCAAAACGCGAAACCTGAGTAGCGCAATGAGCGATGGCAAGCCGGCGCGATCGTCCCTATCGTGAGGCCGAACCGCTCGCATCGCATGCGGCGGGCCCCATGATCATCGCGCTCGGAGCCTCATGTCCTCGTCCCCCGTTCGAATCGCGCTCAGCATCGGCGACCCCGCCGGCGTCGGCGCCGAAATCATCGCGCGTCTGTTGGCCGACCCCGCCACGGCCGGCAAAGCCCACATCACGCTGATCGGCAACCGCGAGGCGCTCGCGCGCGGCGTGGCCGCGGCCGGCGTGCCCATCCCGCAAGCCGCGCCGTGGCTGGAGATCCTCGATTGGGCCGGCAGCGGCGCGGCGTTCGCGCCGGCCGTCATCAGCGAGGCCAGCGGCCGCTTCATGCTCGATTCGCTGCGGCTCGCGGTGCGCCGCGTGCAGGACGGCCTGGCCGACGCCGTGTGCTTCGGGCCCCTGAACAAGAGCGCGCTGCGCCTCGGCGGCATGCAGGAAGAGGACGAGATGCGCTGGTTCGCCAGCCTGCTCGAGCATCGCGGCGTGTGCGGCGAACTGAACGTGCTCGACCCGCTGTGGACGGCGCGCGTGACCTCGCACATCCCGCTTCGCGATGTGTCCGCGCATCTGTCGCCCGAGGCGGTGGCCGACGCGATCGGCATGCTGACGGCCGCGCTGCGCGCATCGGGCAACGCCGCGCCGCGCATCGGCGTGTGCGGCCTGAACCCGCAC
Organism: Burkholderia sp. Ac-20379; assembly: GCF_017104645.1. Taxonomy (GTDB): domain Bacteria; phylum Pseudomonadota; class Gammaproteobacteria; order Burkholderiales; family Burkholderiaceae; genus Burkholderia. Next base: position 5,469 of record NZ_JAAGPF010000352.1, read on the forward strand.
AACGGCGATCACGGCAACTACGGCAACGAGGAAGGCGAAGTGATCGAGCCGGGCATGGCGCTGGCCGCCGAACGCGGCTTTCCGGCCAGCGGGCCGTATCCCGCCGACACGATCTTCCTGCGCGCGCGCGCCGGCGAGCTCGACGGCATCGTGACCATGTATCACGACCAGGGGCAGATCGCGACCAAGCTGCTCGGCTTCGAGGTGGGCGTGACCGTGGAAGGCGGCCTGCCGATTCCCGTCACCACGCCGGCGCACGGCACGGCCTACGACATCGTCGGCCAGGGCCGCGCGAGCGCCACCGCGATGGCGCACGCGTTCGACCTGGCCTGCCGCATGGCGCGCTCGCAGGCGGCCGCGTTCGCCTGAGCACCTGAGCGGCGAGCGGCTTCGGCCGCGCCGCCATCGAACCGAAATCGAACAGAGGCCGACGGCGGCGCATGCCGCCGCGGACCTCGCAATCGGAGGAGACATGAACTCGCAATCAGGGCGGTCGGGACGCACCCACGTACAGCAGGCCGTGTTGGCGCTGCTGTGCGCGATGTCGTTCATTCTGTATCTGGATCGCGTCAACCTGGCCGCCGCGGCCGGGCCGATCAAGGCCGAACTGGGCCTGTCCAACACCACGCTGGGGGTCGCGTTCTCGGCGTTCGGCTATACCTACGCGATCTTCCAGATCATCGGCGGATGGCTCGCCGACCGCATGGGCGCGCGCCGCACGCTGCTGCTGTGCGGGTCGATCTGGGTGGTGGCGACCATCGCGACCGGCATGGTGGGCGGGCTCGCGTCGCTGTGCGCCGCGCGCCTGTTGCTCGGCGTGGGCGAGGGCGCCGCGCTGCCGGCCCAGGCGCGCGCGATCGCGAACTGGTTCCAGGCCAAGGATCGCGGCTTCGTGCAGGGCATCACGCATTCGTCGTCGCGGCTCGGCAACGCCGTCGCGCCGACGCTCGTGGCCCTGCTGGCGACGCTGTATTCGTGGCGGCTGTCGTTCATCATCGTGGGCGTCATGACGGCGCTCTGGATCGTCGTCTGGGTGCTGTATTACCGCGACGATCCGCGTGCGCACCCGCGCGTGAACGAGCGCGAACTCGCGCAACTGCCGGCGATCGCCGTTGCCGGCGCGCAGGCGCGCGTGCCCACGCCGTGGCGGCGGATCGCCGGGCGCATGTCGCCGTCGATCGTCGTGTACTTCTGCCAGGTGTGGAGCAACACGCTGTTCTTCAGCTGGGTGCCGCTCTATTTCCTGCACGGCTACGGGCTGAACCTGAAGGAATCCGCGATCTTCTCGTCGGGCGTGTTCCTGGCCGGCGTGGTGGGCGACGTGCTGGGCGGGCTGATCAGCGACCGCGTGCTCAAGCGCACCGGCAGCATCCGGCTGGCGCGGCAGGGCGTGATCGCGTTCAGCCTGCTCGGCGCGTTCGCCTGCATGATCCCGGTGATGCTGAGCCACGACCTGACGATCGTCACGCTCGCGCTGTCGGGCGCGTTCTTCATGCTGGAGCTGACGATCGGCCCGATCTGGGCGGTGCCGATGGACGTCGCGCCGCAACACGCCGGCACCGCGAGCGGCATGCTCAACACCGGCGCCGCGCTCGCCACCATCGTGTCGCCGGTGGTGTTCGGCGCGGTGATCGACCGGACGGGCAACTGGAATCTGCCGTTCGTCGGCTCGCTGCTGTTCCTGCTGCTCGGCGCGCTGATGACGCTGAAGATCCATCCGGATCGTTCGATCGACGCCCGGCCCGACGGCGCGCGCGAGGGCAAATTGCGGACGTCGTGAGCGGGCGGGGCGGGCCGGCGGCGAAGACGGCGCCGGCCGCGCG
>NZ_JAAGPF010000353.1 GCF_017104645.1 Burkholderia sp. Ac-20379
TGACATGATAAGCGCTTAAGAAGCAACGTTAGAGAACGCTTAACGGAGCGATGTGTAGACACGCGACACAGAGGACACAGTGCGCCAACAAGACACAGACCACAGACCAGAAGTGAGAAAGAACAAGCGACGTGGAGAAAAGTGTTCGCTAATCATATACGCATCACACATCTTGAGACTAGCGTTATTCACACGTGTCGGCATCTTCATTTTTTTTTTTTTTTTTTTTTTTTAATGC
>NZ_JAAGPF010000354.1 GCF_017104645.1 Burkholderia sp. Ac-20379
TGCCGCGTTTCGAAGCCGGCGCGCGGCCAGGGCAGGCCGGTGTGGCGGCGCAGCATGTCGGCGGCCTCGCGGTGGCGGCCCGCCAGCGACAGCGCCTGCACGCGCATCTCGACGAATTCGGGCGCGAACGGATCGATCGCGAGCGCCTGATCGGCCCACGGCAGCAGTTCGTCCTCGCGCTGGCGGGCGATCAGGCGCCGGCAGGCGTCGCGCAGGAATGCGGGGATCTCGGCGGCGCGCGCCGGCCGGGCGAGCGGCACGCGGAACGGCTCATCGGGCGAAAGGTGGGCAGGGGTGCGCATCGGGCGTCGGGGGCGGGTGTCTCGGGGCCGGTTCCGTTATCTGGCGCGGGCCGGCGAACCGGGCGCGCAGCGTCGCTGCAATCGTCAGTGTAGAGAATCGGCGCGGCGGCGTGGCAGGAAATTCCGGCGGCGCGGCAGCCGGCGGCAAGCCGGGATCGGGGCGGTTAATGCAGTTGACACGCGGCGCTGAGATAATCGGGAACGCACGAATCTGACGTATTCCCACGGAGGCAGCACGATGAGCGACACCCGTATCGAAGACCTGGACGCCGAAGCGCGTCAGCGCCGCCTGGAAGAAGACCTCGTCGACGCCTACGACGAAGAGCTCGAAATGGAGCTGGACGACCGCCGTTTCGACGACGAAGCAACCCTGTTCTCGGCAGAACGCCGCGAAGCGCGCAAGGCGTACTTCCGCGAGCTGTTCCGCCTGCAGGGCGAACTCGTCAAGCTGCAGGACTGGGTGGTCGCCACGGGCCACCGCCTGGTGGTGATTTTCGAAGGCCGCGACGCGGCCGGCAAGGGCGGCGCGATCAAGCGCATCACGCAGCGCCTGAACCCGCGCGTGTGCCGCGTGGCCGCGCTGCCGGCACCGAACAACCGCGAGCGCACCCAGTGGTATTTCCAGCGCTATGCCGCGCATCTCCCGGCAGGCGGCGAAATCGTGCTGTTCGACCGCAGCTGGTACAACCGCGCCGGCGTCGAGCGCGTGATGAACTTCTGTACCGACGAGGAGTACGAGGAATTCTTCCGCTCGGTGCCCGAGTTCGAGAAGATGCTGGTGCGCAGCGGCATCCAGATCGTCAAATATTGGTTCTCGATCACCGACGAAGAGCAGGAAACGCGCTTCGAGGCCCGTATCCAGGATCCGCTCAAGCAGTGGAAGCTGAGCCCGATGGATCTCGAAAGCCGCCGCCGCTGGGAAGCCTACACGGCCGCGAAGGAAGAGATGCTGTCGCGCACGCACATCCCGGAAGCGCCGTGGTGGGTGGTGCAGGCCGTCGACAAGAAGCGCGCGCGCCTGAACTGCATCGACCACCTGCTGAGCCTGGTGCCGTATCACGAGGTCGAGCACGCGCCGGTGCTGCTGCCGGATCGCGTCCACCACGCCGATTACCTGCGCCGCCCGGTGCCGGAATCGATGATCGTGCCGGAACGCTACTGATCCCGGCCGCCGTTCCCGGAGCGGGCGCGCCCGCCGGCTCCGGGGATTGACAAACGCCGCGGCATCGCGGATGCTCTCGCTCCATGAACCGTCTCGCCTTCCCGATCGCGCACATTATTCGCACCATTCATCGAATGGTGGGTTAGCGCGCGCAAGGAAGCCGTCACGAAACCCGCCCCCGAGGCGGGTTTTTTGTTTCCGTCTCCGGGCACGATCATCCCCCAAGCCAGGAGCGTTCGATGCTGTCGCCGTCCAGTCGAAGTCAGGAAACCGTCACCCCCCCGTCCGCCGAAATCGCATCGAGCCTCGACGCCTATCTGAAGAAGATCCTGACCGCCCGCGTGTACGACGTGGCGATCGAAACGGCGCTCGAACCGGCCCGCAACCTGTCCGCCCGCGTGCGCAACCGCGTGTTCCTCAAGCGCGAGGACAACCAGCCGGTGTTCTCGTTCAAGCTGCGCGGCGCCTACAACCGCATGGCGCATCTGTCGACCGAGGCGCGCGAGCGCGGCGTGATCACGGCCTCGGCCGGCAATCACGCGCAGGGGGTGGCGTTTTCGGCGGCCCGGCTCGGCGTGAAGGCCGTGATCGTGGTGCCGGTCACCACGCCGCAGGTGAAGGTGGACGCGGTGCGCGCGCACGGCGGCCCGACCGTCGAGGTGATCCAGGCCGGCGAATCGTATAGCGACGCCTACGCGCACGCGGTGCAGGTGCAGGCCGAGCGCGGCCTGACGTTCGTCCATCCGTTCGACGATCCGTACGTGATCGCCGGGCAGGGCACCATCGCGATGGAAGTGCTGCGCCAGCATCAGGGGCCGATCCACGCGATCTTCGTGCCGATCGGCGGCGGCGGCCTCGCGGCCGGCGTGGCGGCCTACGTGAAGGCGGTGCGCCCGGAGATCCGCGTGATCGGCGTGCAGGCGGCCGATTCGTGCGCGATGGCGCAGTCGATCCGCGCGGGCGAGCGCGTGACGCTGGCCGAGGTCGGGCTGTTCGCCGACGGCACGGCCGTCAAGCTGGTGGGCGAGGAAACCTTCCGCCTCTGCCGCGCATTGCTCGACGACGTGATCACGGTGGATACCGACGCACTGTGCGCGGCGATGAAGGACGTGTTCCAGGACACGCGCAGCGTGCTGGAGCCGTCGGGCGCGCTGGCCGTGGCCGGCGCGAAGCGCTACGCCGAGCAGACGGGCATCGAAGGCGAAACGCTGATGGCGATCACCTCGGGCGCGAACGTCAATTTCGACCGCCTGCGCTTCGTGGCCGAACGCGCGGAAGTGGGCGAGGCGCGCGAGGCCGTTTTCGCCGTGACGATCCCCGAGGAACGCGGCAGCTTCCGGCGCTTCTGCGAACTGGTGGGCGAGCGCAGCGTGACCGAATTCAATTACCGGATCGCCGACGCACGTTCCGCGCACATCTTCGTGGGCGTGCAGACGCGCCGCCGCGGCGAATCGGCCGAGATCGCCGCCACCTTCGAGGCGCACGGCTTCGGCACGGCGGACCTGACCGGCGACGAGCTGTCGAAGGAGCATATTCGCTACATGGTCGGCGGGCGCTCGCCGCTGTCGCACGACGAGCGGCTGTTCCGCTTCGAATTCCCCGAACGGCCGGGCGCGCTGATGAAGTTCCTGTCGGCGATGGCGCCGAACTGGAACATCAGCCTGTTCCACTACCGCAACCAGGGCGCGGACACCAGCTCGATCCTGGTGGGCCTGCAGGTGCCGGCCGCCGATCACGCGGCGTTCGACCGCTTCCTCGCCACGCTCGGCTATCCGTCTCACGAGGAAACCGCGAACCCGGCGTACCGGTTGTTCCTGGCCTGAACCTGGCTTGACGCGGCAGCCCTGAAGCCGCGCGCGCCGGGCGTTCACTCGAACGCGGGAAACCCGGCGCGCCCCTGCGTGGCGTCGAACAGCGCGTCGCGCGTCGCATCCACTTCGGTGACGGGCAGCGTGATCGCGAGCCGCACCGTCATCGCGTAGGCGCTGTCGGAAAGCGCGAAGCCGGCCTGCTCGATCCAGCGGCGCACGCGCGCTTCGTCCGGATAGCCGATCTCGATCGCGAGCCGCGTCATGGCGATGCGCTCCACGCGTTGCGCGTCGAGCAGCGCGCCCGCGATCGCGTCGGTGTAGGCGCGCACCAGCCCGCCCGCGCCGAGCTTGACGCCGCCGTAGTAGCGCACCACGGCGGCCAGCACGCCGTCGAGGTCATGATGGCGCAGCACTTCGAGGATCGGACGGCCCGCGGTGCCCGACGGCTCGCCGTCGTCGGACATGCCCGACTGGCCGCCCGCGAGCAGCGCCCAGCAGACATGCGTGGCGCCGGCGTGCGTATCGCGCAGCGCCTGCAGCTCGGCCATCGCGGCGTCGCGATCGGCCACCGGGATCGCATAGCCGATGAAGCGGCTCTTGCGGATCTCGATCTCCTTCGTACAGGTGGCCGCGAGGGTATAGGTCATGGCGGGTGGGGCGGCAACGGCGCAGCGGGCGGAAAACCCGACATTCTACGGGCAGGCGCGCGGCGGCACCGCGCGCCGCCGCAAGCGCACCGCCTTCAGGCTGGCTGCCTCGGCGCAACGCCCTGCGCGGCCCAGGGCGGCGGCGCGTTGCGATGGAGCACGTGCAGCCCGTCGTCGAACGACAGCGCCTGCAGCCCGTGCGCGGCGGCCAGCGTGCCGAGCGCCGCCGCCGAAAACAGCGAGATATGCCCGTTGCGCGGCAGGCAATACCACCAGTCGGCGATGCCGGCCTCGACCTGCGCGTCGCTCACCAGCAGCGTGGAGAGCAGGATCGCGCCGTCGGCGTCGAGGTAGCGCAGCAGCGTGGCCACGAGCGCATGCGGATCGGGATGATGCTCGAACACCTCGAACGCGAGGATGGTGCGATAGGCGCCGTCGGCCGGCTGCGCCTGCGGCGCGCCGTGATATGGATCCCACGAGGCGATCCGGCCGAAGCCGCGCGCGGCCAGTTCGTGTTCGAGCTGGCCGAAGCCCGAGCCGAAATCGAGCGTGGGCTGGCCGGCCATCGACGGGAAATGCCGCATGATCATCGCGGCGTTGTCGCGCGCCCGCGCGCCGGTGCAATCGGGATCCTGCCGCACGTAATCGTCGTTGTAGATGTGGGCGGCGAAATCGTCGGGCGTCCACGCGTCGAACGCGCGCGTGAACACGAAGCCGCAGCGCGCGCAGCGGTGGTAGTAGACGGGCATGCCCGCGTAGGGATCGACCTTGCGGCCGGCGAAGCGATCCGCGCCGCCCACCGAGAAATCCAGCACGCCACACAGACGGCTCGCGCCGCCGCAACACTTGCAGGCGGTTTCGGCGGGGGCGACGCACATCGGCGCAATCGGTGCAATCGGCATGGCGGTCTCGGGGCTCGGTCGGGTGCCGCCATCATGCCAGTTCCGGCCCGCCCCGGCCATGCATCGACGCCGGCCCATGCAAACCGGGTTCGCGCGGCCCGCCACGGCCTGTTGGCGGGGTGCGCCAAGGCCGGGCATTCCCCGATGGACGGCAGCGCCGGCCCGCGCCGCGCATGGCCGGGCGGCATACATCGACGCGTGTCGATGTCTACATTGAAACGTTGAGATAGGTCGCGTTTTTTTGACTCACTACGATCGCTGCCAATCCATCGATACGACCAGGGACGCCCCGATGAATCCGACCGAACAGCAGGTGATGGCAGCCGCCGATGCGTTGATCGACGCGTTCGGCCGGCACGACCGCGAAGCCTATTTCGCGGCGTTCGCGCCCGAGGCGAGCTTCGTGTTCCACCACGTCGATGCGCCGCTGCGTTCGCGCGAGGCCTATGCGGCGCGCTGGCGCGAATGGGAACGCGACGACGGCTTCGCCGTGCTCGGCTGCGAATCGCGCGAGCGCGCCGTGCAACTGGCCGGCGACGGCGTGGCGATCTTCACGCACGCGGTGCGCACCACGCTGCGCACCCGCGCTGGGCAGGACGTGCTCGACGAACGCGAAACCATCGTGTTCGCGCGCGCCGGCCAGCGCTGGCTCGCCGTGCACGAACATCTGTCGCCCGCGCCGCGGCCCGGCGCCGCCGCCTGACGCCGCTTCGACCCACCCGCCGGCCCGCGCGAACGCGCTTCGGCATCAGGACAACTGAACAAGGATTCCCCATGGAACACCCCGGCACGGCGGACCTCGGCGGCGCGGCAGCGCACGAGCAACCGCGCTTTTCCGCGATCGAGACGCGCTCGATCGACTATGTGCCCGACAGCGAGCGGCACGGCAAGGTGCTCGACCAGGGGCCGTTCTGGTTCCTCGGCAACTTCCAGTTCTTCACGATCGCGATCGGTTTCGTCGGGCCGGGCATGGGCCTGTCGCTGGGCTGGACGATCCTGTCGGGCACGCTCGGCATTCTGTTCGGCACGCTGTTCATGGCGTTTCACGCGTCGCAGGGCGCGCAGCTCGGCCTGCCGCAGATGATCCAGTCGCGCGCGCAGTTCGGCTACCGCGGCGTGGTGGTGGTGCTGCTGGCCACCGCGTTCACGTTCATCGCGTTCAACGTGGTGGACGTGGTGCTGATGGCGAGCGGCCTGCATGCGATCTTCGGCTGGCCGCCGGTGGCGATCACGCTGGCCACCGCGCTGTTCGCGCTGTTCCTGGCCGTGTACGGCCACGACTGGCTGCATCGCGCGTTCAAGTGGATGCTGTATCTGAGCCTGCCGCTCTATCTCGTGCTGAGCGCCGCGATCCTGTTCGGCGGCGTGCCGGCCAAGGCCGCGCACGCGGGCGCGTTCAGCCTGGTGGCGTTCGCCTCGCAGTTCGCGGCCAGCGCCAGCTACAACATCACCTACGCGCCGTATGTGTCGGACTACTCGCGTTACCTGCCGCGCAACACGCGGCCGCGCGCGATCATCGGCGCGGTGTTCGCGGGGGCGTCCTCGTCGGCGGTGTGGCTGATCGCGCTCGGCGCGTGGCTGGCGTCGCGGCTCGGCGCATCCGACGGCCTGATCGCGCTGAACGAGGCCGGCAACACGATCTTCCACGGCTTCGGCGCGCTGATCTCGATCATGTCGATCGGGGCGATGGTCGCCACCATGGGCCTGAACAACTACAGCGCGATGCTGACGCTGATCACCGGCGTGGATTCGTTCAAGGCGGTGAAGCCCACGCGCACGATCCGCATCGTCACGCTGGTGCTGCTCACGGCGGTGTGGGTGACGATCTCGATGCTGCTGACCGGCAACGCCATCGACATCCTGTTCGCCGCGCTGACCATGATGCTGTACCTGCTCGCGCCGTGGACGGCCGTCAATCTCGTCGATTACTTCTTCGTGCGGCGCGGTCGCTACGCGATCACGCATCTGTTCACGGCGGACGGCATCTACGGCGCGTGGGGTGTGCGCGGGCTCGCGTCGTATGCGGCGGGCTTCATCGCGTCGGTGCCGTTCTTCGTGCTGCCGGGCGTGTACAGCGGCCCGCTCGCGGCGCGGCTCGGCGGCGTGGACATCGCCTGGGCCGTGGGCCTCGCGGTCGCGACGCTCGCCTACCTGCTGCCGTGGCGCCGGCTCGACACGCGCCGTACGGAAGAGCGTCGTGGAGGGCAGGGGTGGTGGTGGCAGTGTAGATGCCGGTGGAGGTGGGTCCGTTACCGAAAGCGAGTGCGTCGTGAATCGGATGGGATGGGTCGTAGGTGCATTTGGTTTCTCGCTGGACATCACGTTGGTCCA
>NZ_JAAGPF010000355.1 GCF_017104645.1 Burkholderia sp. Ac-20379
AGGGCCGTGGCGGCGTCGCGCCGCGTGGATGTGGAGGCAGACGCCGAGGAAGCCGGCGACGGCTGCGCGGGCGCGGCGTCGTCGGCCAGCGCCCCACGCGGCGCGCCGAACAGCGAGGCGACGGCCACCACGCACGACAACAACGGAAATACATCGGCTCGGCGCTCGCTCGAAGGGCGGGCGCCGCGATTCTGGACAGCCTGGATCACGCGGAAATCTCCTGGGGTTTCGCGCCCCGTTGGACAAACGAAAGGTCAAGCGAAGCTCAGGTCTGACTTCCGGCACGGCCGTCGGGCGACGGCAGGACCGGTCACAGTGGCGCGACCGCGCGGGATTCGAACCCGCTTCCAAGCTAGGCGGCCGCCATTCTAGGGGGAACGAAAACGCAGCGGCAAGCGCCGCAGAACGCCGGACGTGGCGAAAAACCACCATTTCCCGCGCGACGAATTGTTAAATTGCGAAGTTTCTCGCTGTTTTCGGTGCGTGCGACCCCGATTCGACGCAGGCAACGGCTATGATGCTGAACTCGCAATAATCGTCGCGAGTGTTGCTTCCATCCCTATTGATCGCCGCGCAGTGCCAGCGCGCGACCGGATGGCCGCGTGACGCCGATGTCCGCACGCCCCTGCTTCCGTTTTTCCAGACATGCACGGTTCGTACAACTTTTTCCTGGTGGTCGTGTCCTTCGCGGTCGCGACCCTTGCGTCCTATACCGCCCTCGACCTGACCAGCCGGATCGCCCTGCTCGGCCGTTCGCCCGTACGCCATGCGTGGCTGGCCGGCGGCGCGGTGGCGATGGGCACCGGCATCTGGTCGATGCACTTCATCGCGATGCTGGCGTTCACGCTGCCGATCCCGCTCGGCTACGACATCGTCGATACGGCCTACTCGCTCGCGCTCGCGGTCGTCGTCTCCTACTTGGCGCTCTACTACACCACCCACAACAACACCAACCGGCTCGACCTGGCGATCAGCGGCACGCTGATGGGCGGCTGCGTGGCGGGCATGCACTACACCGGCATGGCCGCGATGCACATGCAGCCGGGCATCCGCTACGACAGCGGCTGGCTGGCCGCCTCGCTCGTGATCGCGGTGGCCGCCTCGATCGCCGCGCTGTCGATCGCGCGCACGCTGCGCAACGATCAGCGCCAATCGGCGGTGCGCGCGCGGATCGGCGCGGCGCTGGTGATGGCGGTGGGCATCAGCGGCATGCACTACGCGGGCATGGCCGCCGCCGAATTCCCGCTCGGCAGCGTGTGCGGCGCGGCCAGCGGCATCGATTCGGCGTGGCTCGCCACCACCGTCTCGCTGTTCACGGTGGTGATCCTGGTGGTCACGCTGCTGCTGTCGCGCATCGACGCGCGCAACACGCGCCTGTCGCGCGCCGTCACGAACCTGAACGGCGAGATCGTGCGGCTCGCCACGCTCGACACGCTGACCGGCCTGCCGAACCGCAGCACGCTGAATTCGCGGATCGTCGAGGCGATCGACCAGGCGCGCCGCCACCAGACCGGCTTCGCCGTGCTGTTCATGGATCTCGACGGCTTCAAGGCGATCAACGATTCGCTCGGCCATTCGGTGGGCGACCAGGTGCTGGTGTCGTTCGCGAACCGGCTGCGCGCCTGCGTGCGCAACGTCGACACCGTGGCACGGCTCGGCGGCGACGAATTCGTGGTGCTGGTGGAGCCGATCAACGGCGCGGTGGACGCGCGCCTGATCGCCGAAAGCGTGCTCGACCGCACGCGCGACAGCGCCTGGAGCAGCGAGGCGCCGCTGCTGGTCACGCCGAGCATCGGCATCGCGCTGTACCCGCGCGACGGCGACAGCGTCGACACGCTGCTCAAGCACGCCGACGCCGCCATGTACGAAGCCAAGCGCGCCGGCCGCGGCACGTTCCGCTTCTTCGAAGTGGGCATGAACGACGCCGCGCTGCGCACGCTGCAGATCCAGCAGGCGCTGCACGAGGCGCTGTCGAACCAGTATTTCTCGCTCAATTTCCAGCCGAAATTCCGCGGCGCCACGCATGCGCTGACCGGCGCCGAGGCGCTGATCCGGCTCCATCACCCCACGCTCGGCACGCTCGCGCCGCTCGATTTCATCCCGATCGCCGAGCGCTCGGGGCAGATCGTGCCGATCGGCTACTGGGTGGTGCGCGAAACCTGCCGCCAGATCCGCGCCTGGGCCAAGGCCGGCCTGCCCCAGATGAAAGTGGCCGTGAACCTCTCCACGCGCCAGCTCGCGCAGCCGGGGCTGGCCGCCGCGATGCTCGAGATCGTGCGGCACGAGGAAGTCGCGCCGCAGCAGATCATCTTCGAGATCACCGAAACGATGGCGATGCAGGATGCCGAGCACACCATCGTCGCGATCCGCGATTTCCAGACCAACGGCTTCGAGATCGCCATCGACGATTTCGGCACCGGCTATTCGAGCCTGGCCTACCTGCAGCGCTTCCGCGTCAAGCAACTGAAGATCGACCGCTTCTTCACGAGCGGGCTCGACCGCCACGGCAGCGAGGGCGCGGCGATCGTCTCCGCGATCATCGCGCTCGCGCATTCGCTCGACATGGACGTGGTGGCCGAAGGCGTGGAAACCGTCACCCAGCTCGACAAGCTCAAATCGCTGGACTGCGACGAAATGCAGGGCTTCCTGCTCGGCCTGCCGCTGACGGCAGAGGCGTTCGAGACGCTGATCCGCGAACGCTCGGGCAACGGCGAGGCGACGCCGGCCTGAGCAGGCCGCGCCGCGATCGGCAAACGGGAAGGGAAAGGGTCGAAGCGGAAAGAACCGGGTCGAAGCGCGAAGCCGCGAGCGACGGCTGGGGGCGCGCCGAGCGCCCCGTCAAACCGGCGCGCGGCTTACAGCGCTTCCTGGCACAGCACCATCATCCGCTGCACCATGGTGGAGGCTTCGTTCAGCTCCATTTCATTCGTGAACAGGGCCGGCACGCTCGACAGCCGCACGGCGATGCCCGCGCCGAGCAGATCGCGGCTTGCGATCTTCAGCGCGAGCTGGCCGATCCGCACGCGGTCGAGCCAGCCCATCGTGACCTGCTGCTTGTCGAGCCAGCGGCGGCAGCAATCCACCACGTGGTCGACGCGCCACTCCTGCGTCAGGGCATACGACGCGGCGGCAATCGCGACGAGATAGCACAGCAGCTCGGGCCGCGCGCTCGCCATATCGCTGAATTCGGGTTTCCTCATGCGGTCGACCTTCGATGTGTTGCGCTGCATCCGCGTCAAGTATGAACGAACCCCGGGAAAACAAGCCGGGCGGCGTTGCGCGCGAGACACGGCCCGCACGCGACGCTTGCCAGGCCCCAAAACAAAGCGCCGGGCCGGCGCGCTCGCGCAGGCCCGGCGGTGTGCCGGCGGGGGGTGCCCAGCCGCTCAGCTTCCCGGTTTCCCCGGCTCGGCGTCGCCGCGCAGCAGGGTGAAGCGATTCTGATCGAACAGATAGTAGTAGGTTCCGTTGCCGGTTTCGTCGCGGTTGCCGCGCACGATCACCAGCTTGCTGTCGCGCCGGAAGCCCACCGGCTCCTCGACGTCGGGATTCCAGCAGCAGACGGTGAACGGCAGCCAGACGGTCGCGCCGGTGTTGGCGTCCACCGCCACCGCCATCACGCACGACGCGCCGCAGCCCCAGGTGCTCAGCGCATAATGCCCGGCGAAATTCGGTTCCTTGCCGCTCAGTTCGCGCAGCCGCGAGGCGAAGCGGCGATCCTGCGTGGAGCGGATCGCCGTGGCGGCGATCGTGCCGTGCCAATCCGCGGCGGGGAAATTGTCGAACCGCGGCACCGGGTTGGTGGCCGCCAGCGCCAGTTTCGCCAATCCGGCCAGCGCCATCGCGCCGGCCACGAAACGCAGAACGTGCATGGCGTTCAATCGCTCAATACCAGTGGTGGATTTCCCAGAATTTCCTGGCGTGTGCCGCGCTGTGATAACGGCCGTAGATATACCGCAAGCCGCCTTGCGCTTCCTGCACCGCATTGCCGAACGAATTCGCGCCATTCGGATTCAAACCGTACTGCGCGCGCAGCAACCGAAACAGGCCGCGCGCCGACGAATCCTGGCTGCGCGAATTGACCACGCCGCTCGATTCCTGCGCCATGATCCACAACAGGTCGCCATAATCGGTCGGCGGCGCCTTTTCAAGCGCGATCGCATTGCGCAGCGCCATTTGCGACGCCGGCGGCACGGTGGACGGATCGATCGTCACCCAATCCTGCTTCTTGGGCGGGCGCGGGGAAAGGGCATTCGGTTGCGTGCTCGGTGCGTCGGCCATCGTCGTATTCCTGAATGAATTGCGGTCAATCCGAATCGGTCGACGGCGACTATAAACGTAAATATCTTCAGCGTAAATGCGGCCATCGGTATTGAAATCGTTTAGACGATTACCGCGTCTTTAGATGAGGAAAATTTGCCGCGCGATTTTCAAGCGGCCTTTTGAATCGGTAAATTTCGCATTGAATCTCCGCGTTGCGAATCGATATGACATGACGATTAATCGCGCCGATTGGCGTAATTCGCTTTCGATCCGAAAGCCGTGCGCAGGGAAATGCGATACCGGCGCGCGCCGCGCCCCGCCGGTATCATGATCCGATTCGTGCGGTTCAGCCGCCACCACGACAACCGGAGACTCGCCCATGCAATCGTTCTCGTTTCAGACCGTTCCGCATATCGTGCTCGAGGCCGGCATCGCGCGCCGCCTCGGCCAGGCGCTGCGCGAGCGTTACGCGGGCGGCCGCGCCTGCGTGGTGACCGACGCGTTCCTGCATCGCGGCGGCACGCTAGCCCCGGCGCTCGACAGCCTCGCGCTGGCCGGCTGGGACACGCTGGTGATCGACGACGTGGTGGCCGATCCGCCCGAGGACGTGGTGCGCGAGGCCGCGCAGCGCGCCCGCGGCTTCGGCGCCGATCTGGTGATCGGGCTGGGCGGCGGCTCGTCGATGGACGTCGCCAAGCTGGTGGCCACGCTGTGCGCGGGCGATCAGCCGCTGGAGGAGATGTACGGCGTGAACCGCGTGCGCCAGGGCCGCCTGCCGCTGGTGCAGATCCCCACCACGGCCGGCACCGGCTCGGAAGTCACGCCGATCTCGATCGTCACCACCGGCAAGACCACCAAGAGCGGCGTGGTCGCGCCGCAGCTCTACGCCGATTCGGCCTATCTCGACCCGGAGCTGACGGTGGGCCTGCCCGCCGCCGCCACGGCCGCCACCGGCATCGACGCGATGGTGCATGCGATCGAGGCCTACACGAGCAAGCGCCTGAAGAACCCGCTGTCCGATCACCTGGCCTGCAAGGCGCTGCAACTGCTGAGCGCCAACCTGCTGCCCGCCTGCCACGACGGCGGCGATCTGGCCGCGCGCTCGGCCATGCTGCTCGGCGCGATGCTGGCCGGGCAGGCGTTCGCCAACGCGCCGGTGGGCGGCGTGCATGCGCTCGCCTACCCGATCGGCGGGGTGTTCCATGTGCCGCACGGGCTGTCGAACGCGCTGGTGCTGCCGCACGTGCTGCGCTTCAACGCGCGGTCGACCGCGCACGCCGCCGCGCAGCAGTACGCCGAACTCGGCCAGTTGATCGGGCTCGCGCCGCACGGCAGCGTGGACGAGCAGGCCGAGGCGTTCATCGCGCATCTGGTGTCGCTGGCGCGCGATGCGGGCCTGCCCGCGAACCTGCAGGCCGTGGGCATCGACGTGGGCGACCTCGCCGGGCTGGCCGCCGACGCCATGAAGCAGGAGCGGCTGCTGATCAACAACCCGTGCGCGATCGACGAAGCCAGCGCGCTGGAAATCTACCGGCGCGCGTTCGAGCATGTCTACGACGAGGCGTCCGGCGCGTAGGGGCGCATCCCGCCGAGCTGCTGCAACAGATCGAGAAACGCGCGCACCTTGGCGCTGAGCAGCCGCCGCGAGCTGTACAGCGCCCAGATCTCCACCGCCGGGCCGGCATCCCAACCAAGCTGCACGAGCCGCCCGGCGCTCACCTCCCGCTCCGCGAGCAGCCCCGGCAGCAGCGCCACGCCCGCGCCGTCGAGCACGGCCTGCTGCACCATCAGCAGCGACGACATCCGCAGCACCGGCTGCGGCGCGATCGTGCATGGCCGGCCGTCGGCCAGCTCCACTGGCCAAAGCGTCTGGCCCGCCGCGTTGCTCATGATCACGGCCGGCATGGCGAGCGGCGCATCGGGATCGCGCGGCGGCGACAGGGCGGGCAACGCCAGCCCCGGCGCGGCCACCAGCACGCGGCGATCGGTGGCGATGCGGCGGCCCACCAGCAATGCGTCCTGCGGCGGGTTCACGCGAATCACCAGATCGAACGCGTCCTGCACCGGATCGACCAGGCGATCCTCCGCGACGATCTCCAGCTCCACCTGCGGATAGGCCCGCGCGTAGGTGGGCGCGATCCGGCTCAACACCACGTGCCCGAACACCATCGGCGCGCTCACGCGCAGCCGCCCGCTCGGCACCGGCGCGCGCGCGGCCACGGCCTCGCCCGCCTCGTCGATCTCGGCGAGCAGGCCGCGCGTGCGTTCGTGCAGCGCGAGCCCTTCCTCGGTCAGGCGCAGCGTGCGGGCGCCGCGCTCCACGAGCCGCACGCCGAGCGCGCGCTCCAGTTCGGCCACGTGACGCGACAGCGTGGCCTTCGGGCGGTCGAGCGCGCGGGCGGCCGGGCCGAAGCCCTTGTGCTCGGCCACCGCGTTGAAATCGGCCAAGGCGGCGAGATCCATGATCGTTCCATATACGAGACGAAAGGTCTCGATTATCGATCTTTCGACGCACCTGTGGAACGACTATCGTTCTGTCTACCGGGCCGCCATTCCGCAGCCCTCAACCGACTCAGGAGCAAGACATGACGATTCTCGTAACGGGCGCCACCGGCGTGGTGGGCCAACAGGTCATCGCCCATTTGCAGGCCCAGGCGCCGGCCGGCGCCGCGATCCGCGCGCTGACGCGCTCGCCGGAGAAGGCCCGCTTCGACGACCCGCGCATCGCGGCCGTGCAGGGCGAACTGGCCGATCTCGATTCGATGCGCGCCGCATTGCAGGGCGTGAGCACGCTGTTCCTGCTCGCGCCGAACGCCGCCGACGAACTGACGCAGGCGATTCAGGCGCTGGGCCTGGCGCGCGAGGCCGGCGTGAAGGGCATCGTCTACCTGTCGGTGTTCAAGGGCGGCGACTACGTGGACGTGCCGCACTTCACCGGCAAGCAGACGGTGGAACGCATGATCGAGCGGATGGATCTGCCGGCCACGGTGCTGCGCCCGGCCTATTTCATGCAAAACGACGTGCGCATGAAGGATGCGCTGCTCGGGCACGGCGTCTACGGCATGCCGATCGGCCAGAAGGGCATCTCGATGGTGGACGTGCGCGACATCGGCGACGCCGCCGCGCGCGAGCTGCTGCGCCGCGAGCACGCCGCCGGGCCGCTGCCGCGCGCCACGTTCGAGC
>NZ_JAAGPF010000356.1 GCF_017104645.1 Burkholderia sp. Ac-20379
CGCCGATGCGCTCGCGGCCGATTTGGCCGACAACCGCGGCGCGGCCGACTGGGCGCACTGGGCCGGCATCGCGCCACGCACGCTGAGCCGGCGCTTCGCGGCCGAAACCGGCATGAGCTTCGCGCAATGGCGCCAGCAGGCGCGCGTGCTGCGCGCGCTGGAGCGGCTCGCGGCCGGTGCGCCGGTCACGACGATTGCGCTCGAACTGGGCTACGACAACGTCAGCGCGTTCATCGAGATGTTCCGCCGCTCGCTCGGCGTGACACCGGGGCGTTATGCGGCCGAGTTGCCGGCGCGGGCGGTGGGCGGGTGACGCGGCGCCGAGCCGGCCAGCGAATCGTCAAGCGACGGCCCCGCATGCTCGAAACGCCTGCCGAATCGGCCAAATTCAACGCGGTCACATCCAACGCCGCCCAACCCAACCCGGCCGATCCACCGGCGCGGACAACCGGCGCGGTGAAACAGCGCTGCCCCAGCCGCCGCGCCCTCGGGAAGCACGCTCCCTCAAAACTCCTGCCGCGTGGGACGGAACACCACCTCGTTGATGTCCACGTCCTCGGGCGCGCCGATCACGTACGCCACCAGGTTCGCGAACGATTCGGCCGGCAGCGCGATGCCGTAGAACTCGCGCACGGCCGCCGCGATGTCGGCCTCGGTGATGCTGTCGGGCAGCTCGGTGTCGATCGCGCCCGGCGAGATCACGGTGGTGCGAATGCCGTACGGCTTTACTTCCTGGCGCAGCCCCTCCGACAGCATCCGCACCGCGGCCTTGGTGGCCGCGTACACGGCGCTGCCCGGGCGCACCTTGTGCGCCGCCACCGACGCGACGTTGATCAGATGCCCCGCTTTCTGCGCCTGCATGTGCGGCAGCGCGGCGGCGATGCCGTACAGCACGCCCTTCAGGTTCACGTCGATCATGCGATCCCAGTCGTCGGTCTTGCCGCGTTCGAGCGGCGAATGCGGCATCAGCCCGGCGTTGTTGATCAGCACGTCGATGCGGCCGAAGCGGGCCACGGCGGTATCGACAAGCCGCTGCACCTCGTCGCGGCGCGTCACGTCGGTGGCCACCGCCAGCGCCTCGGCGCCGTGCGCCGTCAGTTCGGCCACCAGCGCGTCGAGCCGCTCGATGCGGCGCGCGCCGAGCACGATGCGGGCGCCGTCGGCGGCGAGCCGGCGCGCGGCGGCCTCGCCGAGCCCGCTGCTCGCGCCGGTGATGACGACGACTTTGTGGTGGATCTGGGTGGGCGTGGACATGCTCGATTCTCCGGTTGGGCGGGCGGCGACACGATGCGCGGCCCGCGTGAACGTCAACCGGGGAATCTAGCAAACGCGGGCGCGCCGCGTGAAGCCGGGCGGCCCTGCACGCGCTCGTGAGCGCGGTTCAGCAATCGCGGCGGAAACCGGCGAGTCACCAACGACGATCCGCCAACGAAAACGGCGGCGCAGGCCGAAGCCCGCGCCGCCGTCATGTATCGATCGCCGCGCTCAGCGCGCGCCGATATTCTTCTTGAACGCAGCGAGAATGCGCCGCTCCAGCGACAGGTAATCGCCGCCGAAGTGGTGATCGCCGCCCGTCTTGACGACCTCCACGCCGGTGCCGGCCAGCGCCGGGCACAGCGTTTCCTTCTCGGTCGCGCCGTAGAAGCACTGCACCTGCTTGGCGGGCAGCTTGTCGAACTCCGGACGCACCTTCAACGCCTGATCGCTGGCCGGCATGCCGAGCCAGCCGGTCACGCGGATCTGGAAATCGGCCGTGGGCGCGAAGCCGAGCAGCGACATCACGCCGACCTTCTCCTGCAGCGCCGGCGGCAGCCGGTTATAGGCGAACGGAATCACGTCGGCGCCGAACGAATAGCCGATCAGCGCAACGTGCGACGCGTGCCAGCGCGCCATGTAGGTTTGCATCACGCGGGCCAGATCGTGGCTCGTCTGCGCGGGCGTCTTCTCGCTCCAGAAATAGCGCAGGCTGTCGATGCCGACCACCGACACGCCATCCTTCTGCAACGCCTCGGCGATCGTCTTGTCGAGATCGCGCCAGCCGCCGTCGCCGGAAATCACGATCGCCATCAGGTTGCCGTCGGGCGAGGCCGTGCCAGGCTTGGCCGGCAGCTCGACGAGCGGCAGATCGGACACGTCGAGCTCGTCGGCGCTGCCGTCGCGCAGGTGCGGCTCGAGCAGCGCGACCAGCCGCGACGCGTCGCCGCTGGCGGCCGTATCCACAAAGCCCGGCGTCTTGCGGCGGCTGACCGTCGGATCCGGCGGGCACATCTTGAAGCGCGGATCGAGCGTGGCGGCCGGGGCCACCGTCACCGCGCCGGAAATGGTGTTCTCCGGCGCCTGCGCGAGCACCTGGCGCGCCAGCGCGCCGCCCTGCCCGATGCCGGCCACGATCGGCGCGTAGTAGCGCGAGGTCTTGATCTGCCGTTCGAGCTGGTGGCTGACCGCTTCCGCGTCGCCCACCAGCTGATGGCAGCTTTCCTTGGTCTTGGCCAGATTCGCCGCGTAGCGCGCGGTATCCACGCCGACCGTCAGCGCGCCAGCCTTCGCCAGCGCCGCCGCGGTGTTCTGGTCGTCGGCGCTCCAGCCGCCGGCCGCCGAATACAGCACCACGAAGCCGTGGATCTCGCCCTCGGGCTTGACGACGATCACGTCGCCGTAGCGCCCGCCCGGCAAGCGGCTCGGCACGCCGGCCTGGCCGATCACGGCCGAGGCCGGATGCGCCGCGCTGGCGCTCATCGCGCCGCTGGCATGCGCCGCGTGATCCGCGTTCGGCTTCGCCGCCGGTTTGGCGGTGTCCGCCGCGTGGGCGCCGCCCGCCTGGGCAAAGGCGAACGCCGCCGAGATGGCCAACCGGCCCCATTGATTCCACTTCATGAACGCCGACCTCCTGCCAGCAGAGACAAATCGGCCAGCGTCACGAACACGCCGACCGAACCGGAAGCCGCAAGATAGCGCGGCTCCCATTGCGGCTCGAACTTGCTCTTGAACGCGCGCAAGCCGCGGAAATTGTAGAAACGCCCGCCGAAGCGCCAGACCACCCGGCCGAGCCGGTGCCACAGCGACGACATCGGCGCGGTGCCCATCCCCGAGAACGGCGCCATGCCGAGGCTCAGGCGGCGGAAACCGGCTTCCTTCAGATGCAGCGCGAGCTGCGTGAACAGGTATTCCATCGCGTACGGCGAGGCTTCGGGCACGTGGCGCATCACGCCGACGGTGGCGTCGGTGTTCAGGTCGGTCGTCATGAACGTGACGAACGCCACCGGCTCGCCGCCCTGACGCACCAGCATCACCGACTGGGTGGCCAGATAGCCGTCGTGGAACGCGGCCACCGAGAAGCTCTTCTCGCGCGCGTCGCGGCTGTCGAGCCAATCGTCGGAGATTTCGCGCAGCACCGGCAGCATGTTCGGCACGTCCTGCGGCGCGATCACCTCGACCGTCATCGCCTCGCGGTCGCCGCGCTTGAGCGCATAGCGCAGGTGCGAGCGGTTCGAGCCCTTCAGGTCGAACGCCTCCAGCGCGATGTGCGCCTCCTCGCCGAGCTTGACGAGCGTGAGGCCCGCGTCGAGATAGAGCGGCAGCCCCTCGGCGCGCACCTGATAGAACGCGGCGCGCCCGCCGTGGGTGTGCGCGCGCAGGATGAATTCGTTGATGAGCCCGGCCCATTCGTGGCGCGGGCCGACCGGATCGTAGAGCGCGGCCCAGGTGCGGCCGTGCTTCGCGTACATCAGGAACGCCTCGCGCGACGGCGAGAACAGGAAGCTCTTGTCGCCCATCAGCGCCAGGCCCACGTCGCTGCGCTCCTGGGCGCGGATGATGCGCGCCGCGTCGGTCAGATCCTGCGGCTCGGGCACCACGAAGCGGCCCGCGGCCGGGCGCAGCATCTGCCAGAGCGAGGCCATCGCCGCGAACACGCCGGCCGCGAGCGTGGCGCGCAAGGCCCGCGAGGCGCGCTCGTCGAACGCGAACTGCGACCAGATTTCCTGCGTGTAGGGGATGTCGCGGAACGCGAACAGCAACACCCAGACGGCCAGCATCAGCACCATCGCCACCGACACGAACCAGCCGATCGTGAACGGCTCGGCGAACAGCGACGAATGGCGGTTGAAGCGGCGCTTGGACACCAGCAGCAACAGCAGCAGCGCGCCGAGCACGCCCGCCTCGACGAACGCCAGCCCCTTCGAGAACGACAGCGCGAGGCTGACCAGCGTGAGGCCGAACGTCATCCACCAGGCCGCGTCGAGCCGGCGCAGCAGCCCGCGCGCGACGAACAGCAGCGACACGCCGAGCACGCTGCACAGCACCTGCGAGCCTTCCATGACCCACAGCGGCACCACCCCGCGCAGCACGGCGATCCGCTGCCAGAACGCGGGCGTCGCGCCCGAGATCACCAGCATCCCGCCGACCGCGAACGTCGTCAGGCTCAGGAACAGCGGCGCGAGTTGCGACACCTGCGCGGCCTGCGTCGAGACGAAGCGCTGGCTGACCGCGCGCCCCTCGAACACGGCCAGCAGGCCGGCCGACAGCGCGAGCGGCACGCCGAAGTAGATCGCGCGATAGGCCAGCAGCGCGGCCAGCATCGAAGTGGGCGGCACGGCGCTGCCGAGCGTGAACGCCATGGCGGCCTCGAACACGCCGATGCCGCCCGGCGTATGGCCGATCATGCCGAGCAGCAGCGCGCCCGAATAGACGGTGATGAAGGCCACGAAGCCGACGTGGCCGTGCGGCAGCAGCGCCCACAGCGCGAGGCCGGCGGCCACCACGTCGACGGCGGCGAACACGAGCTGGGCGACCAGGTCGCGCCGCGCCGGAATGTCGAACGAGAGCCAGCTCCAGCGCGAATGCACCTCGCGCGGCTCGCGCCCGCAGAACGCCACCAGCCCGGCCAGCGCCGCCAGGATCAGCGCGCCGATCGCGGTCAGCCAGCCGGCCGGCACCGGCAGCATGAAGGCCAGCGGCCCGGAGCCGCCCACCATGCCGAGCGCGGTCATGCCGACGATGCCGAGCATCAGCGTGCCGCCCATGAACACGGTCATGCGGCCGATCTGCGCGGTGGTGACGCCCGAGGCGCCGTACACGCGCACCCGCACCGCACCGCCCGTCAGCGCGCCGAAGCCGGTGGCGTTGCCGAGCGCGGTGCCGGCGATGGTGCCGATCCACAGCGAGGCGCGCGGCACCTTGGCGCCCACGTAGCGCAGGCCGATCCAGTCGCGCGCCACCAGCGCGGCGTAGCTGAGCGCGGTCGCGCCGAGCGCGCCGGCCCACTCGCCGGCCGTCAGGTCGCGCAGATGGCGGATCACCGAGCGGTAGTCGACGGTCTCGGACAGATGCTGGAACACGAACAGCAGGGCAATGCCGATGCCGAGCGCCAGCAACGGCGAAACGAGCCGCTCGAGCCGCAAGGTCTGGCGGGCGCGCGCGAAACCGGCCGTCGCGCGCCGCGGTAAATCACTGAAGGACATGAATCAGAAGTGTCAGGCTGGAACCCGTCGCGAGTGTGACGCTGCCGAAGCGATCGTCGTCATGCAGCCGCGCCCCGAACGCAGGCTGCATCGACCGCCGGGGCGGACTGGGCGGAATCAGGGCCGCCGAGTGTACCGGAGCGATATTACAAAACCTTTCGTACCACCGAAGGCGGCCGGTGCGTTGCCGGCAACCCGCCCCGG
The DNA here is from genome assembly GCF_017104645.1 of Burkholderia sp. Ac-20379. Classification (GTDB taxonomy): domain Bacteria; phylum Pseudomonadota; class Gammaproteobacteria; order Burkholderiales; family Burkholderiaceae; genus Burkholderia. The sequence continues at coordinate 5,664 of NZ_JAAGPF010000356.1, forward strand.
CGCCCCACGCCGGTTCGTCCGGACGCGATTCGCGCCGGCCGCCGCATGATACTGGAAAAGCCACCGCAAAAACGCCGGCGAAACGACGTGAAGGCAAGCCCCTGGCGGCTTTTCACGATTTGCGAGGGGATCGGCACGTTGCGCACCCGGCTGCTTCGGGGCCCGTAACGTTCGGCATTTCGCAGGATGCCTAAAAACCGGCGGCAGCGGTAGCCGCCTTACCGGAATATTCACGGATTACAACGTTTTTATTTCAATTCGGTGCGCGCGCAGCGATTTCGAAAGCCGGACGGCACACCGGCCGCCGCCGGCGAACAGGCCGCAAGCAGGCCGCAAGCACGCGGCATACCCGAACCGTCAACTGATGAACACCACGCCCTCGCCCACCTGCAGGTGCGCCGACACCGGATCGTCGCGGTGCACGGCGATCAGGTTCAGCCCGGCCGGCACGCAGCGGTAGCCGAACTCGCCGAGGAACTGCTCGACCTGGGCCGAATCGGTCTTCAGCACCTCGACGCTCAGCATCGGCTTGCAGCGACGCAGCGTGTCGCGCGCGCCGGTCAGCGCCTCGATCTCCATGCCCTCGATGTCGAGCTTGATCAGGTCCACGCGCGGCAGGTTCAGCGAATCGATGCTGACCATCGGCACCGTGGAGCCGGACGCGGTGTCGTAGGCGATCGCCTGGCCGATGAATTCGCCGTCTTCGCGCTGGCGCAGCTCCAGGCTGCCGAAGCTCGCGTGCGCGAGGTAATCGGGCTGCGGCACGCGCAGTTCGCCGCAGCGCTCGCCGAGCGCGGCCAGCTTGACGCGCGCGTTCAGGCAGTTGTTCAGCGCGATGTTGCCGGCCAGCGCGTAGAACACCACCTCCTGCGCCTCGAAGCCGAGCACCCGCCCCCAGCCGTGCATGTGGCGCGCCCATTCGAGCGTGTGCACGCCGATGTTGGCGCCGCCGTCGATCGCCACCACGCCGTCGCCGTGCAGCTCGTGGCGGCGCGTCAGCATCGCCAGCACGAAATCGATCTCGCTCGCGTCGAAGCAGGCGTTCTCCAGCAACTGATGGCCGACGCCGTAGCGGAAGCCGGTGGCCGTGGTGTTGTGGTCGTGACGGTTCACGATCATCGTGCCGTGATTCGTCGCGGTGAGGACAAAGGCGATAGGACGCTTCGGAAAAGTCATGTCGGAGCCTCGGAATCTCGATGGAATTGTTGTGCGTGCCGCGGGCGGCGGGCGGCCGCGCGAACGGGTCGCGCAGGCACGCCGAACCGGTGCGCGGATTGTCATCCAGAACCGGCCAGGATGACCAGCGGGTCAGTCCCAATCCCGCAACACTGGCATGGCCCAGATCGGAAGAGCTTCTTGTAGGGAAAGAGTGTTGGTGGCTGTGTAGATCTCGGTGGTTGCCGTCTCCTTAACTAGCAAAGCCTATAGCCACTCCGTTCGTCCGTCCTCATCAACCTCCCTATATTGTACCTTCCCTCCCCCATGCCGCATCTCCCGACCCGTCCCGCTCC
>NZ_JAAGPF010000032.1 GCF_017104645.1 Burkholderia sp. Ac-20379
GGCTCGCGCGCGCGCGCCGTCGCGGCCCGGCGCCCGAACCGACCGGCGACGACATGGTGTGAGCGCGGCGGCTTACAGCAGGCCCTTGCGCTTGGCGGCGTGCGTCGCCATCGCATCCATCAACGGCGGGTTCAGCGCGTCGTAGGGCGGCAGGCCGAGTTCGGCGAGGCGCGCGCGCAGCGCATCCATCTGCTCGGGGCGGGCCGCGCCCGCCTCGATCGTCGACGAGACGAACGCCGCGAAACCCGGCGCTTCCCAACCGGGTTCGTCAGACAGCTCGACGTGGATGAAGTCGAGCCCGTAGAACGGATGGTCGCGGTTCTCGATGCGCCCGACCATGTGCGTGCCGCACGCCTTGCATGCATGGCGCTGGATCGCGGCGGCCGGATCGACCACCGCCAGCTTCTCGGCGTGCCGCGTGATCGCCACCTTGTCGCGGCCGACCACGCCCACCACCGAAAACGCCGCGCCCGCCGGCTTCCAGCATTTCGTGCAGCCGCACGCGTGGTTGTGCGCGACGTTGGCGCTCACCTTGACCTCGACCGGATCGGTCGCGCAGCGGCAATGCAGGCTGCCGCCTGCAAAGCCGGGCACGCCGGGCTTCACGCCTGAATCGACCAGCGGATGAATCGCTACCGTGCTCATGAAGTTCTCCTGAATGAACCTACCGGCGCGGCGCACCGGTTGCGCCGCGCCCCGAAACCGGTCATCCCGCGAAATTGACGACCGTGCGGATCGACTTGCCTTCGTGCATCAGATCGAACGCCGCGTTGATGTCCGCCAGCGGCAAGGTGTGCGTGACGAACGGCGCGAGCTCGATGTCGCCGCGCATCGCGTCCTCCACCATGCCCGGCAGTTGCGAGCGGCCCTTGACGCCGCCGAACGCCGTGCCGCGCCAGCTACGGCCCGTGACGAGCTGGAACGGCCGCGTCGAGATTTCCTGCCCCGCGCCGGCCACGCCGATCACGATCGATTGCCCCCAGCCCCGATGCGCCGATTCGAGCGCGGCGCGCATCACGTTGACGTTGCCGATGCATTCGAACGAATGATCGACGCCCCAGCCCGTCATCTCGACGATGACCTGCTGAATCGGTTTGTCGTGGTCCTTCGGATTGATGCAATCGGTCGCGCCGAACGCGCGCGCCAGATCGAACTTGCCGGGGTTCGTATCGACCGCGATGACGCGCCCCGCCTTCGCCTGCCGCGCGCCCTGGATCACCGCCAGGCCGATGCCGCCGAGCCCGAACACGGCCACGCTGTCGCCCGGCTGCACCTTGGCGGTGTTGTGCACGGCGCCGATGCCGGTCGTCACGCCGCAGCCGAGCAGGCACACGTGCTCGGGGTTCGCGGCCGGGTTCACCTTCGCCAGCGACACCTCGGCTACCACCGTGTATTCACTGAACGTCGAGCAGCCCATGTAGTGATAGAGCGGCTGGCCGTTGTACGAGAAGCGCGAGGTGCCGTCCGGCATCACGCCCTTGCCTTGCGTGGCGCGCACCGCGATGCACAGGTTGGTCTTGCCCGATTTGCAGAACAGGCATTCGCCACATTCCGCCGTGTAGAGCGGAATCACGTGATCGCCCGGCTGCACCGACGTCACGCCTTCGCCCACCTCCACCACGATGCCCGCGCCTTCGTGCCCGAGCACGCACGGGAACAGCCCTTCGGGGTCGTCGCCCGACAATGTGAACGCGTCGGTGTGACACACGCCGGTGTGGGTGATGCGCACCAGCACCTCACCCTTGCGCGGCGGCGCGACGTCGATCTCCACGATTTCAAGCGGTTTTCCCGGCGCGAACGCCACCGCGGCACGCGATTTCATAAGACATCCTCAAATAATGATTGGCCAGCCCTGGAAACTTCGACGTAGAGTAGAGTTGATGTACACATGTGTCAATTGAGAAAACATCAGTGAACAGGCCCTCACGAAAGGGGATCAGGCACAATGGAGCCCAGAGACAACATGCCGATGATTAAACTGAAGGAAGGACATGCCTGATGGATGAGACAGACGTCGAAGACAATGTCAGAGGGTCGGCCGACATGTGGCTCGACGCGGCCACCGAAAGCCTGCTCGAAGGCGGCGTCGAGGCCGTGCGCATCCTTCCGCTCGCGAAGAAGCTGAACCTGTCGCGCACCAGCTTCTACTGGTTCTTCGAGAACCGCGAAGCGCTGCTCGCCACGCTGCTGCAACGCTGGCAGGAGAAGAACACCGTCAATTGGGTGTCCCAAACATCGGCCTACGCCGACAGCATCGCCGAGGCGGTGCTGAACGTGTTCGATTGCTGGTTCGACGATTCGATCTTCGACAACCGCTACGAGGCGGCCATCCGCAGTTGGGGCCAGCAAGCGCCCGAGATCGCCGCGGTGATGGCCAAGGAGGACGCCACGCGCATCGCGGCGCTCACCACCATGTTCAAGCGTTTCGACTATTCGCCGCTCGAGGCCGACGTGCGCGCCCGCGCGATGTACCTGACGCAGATCGGCTATGTCTCGATGCGCACGGTCGAACCGATGTCGGTGCGGATGAGCCGCATCGCCCAGTACGTCGTGGTGTTCGCGGGCCACGAACCGACCGAGCGCGAGATGAAGCGCTTCACCTCGCGCCTGCCGGCCAAGGGCAAGCGCGGCAAGAGCGCGGGCTGACGCAGCCCGCGCGCGCCGCTCAGGCGATCGCCGAGGTCAGCTCGGGCACCACCTCGAACAGGTCGCCCACCAGGCCGTAATCGGCCACGCTGAAGATCGGTGCCTCCGGATCCTGATTGATCGCCACGATCAGCTTCGAATCCTTCATGCCGGCCAGATGCTGGATCGCGCCGGAAATCCCCACCGCCACGTACAGCTGCGGCGCCACGATCTTGCCGGTCTGGCCGACCTGATAATCGTTCGGCACGTAGCCGGCGTCCACCGCCGCGCGCGAGGCGCCCAGCGCCGCGTGCAGCGTGTCGGCCAGCGGATCGAGCACTTTCCGATAGTTCTCGCCGCTGCCGAGGCCGCGCCCGCCCGATACCACGATCTTCGCGTCGGTCAACTCGGGGCGGTCGAGCTGGGTCACCTCGCGCGACACGAACGCCACCGCGCCGAACGCCGCGCCCGCCGCCACGCTCGCGATGGCCGCGCTGCCGCCTTGCGCGGGCACCGGATCGAACGCTGTCAGGCGCACCGTCAGCACCTTCACCGCCTCCGGCGACTGCACCGTGGCCGTCGCGCTGCCCGCGTAGATCGGCCGCTCGAACGTGTTCGAATCGATCACCGCCGTGATGTCCGAAATCTGCGCCACGTCGAGCTTCGCCGCCACGCGCGGCGCGACGCTCTTGCCGAACGCGGTGGACGGCGCGAGGACGTGCGTGTAACCGGCCGCATTGGCCAGCACCGCCGCCTCGACGTTTTCGGCCAGCGCCGCTTCCAGATGCGGCGCATCGGCATGCAGCACCTTCGCCACGCCCGGCAGCGCCGCGGCGGCGCGCGCCGCGCCCTCGGCGCGATGGCCGGCCACCAGCACGTGAATATCGCCGCCGATCCGCACCGCGGCGGCCACCGTGTTCAGCGTCGCGGCCTTCAGTTGCGCGTTGTCGTGTTCCGCAATCACGAGAATCGTCATGTCAGTCATCCTCACAATACTTTCGCTTCGGTCTTCAGCTTGTCGACCAGCGCCTTCACGTCGGGCACCTTGATGCCGGCGCTGCGCTTCGGCGGCTCGGCCACCTTCAGCGTCTTCAGGCGCGGCGTCACGTCCACGCCGAGATCGGCCGGCTTCAGCGTTTCGAGCGGCTTTTTCTTGGCCTTCATGATGCTCGGCAGCGTGACGTAGCGCGGCTCGTTGAGCCGCAAATCGGTGGTCACGACCGCCGGCAGCGCGAGCGCGAGCGTTTCGGAGCCGCCGTCCACTTCGCGCGCGACCGTCGCGCGGCCGTCGGCGATCGTCACCTTCGACGCGAACGTGGCCTGCGGCAGGCCGGCGAGCGCGGCCAGCATCTGGCCCGTCTGGTTCGAATCGTCGTCGATCGCCTGCTTGCCGACGATCACGAGCGACGGCTTGTCGCGCGCCACCAGCGCCGCGAGGAGCTTGGCCACGCCGAGCGGTTCGACGCCGTCGGGCGCCTCGACCAACACGGCGCGATCGGCGCCGATCGCCAGCGCCGTGCGCAGCGTTTCCTGCGCCTGCGGCACGCCCACCGACACCGCCACCACCTCGGTGGCCACGCCGGCTTCCTTCAACCGCACCGCCTCCTCGACGGCGATTTCGTCGAACGGGTTCATCGACATCTTCACGTTCGCAGTGTCCACGCCGGAACCGTCCGCCTTGACGCGAACCTTCACGTTGTAGTCCACCACGCGCTTCACGGGTACGAGAATGATCATGCTCGGGTTTCCATCCAGTTTATGAAGCCGATTCCTGCGGCGCGCCGCGATACACCAGCAGCACGACGCAACCGGTTGCCGAGCGCGCCGTGTGCACGGCGCCCGGCGCGCGAATGCAATAGGAGCCCTGACGATATTCGCAGGCGTCGTCGGCGAACGTGCCGTCGAGCACCAGGATCTCCTCGAGGCGATCGTGCGAATGCGGGCCGGCGTAGGCGCCGGGCGCCACCCGCATCAACTGCGTCAGCTCGCCGGTGGCGCGGTTCTCGAACAGCGTCACGATCTCGAAGCCGGGCGCATCGGACGGCGTCCACTGCCGCTCGGCGGCGTGCAGGTGCTGCGAGCCGGCCACGGCCTGCGTGAACGGCACGGCCCCGCTCATCGCACGAGGCGCGGCGCGCCCACGTCGGTGGCGGTCGGCGACAATCCGTACGACTGAAGAATCTTCGAAATCTCGCCCGAGTTGCGCAGCGCGTCGATATCGGCGCTCAGCGCCTCGCCGAGCGCCGTGTTCGACTTGGTGTACGGCATGGTGGTCTGACCCGGCATCAGCGTGGCGGCCACACGTTGATCCGGCTTCGCCACCGTGATCTTCATGCCCGAATAGCCGCCCTTCTTCTGGTTGAACTGCGCCACCGCGTAGCTGTCGGTGCCCGCGTCGATGCGGCCGGTCATCAGATCCTGCGCCATCGCCACCGGGTTCGGGTACACCACCAGGCTGTCGCCGAACGTCTTCTGCAGGTCGGCCAGCCACAGGTAGCCCGTCACCGTGCCGATCTTCTTGCCGGCCAGCCCGCCCACCGTGTCGATGCCGTCCTTCGAGATGATGCCCATCTGGTCGAGATACATCGGGCTGCCCAGCCCCACCACCTTGGCGCGGTCGGCCGTGCGATACCAGTCGCCCAGCGCGATGTCGGCCTTCTTCGACACCACCGACTGCACCACCGCGGCCGGATCGACCACCGACACGGAAATCTTCAGGCACTCCTTCGCGGCGATCTTCTTGACGATCTCGCCGTCCACGCCCTTCACGTCGTCGCGTCCGGCCGGAATCGCGTAGGGCGGGAAATCCCAGGCGGCGATCGACAGCACGCCGGGCGTGATGGTCTGGAACTGATGGGCCGGCTTGCACGCGCCTTGCGCATGCGCGCCGGCGGCAAGCAACGAACAGAAGAGCCCGGCGGCGGCAATCGAGAGGTGCTGAATTCGCTTCATGAATAATCCCCGAGGGTGCACGGCAGTTGCAGGTTAAGGACGGAAATCGGCTCGACAGGCCAACAGAAGAAAGAGGCGATCAGCGCATGGCATGACGGCCGAGACGCCGCTCGAGCGCCGACACGGCGAACGTGGCCGGCACGCAGATCACGGCGAACAGCAGGCCCGCGAGCGCCAGCACCGGCAGATATTCGAACGTCGACGAGCCGATGGTCGACGCCCGGCTGACCATTTCGGGCAGCGCGATCGTGAAGCACAGCGAGGTGGCCTGCAGCATCATGATCGAGAAGCCGAGCAGCGCCGGCAGCGCCACGCGCAGGCCCTGCGGGATGATCACGTAACGCAGCGCATCGCCGCCGCTCAGGCCGATCACGGCCGCCGCCTCCTTCTGGCCATACGGCACCGCCTCGAAACCGGCGCGGATGATCTCGCTCGTATAGGCGCCCGAGCAGCACGCCAGCGCCACCACCGCCGACATGAACGACGACAGCGCCAGCCCGGCGCTTGGCAGCCCGAAATAAAAGAACTGCAGCAGGATCAGCGCCGGCGCGCCGCGCCCGATCTCCACGAACACCAGCGCGATGGCGCGCCCCGCCTTCGAGCGGCCCGACACGAACAGCGCCAGCAGCAGCCCGAGCGGAATGCCGATCGCGAGGCTCAGCACCGCGACCTGCAGCGACAGCCAGTAGCCCGCCAGCAGATCGGGCAGCCAGGTTTTCCACATCTCGAGGATTTCGCTCATCTCGACACCCGCGCACGAAGAGACAGATCGGCCCAGCGCGACAGCCATGCCACCGGGAGGCTCAACAGGATGTACAGCACCGCGGCGATCGCATACACGCTCAGGCCGCGAAACGTGTCCTGCGACACGTGATACGCCGAGAACGCCAGTTCGTTCACGCCGATGGTGGAGGCCACCGCCGAATCCTTGAGCAGTCCGATCAGATAGGTGGCCGCGGTCGGCAACGCGATGCGCATCAACTGCGGGAACACCACGTCGCGGAACTGCTGGAGGCGCGACAGGTTCAGCGCTTTCGCGGCTTCGTGCTGCCCCGGATGGATCGCCGTGAGCGCGCCGCGATAGACCTCCGACATGTTCGCGGCGGTCACCACGCCCAGCCCGATGGCGGCCGCCGTGAACGGGCTCATCGACAGCAGATCGTTGCCGATGCCGAAGAACACCACGAACAGCCAGACGATGGGCGGAATCGAGCGGCAGCTCACCACGAACAGGCTCGCGACGCTGCGCACGACACGGTTGGACGACAGGCGCAGCGCGCAGAGCGGCAGCCCGAGCGCCGCGCCGATCGCGAAGGCAAGCAGGGTCAGCGCGATGGTCCATGGCACGCCGGCCAGAATGGCGGAGAAGTGCGACATGATCAGCGGTCCCTCACGGCGCTCAGGAATTTCGCGGCGCGCTCGGTCTGCGGCCGGCGCATCACGGCCTCGCTCGGTCCCGCCTCCAGGATCCGGCCGTCGGCCATGATGATCACGCGGTCCGACACGCTCTCCGCGAAATGCATCTCGTGCGTCACCACGATCATCGTCATGCCCGACTGCGCCAGTTCCTTCATCACGGCCAGCACTTCGAGGCCCAGCTCCGGATCGAGCGCCGAGGTGGGCTCGTCGAACAGCATGATTTCCGGCTCCAGCGCGAGCGCCCGCGCGATCGCGATGCGCTGCTGCTGGCCGCCCGAGCAATGCACCGGATACAGGCCCGCCTTGCTCGCCAGGCCCACGCGTTCGAGCAGCTCCATCGAGCGCGCGTCCGCCTCCTTGCGGCTGCGGTTCATGGTGCGTTCCTGCGCGAGGCTCACGTTGCGCAGCACCGTGAGATGCGGGAACAGGTTGAACGACTGGAACACCATGCCGATCTGGCGGCGCAGCGCCACCAGTTCGCGGCGCGCCGGCGCATGGCCCGATTCGATCGTCACGCCGCCAATGCGCACGCGCCCTTCGGTCGGCGGTTCGAGCTGGTTGATACACCGCAGCAGCGTGCTCTTGCCGGAGCCGCTCGGCCCGATGATCGCGATCACCTCGCCGGCCTGCATCTCGAAACTGACGTCCTGCAACACGCGATGCGCGCCGAAGGTCTTGCCCACGTTCTCGACGCACAGGACGGCCGCATCGGCGCGCGTGACCCGTATCGCGTTCTCTTCTGGTTTCAGGAAGGGCGCTGCAATGCTGTTCATCGAGTTCTCTCCGTCGACTGTCTTGCGCTGATAAGCCGTTCTGATTGACCCGCTCGCTGGTGGGGACGCGCTAGGCAACACGCTGCGACCGGTACTTCGAAGAAGACATTGGACTCAGTCAAAAAACCCGGCTCAAGCGATGCTTTTGCACAAGTTGATTCACGTTTTTCATCAAGCTACTCGTCAGTCATCCCAATCGACGACGTCGATCCGGCTTCGTCGTGCGGCACGCCTGGCCGCTCACGTATTCGAGCATCCAGGTTGCGATCATCAGATCGAGATGCCCGCCGCCGCCGTTCTTGAACAGCGTGATGTCGGCATCGCCGCGCCTGCCTTCCACCGTCCCGCCGCACAGGCCGAACAGGTCGCCGAGCACGTCCTCGGGCCGTATCGCGCCCGATGCGATCGGCTGGGTAATGTCGCCGCAGTGCTCCATCACGAGTGCCCGATGATCGACGTACACGCGCGCAAGCCGCACGGCGTCGTCGTCGGCTTCGCGCATGGCCGGCGTGTAGCTGCCGACCAGATCGACGTGCGTACCCGGCCGCAGCCATGCGCCCTTCAGCACCGGCGACGTGGCGCTGGTTGCGCTGACAACGAGATCGGCCCGAGCAACGGCGGCTTCGAGCGACACGACGGCTTCGAGCGCCACGTCCCGGGCGTGCGGCAACCGGCAGCCCGCCACGAGCGCCACCGCCTTCTCGTGGCTACGGCTCCACACCGAGATGCGCCGCAGCGAAGGGAATTCCGCCGCCATCACGGCGATATGCGTGGCCGCCTGCGCGCCCGTGCCGATCACGACCAGCGTTTCCGGGTTCGCGCGGGCCAGCAGGCGCGCACCGAGCGCCGAATCGGCCGCCGTCTTGTAGCGCGTGAACGCATTGCCGTGAATCAGCGCGCGCACCCGGCCGGCCTCGCCGTCGAACAACACGTAGGCGGAATGGATCGGTTCGGCGGCGTCGGCGCCCGGCATGTGTTGCGCGTTGTCCGGCGAGATGGCGATCACCTTCGCGCCGAACCCGCCGGCGCGGTCGCTGCCGAGCCAGACCAGCGCCTCCGCATCGGCCCGCCCTTCGCGCGCAATGCTCGCGTGAAAGCGGCCGGCGACCTCCACCGGTTGCTGGTGACTGCGCAACAAGGCGTCCACCAACAGCCGGGGATCGGCGTCGCGCAGCACATCGTCGGCATTGATCAGGGCAGGCGCGTGAGCCATGGTCGACTCCGGTTGCATTGGGATGCGGCGTCAGCCGTCGAGGCCGGCGACCAGCGGCGTGGCGGACAGCAACTGCGCGCCGTCCCGCGTGATCACCACCTGCTCTTCGAGCTTCACGCCTTCCGAGCCGCCCTCCACGCCGATATAGCTCTCGACGCACAGCACCATGTTTTCCTCGAACGTGCCGTCGTAGCCCCAGGCATCGAAATCGACCGCGTAAGGCACGCTCGGGTATTCGTCGACGATGCCCGCGCCGTGCAGCATCATCATGTAGCGGTTGTGGATGAAGCGCTGCGGCACGTCCCAGCAGCGCTCGGCGAACTCGCGGAAGCTCAGGCCCGCCTTCAGCAGCCCGACGTTGTAGCGGATCTGCTCTTCCGCATAGCCGAACAGGTCGCGCTGCGCGGCCGTGGCCGGCTTGCCCGGGCACACGAAGCTGCGCGAGATGTCGGACAGGCACGCGCCGGGGCCGACCATGTCGGTATCGAACGCCACGATCTCGCCCGCCTGAATCACGCGGTTGCTCGAATCCTGAAACCACGGGTTGGTGCGCCCGCCCGAGGTCAGCAGGCGGCTTTCGTTCCACTCGCCGCCGTGCGAAATGTTGGTATCGTGGAAGACGCCCCACAGCTGGTTCTCGGTCACGCCGGGCTGCAACGCGGCTCGCATCCGCGCCACGCCGAGGTCGCACACGGCCATCGAGATGCGGTGCTGCTCCAGTTCCTCGCGGCCCTTGATCATGCGCGCCTGCTCGGTCAGCGGCTGCGCGTCGAACAACTGCACGCCGAGCTGCGTCAGCCGATCGGCGCCCCACGGGTCGCACCGGTCCACCGCCAGCCGCGTGTTGCCGCCGCCGTAGCGGTGCACCAGATCGGCGATCTCGCGCGCCCAATCGGCCGCCTTCTCGTCCACGCGCGGGCCGGCCAGGAAATAGATCCACGGCGTGGCCGGGCGGATCTCGTCGATCGATTCGATATGCTGACTGTTGTGCTTGCTGCTCGTGAAATCGAACAGGATCACGGGGCCGTCGGTCGCCACGAACACGTAGCGGCTCGGCGAGTGCATGACCCACAGCCCGAGGTTGTTGGTATCCGTCGCGTAGCGGATGTTCAGCGGATCGGCGAGCAGCATGCCCGCGTAATCGTGCTTGCGCAGTTCGGCGCGCAAGCGCTCGATCCGGTAGCGGCGCATGGCCGGGCGATCGATGCGCGAGAACGCATCGAGCAGCGACGCATCGACGGACGACACGGCATGGCCAGCGGCCAGCCCGGGCGGATCGCGATCCGGCTGAACCTGCGTTGCGGTTGAAACAGGATTCACGTACGACTCCTTCTTTCGACAACGACAATCCAGGCCGGATCCGTTTTCGGCGCAATACATCGCCTGGCGAGCCGCCCTGCGGGGAACGGGCGGGCCGGCGCGAAGCAGCGGCCGGCCCGGCCGACGGGAAACGCGAAGGGCTTACAGGTCTTTCATCAGACGCAGCGCGTCGTAGATGGCCGCGTGCGTGTTGCGGGCGGCCACCGCATCGCCGATCCGGAACAGCTGATAGCGGCCGTTCGAATTGCTGTCGACCACCTGCGGCTTGCCGTCGATCAGGTCGTCGTAGTCGACCTTGCCGAGGTTCTTCGAATGCGGCTTCAGTTCGAAGTACAGATCGTCGCTCGGGATCGTGCCGTGATTGACGACGATCTGGTCGTAGCGGCGCTCCTCGGCCATCTCGACGTAATCGCTGCCGATGGTCGCCACATAGTCGCCGCCGTCGCGGCGCACGCCCGTGAGGCGATACGTGACCGTGAACGTGGTGTTCAGCTTCTGCAACTCGCGCATGTACGGCACGAGGTTCATCGCCATCACTTCCGGCGCGAACGCGCGGTCGGGCGTCATCACCTCGACCTTGCCGCCCGCCTGCGCGATGATTTCGGCGGCCTGCAGCGCCGCGTGGTCGCCCGCGTCGTCGTAGATCAACACGTTGCGGCCCGGCTTCACGTCGCCCGACAGGATGTCCCACGACGACACCACATGTTCGTTGCCCTCGCGCAGCACCTCCGTGTGCGGCATGCCGCCGGTGGCGACGATCACGATATCGGGCTGCTCGTCGGAAATCGTGCTGGCGTCCGCATACGTGTTGAACGCGAAGCGCACGCCGAGCCGCTCGCATTGCGCCATGCGCCAATCGACGATGCCGATCATCTCCTTGCGGCGCGCCGTTTGCGTGGTCAGGCGAATCTGGCCGCCCGGATCGTTCATGGCCTCGAACACCACCACGTCATGGCCGCGCTCGCCCGCCACGCGCGCAGCCTCCAGCCCGGCCGGCCCCGCGCCCACGATCACCACCTTGCGCTTGGCGGCGGCGCGCGGCACGTCGTGCGGCGTGGTCACTTCGCGGCCGGTGGCCGGGTTATGGATGCAGAACGCCGCGCCGCCCTGGTAGATACGATCGATGCAGTAGCTCGCGCCCACGCACGGGCGGATGTCGTCCTCGCGGCGCTCGATGATCTTGCGCACGATGTGCGGGTCGGCCATGTGCGCCCGCGTCATGCCCACCATGTCGATCTTGCCCGACGCGATCGCGTGGCGCGCAGTCGGCACGTCCTGGATCCGCGCCGCATGGAACGTCGGAAATTCGGTAGCACTGCGAATTTCCCCGGCGAAATCGAGATGCGGCGCACTGCGCGAACCCATGCCCGGAATGATGTCCGCGAGGCCCGCGTCGGTTTCGAGGTGGCCGCGAATCACGTTGAGGAAATCGATCAGGCCGCTGGACTTCAGCGCCATCGAGATCCGCATGCCGTCTTCCTTCGTCAGGCCGCCGGCGATGATCTCGTCGGCCGTGTAGCGGATGCCCACCACGAACGCCTCGCCCACCCGCTCGCGAATGCCGCGCAGCACGTCGAACGTGAAGCGCATGCGGTTTTCGAGCGAGCCGCCATACGGTGCGTCGAGCGTGTTGGTCAGCGGCGACCAGCACTGATCCATCAGGTGTCCGTACGCTTCGAGTTCGATGCCGTCCAGGCCCGCGGCCTGCATGCGCTCGGCGGCGTCGGCGTAATCCTTGACGATGCGCTCGCGATCCCAATCCTCGAGCCGCTTCGGAAACGCGCGGTGCGACGGTTCCCGCTCGTGCGACGACGACACCGCCGGCAGCCAGTCGCCCTTGTCCCAGCGGGTGCGGCGGCCGAGGTGGGTAATCTGGATCATGATCTTCGCGCCGTTCTCGTGCACGGCGTCGGCGAGATCCTTCATCCACGGCACCACTTCGTCCTTGTACGCCAGGATGTTGTTGAACACCGGCGGGCTGTCCTTCGAAATCGCGGCCGAACCCGCCGTCATCGTCAGTGCGATGCCGGCCTTGGCGCGTTCGACGTGATACGCCCGATAGCGGGCCTTGGGCATGCCGTCCTCCGCATAAGCCGGCTCATGAGACGGCAGCATGATGCGGTTGCGGAACGTCAGGTGTTTGAGGGTGTACGGCTGCAGCAGCGGATCGCTCGACATTTTTTTCGATGCCTCGACAGGGGACGAATCGTTTTAAGAAACCACCGTGTTGCTTGTGCGAATCAGGTTAGGATTTGCTGTACATTGGTGTCAAGTAAACAAAACAAATATGTACACCGTCGAGGGAAAACCCTTCCCGCGGGCCCAGTTGCACCGATTCCCGCGGATCCTGGATCGCCGGTTGCGCCATGCGACCGGCGGCGCCGAAGTCAGGAAGTCATGGCAAGGAAGTCTTGTGAATGGATGTCTATCGCACTGACGAGCGCGCGCGCCTGAGCCCGGAAATCTGGCTCGACGCCGCCACCGACAGCCTGTTGGAAGGCGGCGTGGAAGCCGTCCGGATTCTGCCGCTGGCCGACCGGCTCGGATCGTCGCGCGCGAGCTTTTATCGTTTCTACGAGAGCCGCGACGCGTTGCTGGCGGCGCTGCTCGAGCGCTGGCGCACGCAAAACACAGGGGGTTGGGTGGCGAGGGCCGGCGCCTATGCGGACAGCATCGGCGAGGCCCTGCTCAACGTGTTCGATTGCTGCCTCGACGACAGCCTGTTCGACACGCGTTACGAGGCGGCGATCCGCAGTTGGGCGCAGCAATCGCCCGAGATCGCCGCGATTGCCAGGGAAGAGGATGCGAAGCGGATCGACGCGCTGGCGGCGATGTTCACGCGCTTCGGCTATGCCGCCGAAGCGGCCGAGGTGCGCGGGCGCTCAGTGTATTTCGTTCAACTCGGCTACGTGGCGCTGCGCTCGCGCGAGCCGGTGGCCGTGCGGATGGAACGAATTCCTGAATATGTCGGGCTGTTTTCCGGCGCGCGTGCCACGGCGCACGAGATGGAGCGGTTTTTCGCGCGGCACGGGTTCGAAGCGGGCTAGGCGGCCGTTCGATGGCGACGGCCGCCAGCCGCCTGCATTCGGCTCAAGCAGCGCGTCCGCCCACCCACGCCGCCTGCCGCCGCAACACGTCTTCCGCCCGTTCCCCCACCAGTTCCGCGTACACCGCCGGCGCGGTCGCCCCCTCGGTGTTGATGACGAGAATGCGCGATGCGCTGCCGATGCCGGCCTTCGCGAGCGCGCCGTCCGCCGCCAGCGCCCGCAGCCCGGCCAACCCCGCCGCGCCCGATTCGCCCGACACGATCGGGATGTCGCTGACCGAGCCGGCCGCCAGGATCTGCATCGCGACGACGGCGTCGGCATCGCGGATCGTCATGAAGTAATCGGCGCCGGTCACCAGGAAGCGCCACGCCAGCGGCGAGGTTTCGCCGCATGCCAGCCCCGCCATGATCGAATCGACCGAGCCGGTGGCCTTCTCCGGCACGCCGCTGATGGCGCTCTGGAACAGGCAGTCGGCCTGCTCCGGCTCGACGATGACCACCGTGGGCCGCTGCTCGCCGAACACTTCCCAGAAGTAGCTGGAGATGCCGGCGGCCAGGCCGCCCACGCCGCCCTGCAGGAACACATGGCTGAACGCGGGCGCGCCGCCCGGCCCGCGCGTGGCCTCGACGATTTCCGCCGCCACCGCGCCATAGCCCTGCATCACGTCGCGCGGAATGATTTCGTAGCCGGGGTAGGACGTGTCGGACACCACCTGCCAGCCGTTCGCCTCGGCCAGCCGCGCCGCTTCCGCCACCGATTCGTCGTAGTTGCCCGCGATGCGGACGATCTGCGCGCCCTGCTCCGCGATCGCCGCCTCGCGCTCGACGCTGACGTTGGCATGCAGCACGATCACGCAGCGGCAGCCGATGCTGCGCGCCGCCGCGGCGAGGCCCTTGCCGTGATTGCCGTCGGTTGCGCTCACCACCGTGAAGCCGTCGAGCCGGCTCCGGTAAGCACCTCGAAACAAGCCGGCCGGATCGAGTTGCGCGTCGGCGTTCAGCCGCATGATCAGCCGCACGAGCGCGATGGGCGCGCCGAGTGCCTTGAAGCTGCCCAGCTCGGAGCGCACCGATTCGTCCTTGACCCGCACCTGCGCCACGCCGATCCGCGCGGCGAGATCGGGCAGGTCGTACAGCGGCGTGGCGTGACGCGACACGCCGCGCCAGTTGGCGATCCAGTTGCGGCTTTCCTCGGCCCGTTCGACCGACATGAGCGCCTTCAGCGCGTCCGGGTAGGCGCGCCGTTCGGCGCGTGCGTTCACAACCAGCATGGTCAGGCTCCTTCACGATGAGTCGGCACCGCCGGGGCAACCCGGCGATTCGCGACGATCATGGTAAGAGCCGGCACGATCAATTTTTGAGCGAAAGCGGCGCGCGATTCGCAAGAAAAACTCGCTTTTCACGCCGCTTTCGACGCGCCGATACGGCGCTCAGGCGAACTGCGGCGCGCCCGCCCGCATCCCGCCCTGCACCGCCGCGCCGCCGCGCGCGAACGAGGCCGCCTGCGCGTGCTGCGCGATCCGGAACACCGACACCGCATCGCCCAGGCGCTGCGCCTGATCGACCAGCGAGGCCGCCGCCGCGGCCGCCTGCTCGACGAGCGCGGCGTTCTGCTGCGTGACCTCGTCCATCTGCGACACGGCGATGTTGATCTGGTCGATGCCGTCGCTCTGCTCGCTCGACGCCACGGCGATCTCGTTCATGATGCCGCTCACGCGGCCGATCGCGGTGACGATCTCGTTCATCGTGGTGCCCGAGCGCTCGACGAGGTCCGCGCCCGTCTGCACGCGCTGCGTCGATTCCACGATCAAGCCCTTGATCTCCTTCGCGGCCGTGGCGCTGCGCTGCGCGAGCGAGCGCACTTCGCTGGCGACCACCGCGAAACCGCGGCCCTGCTCGCCGGCGCGCGCCGCTTCCACGGCGGCATTGAGCGCGAGGATGTTGGTCTGGAACGCGATGCCCTCGATCACGCCGACGATGTCGCCGATCCGGCGCGAATCGCCGACGATCTCCTGCATCGTGCCGACCACGTCGCGCGCGAGCTGCCCGCCCTCGGCGGCCAGGCCCGACGCGCCCTCGGCCAGCGAGCTGGCCTGGCGCACGTTGTCGGCGGTCTGCTTCACGGTGGAGGTCAGTTGCTCGATGCTGGCGGCGGTTTCCTCCAGCGAGGCGGCCTGCTCCTCGGTGCGCTGCGACAGGTTGGTGTTGCCCGCCGCGATCTCGCCCACGCCCACGTTGATCGATTCGGTGCTGCTGCGCACCGCGCCCACCGTGGATGTCAGGGAGTCCTGCATATTGCGCAGCGCTTCGCTGAGCTTGCCCATTTCGTTATGGCTCGTGACCTCGACCTGGCTGGTCAGATCGCCGCTCGCGATGCGGCCGAAATTCTCGACGGCGGCATCCACCGGCTTGACGATCGCGTTGACGAGCCAGATCCGCACGAACAGCGACAGCGCGATCGCCAGCGCGAGGCCCACCGCCACCGCCACGATCACCATCGAGAATTGCCGCTGCGCGCCTTCGTAGCGCGCCTGGCCGATATCCACCTGGTGCTTCTCCAGCGCGAGCATCGCCTTTTCGTAGGCCGAGTACAGCGGCGACAGCTTGTGCCCCTGGATCTCGCCGAACCCGGCCTTGTCGCCGGCCTTCAGCGCGGCCATCGCCGGCTCGATGCCCTGATGGATGAACTCGTCGCGGCGCTTCTGCATCTCGTCGATCAGGGCGCGCGCGCCCGGATCGTCGCCGGCCTGCGCCAGATACGCCGCAAAGCGCTCGTTCGACAGCTTGATGTATTGATCCGAGCGCTTGAACGCCGAATCGGCGCCGGCCGCGTCGCCGATGTTGGTCAGCGAATCGTAGGTGGCGAGCGACAGCCGCAGGCGCAGCAACTGGCCCGAGCTGCCTTCGAGGTTGGCCACGGCCGGCGTGTCGACCGTGTACATCTGCTTCAGGTCGTGATTCGCCGAATTCAGGGAGGCCACACCGAGCAGCGCGCCGGCGATCAATGCAAGGCCGAACAGGCCGATGATCGCGTTCACGCAATGGCGAATCGACAGGTTTTTAAGCATGTGAATGGATCGATTGGTCGAACGAAACCCGGACGCCGGACCCGCGCGGTTCTCATTCTTGGTCCGTGAAGTGGTTCGATATACGAATTGTTGATCCCAGTCTCCGGCGCACCGCGTTTACTACGGCCCCGAATGATCAGACTTTATTCACACCTAGTAGAAACGCTGACGAGTGGTTTCCCTGATTCAGTTCATCGAAAAAAACGGGTGCGCGGCCTGAACGGCCGCACAGGTCAGCCCGCGCGGCGCAGGCCGATCAGTTGCCAGAGGCGTGCGAGCAAGGCGCGCTCGAAGGGTGCGTTGCCGTTCGACGCGTGCTGCAGCAGCAACAGCTCGGGGGTGAGTTGGGGCGAGCGATACATCGAAGTCCTCCCGGTTCGGATCGGCAGGCCGAGTCGCCCGCCGCTTCGTTTTGTTACGCAAGAATCGACCCAGGGCGGCAAGCCGCGCCGCACGGCACGCCGGCCGGGCGCCACGCGAATCGAACGCCGCATCGGTGCGCCAACCGCACCGATCGAGGGCATCGCCGGCCCGTTCCTGCCCGCCGATTGCTTGGCATGACGAAGCGAATCGCGCCGCGGCGCGCCTTCGGACAACGCGCAGCCATAAGCAAAATTCATCGAAACCATCACGAAACCTGCGTTTCCTTATGGCTCGCGGCCCCCTACCCTTGACGCCTTCTCTCTCGCAAGGAAAGCCCAAGGATGTCCGCCACCTATCCCCGTTCGTTCTCGCACATCGGTTTGTCCGTCACCGATCTCGATGCCGCCGTGAAGTTCTACACCGAAGTCATGGGCTGGTATCTGATCATGCCGCCCACCGAGATCCACGAAGACGAGAGCGCGATCGGCACGATGTGCACCGACGTGTTCGGCGCGGGCTGGGGATCGTTCCGCATCGCGCACCTGTCGACGGGCGACCGCATCGGCGTGGAAATCTTCCAGTTCCCGAACGCGCAAAAACCGGAGAACAACTTCGAATACTGGAAGACGGGCGTGTTCCACTTCTGCGTGCAGGATCCGGACGTGGAAGGCCTGGCCGCACGCATCGTGGCCGCCGGCGGCAAGCAGCGCATGCCGGTGCGCGAATACTTTCCGGGCGAGAAGCCGTATCGGATGGTCTACATGGAGGATCCGTTCGGCAACATCCTCGAGATCTACAGCCACAGCTACGAACTGACCTACTCGGCCGGGGCGTACCGCTGACATGACGACGATGACGACTGAAACCGCCGGCCCGTCGATCCCCTCGACCTGGCGCGCCTGGACCTGGGCCGGCAGCGCCGATCCGCTTGCGCTGCGCCTGGCCGACGTGGCGGCCGCGCCGCTCGCGCCCGGCCGGATGCTGGTGCGCAACGCCGCGATCGGCCTGAACCCGGTGGACTGGAAGGTGCTCGGCGGCGATCTGGTGGACTGGGCGCCCGGCAAGGTGCCCGGCGTCGACGGCGCGGGCACCGTGGTGGCGGTGGCCGACGACGTGCCGGCCGACTGGATCGGCACGCGCGTGGCCTATCACACCGATCTGGCCACGCCCGGCAGCTTCGCCGAGTACACGCCGGTGGCGGCGCGCGCGGTGCTGCGCGTGCCGGACGGCGTCGACCTCGCCACCGCGGCCGGGATGCCGTGTCCGGCGCTGACCGCGTGGCTCGCGTTCGACAAGCTGCCGCTGCGCGAGGGCGGCCGCGTGCTGATCAGCGGCGCGGGTGGCGCGGTGGGGCTGTATGCGGTGCAGTTCGCCGCGGCGCTCGGCTTTCAGGTGGACGCGATGTGTCATCCGCGCCATTGGGAACGCCTGCGCGCGCTCGGCGCACAGGCGTGCATCGAAGGCCCGCTCGACGCCGCGAGCGGCTGGGCCGACGCGCACGCCGGCCGCTATTTCGCCGTCGTCGACAGCGTGAACGCCGATCACGCGGCGCAGCTCGCGCCGGCGCTCGGGGCAAACGGCCATCTGGTCTGCATTCAGGGGCGCGCGGCGGCCTGGCCGAATGCGCCGTTCGGCCGCGCGCTGTCGCTGCACGAAGTGGCGCTCGGCGCGCTGCATCCGCATGGCAGCGACGACGACTGGGCGCGTCTCGTCAAGGCCGGCGAGGCGATCCTGCGCCAGATCGCGGCGGGCCGGCTCGCCACCGAAGCGCTGGCGACGGCCGGCTTCGACGCGCTGCCCGCGCATCTCGACGCGCTGCGCCTGCGCGCGTTCTCCGGCAAGGCGCTCGTGACGCTCGGCTGACGCGCCGCGCGCCTCACAGCTGCGCGGCGACGGTTTCGATCAGCGCGCGCAGCCATTGCTGCGCCGGGCTGCCCTCGCTGCGGCGATGCCAGATCAGATGGATCACGATCTCCGGCAGCGCCACCGGCGGCGGGAACATCACGAGTTCGCGCCCGGCCGGCGAACTGAGCGCCACGCGCTTCATGACGGTGGCCGTCATGCGCGAGCGCGCCACCACCGACGGCACCGCGAACATCTGCGGCAGCGTCAGCGCCAGCGTGCGCTGCAGGCCCTGCTGCGCCAGCGCCTGATCCACCAGCCCGTGCCGCTCGCCTTCGGGCGACGCGAGCACGTGCGGCAACGCCAGATACGTCTTCATGTCCATGCCGCGCCGCGCGGCCGGGTGATCGCGCGCGACGATCGTGACGAACGCGTCGCGCAGGATCGGCCGCGCCAGGATCCGGCCTTCGGCGCGCGTGGGCGGCACGCCGATCGCCGCGTCGATCGCGCCCGCATCGAGCAGGTCGACGGCGTGGTCGCGATCGCTGAACGCGTGCACGTCCACCGCGATGCCCGGCGCCTGCTCGCCGAGCGCCTGCAACAGCGCGGGCAGCAGCACGAACGCCGGGTAATCGGGCAGCCCGAGGTTGAAGCGCAGCGCGGCCTTGCCCGGCTCGAACGCGGGCTTCTTCACGAGCGTGGCCTCGATCTGGCGCAGCGCCTGCGAAATCGGCTCGGCCAGATCGCGCGCGCGCGGCGTGGGCAGCAGGCCGCCCGCGCTGCGCAGGAACAGCGGATCGTCGAACAGCCGGCGCAGCCGCGCCAGCGCCGCGCTCATGGCCGGCTGGCTCACGCCCACCTGGGTGGCGGCGCGCGTGACGTTGCGCTCGTTCATGAGGGCGTCGAAGGCCGCCAGCAGGTTCAGGTCGATGCCATGAAAATCCATAATTCAAATAATCATTTATATCGTTCATTTGTTGGACGGATTTTACAGCCGGCAGCACACTTCAGTCACCCCAACCCTGAAGCGAAACGAGACCCACCATGACTGCCAACGCCAACGACCTCGCCCTGTCCGACCGCCTGAGCGCCGAACGCCGCGCCGTGGAAACGCTGTACCGCGCGTTCAGCGAGAAGAACCCCGACCTCGTCGACGCCGTGCTGGCCCCCGAGTGGGACGACATCCCGCTGGCCCCGGGCCAGGGCGCCGGCCCCGAAGGCATCAAGCCGATCATCCGCAGCTTCGGCGAAGCGTTCCCGGACGTGAAGATCGTGATCCACGACATGATCCAGGTGCCCGGCAAGATCGGCGTGCGCGCCGAAATCACCGGCACGCACCAGGGCGAGCTGTTCGGCATTCCGGCCACCGGCAAGCCGGTCAGCTTCCGCCTGCACGAATTCCACGAGCTCGACGGCCAGCGCGTGACCACCACCTGGCACATGGAGGACTGGTTCGGCCTGTTCCTTCAGCTCGGCCAATTTCCCCAGCAGTCCTGATCGACCGGCACCACGAGGAACCGCATCATGAAAGCAGCCATCGTCACCACTTTCGGCAGCCCCGATGTCGTCGTCATCGGCGACACCGCGCCGCGCGAGCCGGGCCACGACGAAGTCGTCGTGCGCATCGAGGCCGCCAGCGCGAACCCGCTCGACCTGAAGATCCTGGCCGGCTACCTGCAACCGGTGTTTCCGATCGAATTTCCGTACGTGCCGGGCACCGATTTCAGCGGCGTCGTGGAATCGGTCGGCCTGAACGTCGCCAGCCTGCAAGCGGGCGACCGCGTGTTCGGCCGCAGCGCGCCCAGCCGCGGCGGCGCATTCGCCCAGCGCATCACGATCGCGGCGGCCGACCTGCACGCGATCCCGGCCAGCATGAGCTTCGAGCAGGCCGCCGCGCTGCCCACCGCGTTCGGCACGGCGCGGCAGGCGCTGTTCGACACGGGCCGCCTGCAACGCGGGCAGCGCGTGCTGATTCATGCCGGCGCGGGCGGCGTGGGCAGCATGGCCGTGCAGCAGGCGCATCTGGCCGGCGCCTACGTGATCGCCACCGCGTCGGCGCGCAACGCCGAGCTGGTCGAGAGCCTCGGCGCGGACGAAGTGATCGACTACCGCACGCAGGATGTCTCGGCGCTGCGCGACGTCGATCTCGTGCTCGACACGCTCGGCGGCGACACGCTGGCCCAGTCGTGGCAGGTGCTGCGCACCGGCGGCCGGATTGCGACGCTGCTGGAATTCGGCATCGAATCGCGCGGCGGGATGATCGGCGAAGCGGTGTTCTTCTCGAGCGCCACGCCGTTCCTCGCGGAAGCCGCGCGCCAGTTCTCGGCCGGGCAGTTGCAGGTCGTGACCGATTCGATCTTCACGCTGGACGACACGCGCGCCGCGCTCGACAAGCTGGCCACCGGCCACGCGCGCGGCAAGGTGCTGATCCGCACGCGCCACTGAACGGGGAACCGCGCCATGACACACGACACGCAACAGGTGGTGCTGGTGACGGGCGCCGGTTCCGGCATCGGCAGGGCGATCGCCCTGTCGCTGGCGCGGGCCGGGCATATCGTGCATGCCAGCATGCGCGACCCGCTCGGCAAGAACCGGGCGCGCGGCGATGCGCTGCGGCGGATCGCCGAGGACGAACCGCTCGCGCTGCACGTCATCGAGCTGGATGTATTGTCGGAAACCGGCTGCCGCGCGGCCGTCGACCGGATTCTCGCGGCGCACGGGCGTCTCGACGTGGTGGTCAACAACGCCGGCATGTTGATGACGGGCCTGACCGAGGCGTTCTCGGTGGAACAGGTGGCGCGCATCGTCGACACCAATGCGCTGTCGTGGCTGCGCGTCAACCGCGCGGCGCTGCCGGCGATGCGGCGGCAGGGGCACGGGCTGCTGATGTACGTCGGCAGCACCACCGCGCGGCTGCACGAGCCGTTCCTCGGCCCGTACATCGCCAGCAAGGCGGCCGGCGACGCGCTGGCCGAGGTCATGGCGATGGAAGTGCGGCCCTCGGGCATCGACAGCACGATCCTCGTGCCCGGCGCCTTTACTTCGGGTACCGAACATTTTGCCGATGCGAACCTGCCCGCCTACGCCGCGATCGAGCAGCAATACGGTGCGCTGCCGGGCCGCGCCGCCACGCTCGGCGCGCGGCTGGAGGCGATCGATGCGGCCCACGGCGGCCCGCTCGACGTGTCCGCCGTGGGCGAGGCGGCCGTCGCGGTGCTGGCGATGCCGCGCGGGCAGCGGCCACTGCGCGTGACGATCGACGGCCAGCACAAGGGCACCGAGGCGATCGACGCCGTGTATCGCGAGAAGCAGGCCGCCTTCCTCGAGCAGATGGGGCTGGCGGATCTGACGCCGCCGTCGTGATGCGCGAGGGCGCGGCTCACGCATCGAGCGCGCCCTGAAACGCCGGCGGGACGATCCGTCGGCCCTCCCGCGCCCCGGCGTCGATCGGGCAGACCTCGTCAGCGTTGCGGCGTCGCATGCGCGACCGACGCCCGGATCGTCGCGACGCCGGCGCGCATCGCGGCCCCGCTTGCGAACCCGGTCGGATTCGCGAGGCGCACACGCCCTTTCCCGCCGTGTTCCGCGATTCGGGCGCCCTTGAGAAGCCCGATACCGTGCTCAGCCGTTCATCGCGGGCCAATCGGCGTATCCCGTCGCGTCGCCGCCGTACCAGTACTGCTTCGGCGCTTCCGCGAGCGGCGCACCTGTGGCCAGCCGGCCAACCAGATCCGGATTCGCGATGAACGGCCGGCCGATGCTGAACAGATCCGCGTCGCCGGCGGCCAGCGTGGTTTCCGCCAGGCTCAGCGTGTACTGGTTGTTCGCGATGTAGACGCCGTCGAAGCGCTTGCGCAACGCGGTGAAGCTGATGCCGTCGGACGCCTCGCGGCTCAATTGCGTGACGCCTTCGATATCGTGGATGTAGAGCAGGCCCAGTTGCGACAGCGCATCGACAAAGGTGCCGAACGTATCGGCCGAATTGCTGTCGAGCGGCGTATCGCCGGGCGCGGTCGTGACGGGCGAGATGCGGATGCCGACCCGCTTCGCGCCCCATACGTCCACCACGGCGCGCACCACGTCGAGCGGAAAGCGCAGGCGGTTCTCGAGCGAGCCGCCATAGGCGTCGGTGCGGCGATTGGTGCTGTCTCGAATGAACTGCTCCAGCAGGTAGTTGTTCGCCGCGTGCACTTCCACGCCGTCGAAGCCCGCCCGCTTCGCGTTTTCCGCGGCGCGCCGGTAATCGTCGACGATCGGCGGGATCTCGTTCGTCTCGAGCGCGCGCGGCGTCACGAAATCCTTCATGCCGTCGTGCACGCGGATCTGGCCCGCCGGCTTGATGGCGGACGGCGCCACCGGCAGGCCGCCATCGTGCATGTCGGGGTGCGACATGCGCCCCGTGTGCCACAGCTGCAGGAAGATCTTGCCGTCCTGGCGATGCACGGCGTCGGTCACGCGCTGCCAGGCGGCGATCTGGGCTTCGGTCCAGATACCGGGCGTGCGCGGATAGCCGCGCGCCTGCGCCGAGATATTGGTGGCCTCGGTGATGATCAGGCCGGCGTTGGCGCGCTGCGCGTAATAGTCGGCGGCGTAGGCGGGCGGCACGCCGGCGTCGTCCGAGCGGCTGCGCGTCATCGGCGCCATCACGATACGGTTCTTGAGCGACAGGCCGCCGATCGTCACCGGTTGCAGGACGGGGCTGGTGGTGGAATGGGACATGATGTGGACTCGCTTCAGGGTTCGGGTTTCAGGGTTGGGGGCCGGGCGACGGGCTCAGTTGACGGTCTTGGCCCAGACGGCCTGGGCATTGGTGAACTCACGCAGGCCGAAGTGCGACAGCTCGCGGCCGTACCCGCTCTTTTTCACGCCGCCGACCGGAATCCGCGCGTTCGACGCGGAGAAGCCGTTGATGAACACCCCGCCCGTTTCCAGGCGGCGCGCGATGCGCTGGGCGCGTGCGACGTCCTGCGTCCACAGGCTGCCGCCCAGCCCGTAGTCGCTCGCGTTGGCCAGATCGATCGCGTCCTCCGCGTTCTCGGCCACGGTGAGCGCGGCCACCGGGCCGAACGTCTCCTCGTCGAACGCGGCCATGCCGGGCATCACGTTCGCCAGCACGGTGGGCGCGTAGAAGTTGCCGGCGCCGTCGAGCTTCGCGCCGCCGAGCAGAAGCGTCGCGCCGGCGGCGATCGTCCGCTCGACCTGGCCATGCAGTTCGTCGCGCAGATCGGCGCGGGCCATCGGGCCGATCGCGCTCGCCGGGTTCAGCGGGTCGCCAACCACCAAGCGCTGCGCGGCCGCCACGAACTTGCGCGTGAACGCCTCGGCAATCGGCTTTTCGAGAATGAAGCGCTTGGCGGCCAGACACACTTGCCCGGCGTTCTGGAAGCGGGCCTCGATGGCGGCCTGCACGGCCAGGTCGAGGTTCGCGTCGGCCAGCACGATGAACGCATCCGCGCCGCCCAGTTCGAGCAGGCTCTTCTTCAGCGCCTGCCCCGCGGTGGCCGCCACCGCGGCGCCGGCGCGCATGCTGCCGGTCAGCGTGACGGCCGCGATGCGGTCGTCGCGGATCGCGCGGGCCACCGTGTCGTTGTCGGTGTTCAGGTTGGCGAACAGGCCCTTCGGGAAGCCGGCCGCCTCGTAGGCCGCCTGGAGCGCATAGGCGCAGCCCATCACGTTCGGCGCGTGCTTGAGCAGGAAGCCGTTGCCGGACAGCATGATCGGCCCCGAGGCGCGAATCACCTGCCAGAACGGAAAATTCCAGGGCATCACAGCGAGGATCGTGCCGATCGGCAGATAGGACACGTGAACCAGATCGTCGCCGTCGACGGCGACCGGCTCGTCCGCGAGGATCGCGGGGCCGTTCTCGGCGATCCAGTCGAGGGTGCTCGCGCATTTTTCGATTTCCGCGCGGGCGGCGGCGAGCGTCTTGCCCATCTCGGCCGTGATCAGGGCCGCGAACGTGTCGCGCCGGCCGCGCAATTCGGCGGCCAGCCGGCCGTAGGCGGCCACACGCTCGCGCATCGGGGTGGCGCGCCAGAGACGAAACGCGGCGGCGCTCTCGTCGAGGATGCGCTCGACTTCATCCGGCGCCTGGAACGGGTAGCTTTCGATCCATTCGCCGGTGGCGGGGTTGCGCGAGACGGCGACAGCGGATGCGTGCGGGTTCGGCTGCGTGGCGGAAACTGACATCGACGACCTCCATGACCTTCGTTGAGCAGCGTTCGGTGCTGCGATGAAGGCCAGTGTAGGGAGGCGCGATTCAGCGAAGAAGGCGTGTTGTGATCCTATGACTGCGGGTCATAGGCAGCGATCCTGGGGATGTAGGTGACCAGCGAGAGGTCCGGGCGCCCTTCCGGCGTCAAGGCGACGTAGGTGAACGACATATGGCCGGCGGTGGGATGCCGGAGCCGCTTGCTGCCTTCGTCGAAGCCCTTCACGTCGATGTCTTTCCACCAGTCGCGAAACTCCGGGCTCTCGTTCGACAACGCGTCGACGAGCTGATCGAATCGCGCCTTGTCGGTGGCGCGCGCCCGTGCGGCGCGAAACGCCGAGATCATGCCGCGCGCCATCTGTTCCCAGTCGAGAATCAAGGTGCGATAGGGCTGATACAGAAAGAGCAGCCACAACGTATTGCGCTCGTGCGGTTTCAACGAGCCGTAATCGACGAACAGATCGGCGATCGCATCGTTCCACGCGAGGATATCGAGGCGCGCGTTCCGGACATAGGCCGGGATCGGGTTGATGGCGCGCACCAACTGCTCGAGCCCGGCGCTCACTTCCGCATCGCCGGACGACGCGGCGGCCGGCGCCTCGCGCGTGGACAGCGCAAAAAGATGCGAGGATTCGACGCGATCGAGTTTCAGCACCTTGGCGATGCGCTCCAGCGCCTCCACCGACGGCTGAATATCGCGCCCCTGCTCCAGCCACGTGTACCAGCTGACGCTGACGCCCGCCAGCACCGCGACCTCCTCGCGCCGCAAGCCGGGCGTGCGGCGCGGCCCTTCCGGCAGGCCGAACGCCTTCGGTTGCAGTCTCGCCCGCCGGCTCGTGAGGAACGCGCCCAATTCGCGCCGTTGTTCTTGGGATGTTTTCTTGACCATGCAGCATTCCGGGACTTGAAAGCGCAACGAAATCGAGCGGCATCCTGAACGCCGCCACTCGGGCCATCCGCATCGCATCGGGATGCCGCCCGGCCGGGTGCCATGATACGGGCAGCCTCCCGCGTTGCAATATTTTCCGGCGCGTCGGCGCTCCCGAAAAAGCTCACCTTCGCCTGCGCATCGGCGCTCAGGCGCGCGGCATCGGCTTCTGCGCGAGCGGCAGCGTGAACTGCATGCGCGCGCCCTGGCCTGCCGCGCTTTCGGCCCAGATATGGCCGCCGTGCGCCTCCACGATCGAGCGGCAGATCGACAACCCCATCCCCATGCCGTCCTTGCGCGTGGTGAAGAACGGCGTGAACAGCAGCTTCGCGTCGGCCGCGCTGATGCCGTGGCCGGCATCGTCGATCCGCACCCGCGCCACGCCGTCGATACGCGCGGCGGCCACGCTCAACGGCATGCCGCCGGGCCCGCCCGACATCGCCTGCATGGCGTTCATCAGCAGATTGATCACCACCTGCTGAAGCTGCACGCGGTCGCCGAACACCACGAGCGGCGCGGCCGCGAGCGACACCTGCAGCTCGACGCCCTGGCTGCGCATTTCCCGCCGCACAAGCTCGACGGATTCCTCGACGATCGCATTGACGTCCACCAGCGCCGCCTCCGCATCGCGCTTCCCGGCCAGCGCGCGAATCCGCCGGATCACTTCCGTGGCGCGCTTCGCGTCGCGCGTGCTCTGCTCGATCGACGCGCGCACTTCGCCGAGTTCGGGCGGCTCGCGGTTCAGCCAGCGCAGCCCGGCCTCGCCGGTGGTGACGATCGCCGCGAGCGGCTGCGTCACTTCGTGCGCGATCGACGCCGCCATCTCGCCGAGCATCGACAGCCGCGTGATATGCGCCAGCTCGCTGCGCGAGCGGTCGAGCGTCGCCAGCAGCGCGTCCTTCTGTTGACGCAATTCGCCCTCCATGCGGCGCGTGTCGGTCACGTCGTCGTCGGCCCCGAGCATCGCGTCGGGCCGCCCCCAGCGATCGCGCGCGAGCACCAAGCGGCTAGACACGCGCAGCACGGCGCCGTCGTGCCGCACGCGTTCCAGCTCGCCGTGCCAATGGCCGACCTCGATCACCTGCCGGCGGATCTCCGCATCGGCAACGCCGCCGCGCGTGCGCATGAGCGCCTGCAGCGTCTGGCCAACGGCTTCATCGGCGCGCCAGCCATAGAGGCGCTCCGCGCCGTGGCTCCAGAACGCGATCCGATCGTCGAGGCCGTACACGATCACGGCATCGTGCGCGAGGTTCAGCAGATCGACGTGGCGGCGCAACTTCGCATGCATGCCCAGATTGCGAACCGCGAGGATCGACACCGCGATCAACGCGCCCAGGCTCACGCCGAAGCGCGCGATCGAAGCCGACGCCGCCGGATCGATCGGCGAGATCAGAACGCCGAGCAGGTCGACCACGACGCATAGCCACGCCACGGCCACGGTTACGCCGCTTGACGCCACCGACAACACCAGCAGCGCGGCCGCCCCGTACAGCGCCGCAAGGGCGATATTCAGGTGAGCGAACATGCCAGGTCACCGCAAGGATTCGACGATCACGACATCCGTGTCGTCCAGCGCGGTCAACGTCAGTTGCCGTTCGTCGCGGATGGCCGCACCGTCGCGAGGCCCAAGCACGACCGGCCCGACGTCGAGCCGCCCGTGGTCGGTCACGAGGTAAGCCCAGCCGGGCGCCGTCAGCGCGCATTGCAGGACCGTGCTTTCGCGCAGCATCGCAATGCGCACGCGCGCATCCGCGTCGATGGGCAGCGCCCCCGCGCTGACATCCTGCGGATCGCCGCTCGCCAGCGTGACGAAGCGCCCTTCGCGGCATTCCGGCGAACAATGCCGGGTCGCCCAGTGCGGCGCGCCGCCGGGCGTGCGCGGATGCAGCCAGATCTGGAACAGCCGCGCCGGCACGTCGTCCGCGTTGCGCTCGGCGTGATAGATCGTGGTGCCCGCATGCATCGCCTGCACCGAATCCGCAACCAGCCGCGCCCGATTGCCGGCGTCGTCCTCGTGCGTGATCGCGCCCGAGCGCACCCAGGTCACGATTTCGACGTTGCGATGCGGGTGCAGGCCGAAGCCCGAATGCGGCGCGAACGCGTCGTCGTTCCAGACATGCAGCGGCCCGAGCGGCCCATGTTCGGGCCGCCCGAGCTCGCCATGACGAAAATGCAGCCGCGCGGAAAGCCAGTCGCGCGAGATCGCGCCGAGCGCGTCGAAGGGTCGATGTTCGATCATGATGGTTCGCATTCCTGAATGGCCGGGCAACGCGTGGCGCGCGCCCGGCCCCGGTGGTCAGATCTGTTGCTGGCCGCCGTCCACGAACAGTTCGGCGCCGTTCACGAAGCTCGCGTCGTCGGAGGCCAGGAACAGCGCCGCGCTGGCGATTTCTTCCGGCTCGCCGAGGCGTTCCAGCGGGATCTGCGCCGCGAGGTAATCGGCCAGGCCCTGACGTTGCGCGGCGTCGTCGCCGGCCAGGTCGAGCAGGCCGGGGGTGCGCGTCGCGCCGGGGCTGATCGTGTTGACGCGGATGCGGCGCGGCTTCAGATCGAGAATCCAGCTGCGGGCGAACGCACGCACCGCCGCCTTCGAGGCCGAGTACACGCTGAACGCCGCGGTGCCCGCGCTGCCGGCCGTCGAGCCGGTCAGGATCACCGACGCGCCGTCGGCCAGCAGCGGCAGTGCCTTCTGCACCGTGAACAGCACGGCCTTCACGTTGCGGTCGAACGTCTCGTCGAAGTGCGCTTCGGTGATCTCGCCGAGCGGCAGCATCGAGCCGCCGCCGGCATTGGCGAACAGCACGTCGAGGCGGCCATGCGCTTCGCGGATCTGGCCGTACAGCGCGTCGAGCTGGTCGAACTGCGTGGAATCGACGCGCAGGCCGGTGGCCGCGCCGCCCGCTTCGCGGATCGAGGCGACGGCCGCATCGAGTTCGGCCTGGCGGCGGCCGGTCAGGTAGACGTGCGCGCCTTCGGCGGCGAAACGCTGCGCGGTGGCCAGGCCGATGCCGCTGGTTGCGCCGGTGACGAGAGCGATTTTGTTGTCGAGCTTGCGTGCCATGATGTTTCTCCAGAGTTCGGTCGATTCGGTTGACGCCACCGGTTGGCGGCGTTCGCGGCGGGTTGTGTGCTGCGATGGATGAAGCTTATCGACGGCCCGGACTTTCCGAAATAGAATGGATCGCAAACCAACGTTGCAAAATTGAAATGATGGACGCTCATGTCGAAACTGCCTGATTTCGAAGGACTCGCGATGTTCGCCAAGGTGGCGGAGGAAGGCTCGTTCGCCGCCGCCGCGCGGGCGATGGGCGTATCGGTGGCCACGGTGTCGCGCGGCGTGGCGCGCCTGGAGGACCGGCTCGGCGCACGCGTGTTCAACCGCACGTCGCGCCAGCTCGCGCTGACGGAGTTCGGCCGCACGCTATGCGAGCGCGCGGGGGACATCTACCGGCTGGCCGAGGCGGCCGAGGGCGCGGCGCGCGAACTGTCGGTGCAGCCGCGCGGGCTCGTGCGGCTCGCGGTGCCGATGTCGTTCGGGCTGCGCTGGGTCGCGCCGCTGCTGCCCGGCTTCTTTCGTCAGTTTCCCGAAGTGTCGGTGGATCTGCATCTGGCCGATTCGACCGTCGACCTGGTGGCCGACGGTTTCGACGCCGCGCTGCGCATTGCCGCGCTGCCCGATTCGTCGCTGGTGGCGCGGCGGCTGTGCGCGGTCACCCAATACGTGGTGGCGTCGCCGGCCTATCTGAAGCGCGAGGGGCGGCCGATGCATCCGCGCGACCTGCTCGAGCGGCCCTGCATGTCGTACGCGTATCGCGCGCGCAGCGATGTCTGGCGCTTCACCAACGAGGCCGGCGAGGAAGAGCCGGTGATGCCGAACGGCCCGCTGCGCGTGACGAACTCCGATGCGCTGCTGCCGATGCTGCTCGACGGCATGGCGCTCGCCGAGCTGCCCGAATTCATTGCAGGCGAATATCTGGCCGACGGCCGGCTCGAAGCGGTGCTTACGGATTGGTCGCTTACCAGGGGCGGCCTCTACTTCGTCACGCCGTCGGCGCGCGCGCGGCCGGCCAAGGTCAGCGCGCTGTCCGACTACTTCGCCGAGCACCTGAGCGAGCCGTCCTGGCGCTGGCCGAAATAACGACCCCGCCGGCGATCGTTGCAATAGTGAAACGATGGGTTTCGAACACTTCTATTTCCGAAAACCGGCGCGCTCCGTATTCTCCATTCCATCGACAGCCCGCCTTCTCCGGGCACCAGACAACCACCGAATGGAGCAATGAACATGAGCACGCAAGCCACCGCCGCAACCCCGAACGCCGCCACCACCGCACTGCTGAACGTGTTGAACCAGAACACCGGCCCGGGCCTCGAAACGCTGTCGCCCGAAGCCGCGCGCGAGGTGCTGGTGGGCGCGCAACGCAGCGTGGCCGTGGACGTGTCGGGCATCGACGTCACGCAACGCACGATCACCCACGACGGCATCACCGTGCCGCTGACGATCGTCAAGCCGCAAGCGGCCAACGGCGTGCTGCCGGTGTTCATGTTCTTCCACGGCGGCGGCTGGATCCTCGGCGACTACCCGACGCACGAACGCCTGGTGCGCGATCTGGTCGTGCAATCGGGCGCGGCAGCGGTGTTCGTCAACTACACGCCGTCGCCGGAAGCACACTACCCGGTGGCCATCAATCAGGCGTACGCGGCAACCAAGTGGGTGGCCGCGCACGGCGCCGAGATCGGCGTGGACGGCAGCCGCCTGGCGGTGGTGGGCAACAGCGTGGGCGGCAACATGGCCGCATCGATCAGCCTGATGGCGAAGCACCAGCAGGGGCCGGCGATCCGCTTCCAGGGCCTGATGTGGCCCGTCACCGATCACGACTTCGGCAACGGCTCGTATGAAGCCTACCCGGCCGGCTATTTCCTGAGCCGCGCGATGATGCAGTGGTTCTGGGACGCCTACACGACCGACGAAGCGCAACGCAACGAGTATTACGCCTCGCCGCTGCGCGCCCCGCTCGACGCGTTGAAGGGCCTGCCGCCCGCGCTGATCCAGACGGCCCAGTTCGACGTGCTGCGCGACGAAGGCGAAGCCTACGGCCACCGCCTCGACCTGGCCGGCAACGAAGTCACGGCCACGCAGTACAAGGGCACCATCCACGATTTCGGTCTGCTGAACGCCCTGGCCAACGATGCGCCCACGCGCGCCGCGATGAAGCAGATGGCCCACGAACTGAAGACGCGCCTCGCCTGACGCCTCGCGGGCACCCCTTCCTGCGCCACGACGCCGGCCTGCGGGCCGGCGTTTTCTTGCGTGCGCCGCGCCGTCAGCGCAGGCTCGCCGCGACCGGCGCGTGCCGCCCGCGCCACATCATCAGCAGGTGGTAATAGAGCCGCGGGCTGAAGCCGAACCGATACGCATAGAGGTTGCGCAGCGCGAGCTCCAGGCTCGCGCGCGGTTCGTGATTGCGCGCGTACAGCGACACCACGATCGGCACCAGCCGGCGCAACGCCAGCCGCCGCGCCGGCTCGAGATCGGGCGGCAGATCCAGTTCGTTGACGAAATGCCAGGCCATCAGCGAGGCCGAGCGCATCGTGTGGCGCGTGGCCTGCGAGATCGACGCATCGGTTTCGCGATAGCACGACACGAACGCATCGACGAAGCTGATGCGCCGCGCCGCGAGGCACAGCCGCGTGTTGAACACGTAATCGCAGCAGGACCCGTAGGTATCCTCATAACCGATCCGCTTGACCAGCTCGGCATTGGCGAGCCAGCCGTTGTTCGGAAACATCTGCACGAGGCCGACGCGCCCCGGCGGCGCCTGCAGGCCCGCCGTGGCGCGCGAGCGATGGAACATCTGGTTGAGCCGGCGCGTGGCCGCGCGATTGATGCGGCCGTCGTGATCGACCACGTATTGGTTGCCGAACGCCGCATCGAGATCGGGGTAACGCGCCCATTCGCCCAGCAGCCGCGCCACGCCGGACTCGAGCAGGAAATCGTCGTCGTGGATCAGCAGGATCTTGTCGCCCGTCGCGCGCTGGAACAGGTTCGTGACGTTGTGCGCCTGCCCCAGCCCCGGCTCGTTGCGCGCGTAGCGGATGCGCGGATCCTCGCCGTAGCGGCGGCGAATCATGCGCTCCGTGCTGTCGTCGGGGGAATCGTCGCCGATCACGATCTCGATGTTGCGATGTGTCTGCGCCAGGCAGGAATCGATGCACTGGCCGATCAGATGGGCGCGCCGGTAGGTGGGAACGCAGATCGAAACTTTGAGTTGGGAGAGGTTCATCATGCACATCCGCTCGAAAGGAAAACGATGGCCTTCTGCAAAGAAGCTTTCTATCGGACGACATGATCGGGAGAAAAAAATATAAAAAAATCGAAAATATGGGGGCGTAAGGGAAGCTCCGGATGCCGCGCCGGGCGTGCGTTTGCGGGTTCAGCGGGAAGCGGTCGAAGTGACCGGCGGGCGCGCAGGCGGCCCTGCCGCGGGCGGCAAATCCGCCCGGCAGTTTTTGCCGCGCATCGGGCGGCGCGGCAGCGGCGATCGGTACCGGCGCAACCGCTACGCAGAACGAAACGCTCGCAATCCTGAACGGTGTCGCGAAACAAGCGGGGGCGCGTCGCGCGCCGCGTAAGCTGCGCGAGAGGATCGAAAGGCGCGGCCTCGATGCCTCAAGACGTCAGGCCGAGCCCCGCACCGGCGGCACCGGGTCGCCGTCCGGCTCGCGCACCGGCGGCGGCACCTCCTCGGGCTGCCTGCCGGGGTCGGGCGACGGCTCGGGATCGGTTTCGGGGATCTCGGGAATACCGGGTTCGGGGCCGTGCAGGCGGTGGCCTCGCGGCAATGGGCAGGCGGTCATCGGCGCTCCTTGAAATGGGCGGTTCACGCAACGTAGGCGGCCATCACGAGCCACAGCGCGCGCCCGTCGTCCACCACCGGCGCGGCCAACGCATAGCGGTCGCCCGGCGTGCAGGCGCGGCGCAAGGCCTGCTGCGCGGCTTCGGGAAGGTCGAACACGGTGTCGTCGTCGAGGCGCTTCACGCCGTCCTTGTTCTCGAACATCGTGCGTTGCGGCCGGACGATCAGCGGCTCGTGCTGCCAGGCGCGAAAACGGTCGCGCACCGAATCGAACGTGCCGCCGCACACATTCACTTCGTAGTGCACATCGTGGGGCGGATGGCCGGTGTTGCGGGTCGGGTCGGTCTTCATCGTTGTCTCCCAAGCTGTCGGCGTCGCCGGGTGCCGCGCATGCATCGGCAGCATCCGCACGCAGCCATGCCCGAAGGCATGCATCGGCCATGCCCACGCCGACGGCACACGCGCGGCGGCCGCCGCACGCCCCGCCCGGAGACTTTGACAATCGATTGCAAAAAGCACCGGCCAGAGCACGCGTGCGCCGCGCGCCGCCGTCAGGCCCGGCGCTTGCGCGAGGTCATGCGTGGCGCGCTCGGCGCTTTTCCGGAGGCGTTTTCATGTTCGATCCCTTTCCGACCGGCCGTTCCCGCCACGCCGCGCTTGCCGGCACGCTTCGCTGAAATGAACCTCACTCGACGGGAGTCCGACATGACCCACACGAAACGCTCGGTGGACGAGCATCTGGACGAATGGCTGCGCGATGCGCACGCGATGGAAGAACAGGCCGGCACGATGCTGGCCGCGATGGCGCGGCGGCTCGAACGCTATCCGGCGTTGAAGGCCCGCATCGAGCAGCATCTGCGCGAAACGCAGGAGCACGCCCGCATGATTCGCGAATGCGTGGGACGGCGCGGCAGCGATGTCTCGGCGCTCAGGGATTTCGGCGCGCGCAGCCTGGCCGCGCTGCAGGCGTTCACGGCGATGTTCTCGTCGGACGAACCGGTCAAGAACGCGATCTCGTGCTTCGCGTTCGAGAACTTCCAGGTTGCCGCGTATCGCACGCTGATCGCCACCGCGCGCTCGGCGGGCGACGCGGCCACGCTGACCGTGTGCGAGCGGATTCTGCCGGAGGAAATCGCGATGGCGCACTGGCTCGAACAGCACCTGCCCGAGATCGTCAACGCGTATCTGGCGCGCGCCGGCGAAGGCGCGCCGGCCCAGCCCTGAACCGGCGCGGCGCGGGCGGGCTCAGTTGCGCCCGCCGCCGCGCTGCGTCTCGGCCATGCCGTCGTGCACGGTGCGCAGGCCTTCGCCGAGAATCTCGCGGGCCTGCGCCGTGACCTCGCCGTCGCCCGGTTCGCCGCCCGCGTTCATGACGGGCGGCGGCAGCGTGTCGATCCGCGCGCCGTCGCTGAAGATGCAGGCGCGCTGCACGAAGTTGCGCAGCTCGCGCACGTTGCCCGGCCACGCGTAGTGC
This sequence comes from Burkholderia sp. Ac-20379, assembly GCF_017104645.1. GTDB lineage: Bacteria > Pseudomonadota > Gammaproteobacteria > Burkholderiales > Burkholderiaceae > Burkholderia. The sequence continues at coordinate 34,089 of NZ_JAAGPF010000032.1, forward strand.
ATCAGCGCGGCCTTCGCATCGGCGCCGAACGCCATCTCGCGCCCGCTGTCGAGGTTGAGCTTCTCGAGAAACGCGTCGGCCAGCAGCACGATGTCGTCGCCGCGCTCGCGCAGCGGCGGCATCGCGAGCGGGAACACGTTGATGCGGTGATAGAGATCGGCGCGCAGCGTGCCGGCGGTCACCGCGCCCGACGGATCGCGATTGGTGGCCGCCACGATGCGCACGTCCACCGGCGTCTCGCGCGACGAGCCGAGCCGCATCACCTGCCCCGTTTCGAGCACGCGCAACAGCTTGACCTGCAATTCCACCGGCATTTCCGTGATTTCGTCGAGGAACAGCGTGCCGCCGTGCGCACGCTCGAAGAAGCCCTTGTGTTGACGATCGGCGCCCGTGAAGCTGCCGCGATCGTGGCCGAACATCTCGCTCTCGACCAGGTTGGCCGGAATCGCGCCGCAATTGACGGCAACGAACGGGCCGCGGCTGCGGTAGCTCAGTTCGTGGATCGTCTGCGCGGCCAGCTCCTTGCCGGTGCCCGATTCGCCGGTCAGCAGCACCGACGCCTCGGTGGCGGCCACGCGCGCGAGCGCGTCGTACATGGTGCGCATCGCCGGCGAATTGCCGAGCAGGCGGCCGAAGCGGCCGGCGCGTTCCAGCTCGGCGCGCATCGCCTCCACTTCGTCGAGCCGCGTGGCCACATGCGCGACGCGCTTGAACAGCGTATCGAGGCGCGCCATGTTGAACGGCTTGATCAGGTAATCGGACGCGCCCTGGCGCATCGCGTTGATCGCGGTGTCGAGCGTGGCGTGGCCGGTGGCGAACACCAGCTCGCACGGCTTGTCCTGCCGGGGGAAATCGTCGAACAGCTCGATGCCGTTGCCGTCGGGCAGGACGAGATCGCACAGCACGAGGTCGTAGCGCTGGGTCAGCATGCGCGAGCGCGCCTCGCCGAGCGAGGCCGCGGCGTCGCATGGCAACTCGCGCGTCTGCGCGAGCGCAACGAGCATTTCACGGGTGTCGGCATCGTCGTCGACGATGAGCAGACGGGGCATGAAGTCTCCTTGTCCGGTCACCGCATGGCCCGGCTGGCCGGCACGACGACGCGGCAGGCATCAACGCTCGAAGGAAAGCCAGTGGGGCAGGCAGTGCGGACAAATGGGCGTCGCGCCGGGGGCGCGATCGGTGAAAGAGCAAACACAGCCTCAAGGAAAGCAGATCGCGGCGCGCCATGCGATCAGTTATTCCTATTTGGGTGAACGAAACACATTGTGAAAATCAATGCCCGATCGGCATCTTTATACGATCGTTCGCACCAGAGAAACGATCGATGCCGCGCGCCGCGCATCATTTCGCGACAGTGCCCGATCACCCGGCATCCAGGCGCGCAAGTTTCGCGCCAAAAGCGCCGAAACGCGAAAACATTCGGCATACCCAACGGTTTTCCATCATGCGGTATCCGAAATACCCCGCCCCGGCATCGCCGCCCGCGCGCAATCCTTACACCGCCGTTTGTAAATCGGTCGCGCCGCCATGGGCAGTCGCGGCCCGTCGTCACGCACCGGCCGCGCCGCAAGCGCTTTTGCGCGCTCGGCACGGCCCTTGCATTCTCTGAACGTTCGCAAGTCCGACAAGGAGACCGCGATGCAACGCATCAGCCAGATCATGTCGCAGGACATCGTGCACGTCGCGCCGACCGACACGATCCATCACGCCGCGCAACTGATGGCGAAACACGACGTGGGCGCGCTGCCCGTGTGCGACGGCCCGCGCGTCGTCGGCATGGTGACCGACCGCGATCTCGTCACGCGTGCGCTGGCCTCCGGCAAGGACGGCGGCGCGAGCGTGCGCGAAGTGACGTCGGTGCCGATCGCAACCTGCCGCGAGCACGAAGCCGTCGACGTCGTGCTGCAGCGCATGGCGTCCACGCAAATGCGCCGCATGCCGGTGATCTCGCCCGATCTGCGGCTGATCGGCATGGTGTCGATCAGCGACGTGGCCACGCGCTGCGGCGTGGCGGAACGCAGCGCGATCGGCGAAACGCTCGACTACGTCTCGCAGCCGCGCTGACGCGGCCCCAGCCCTGCCGCAGGCAATCCCATCCACCCGTCATGTTTCATTCGAACAGGAGGCCCGCATGACTCCCCTTGGTCCCGAACCCGAACGCGACGCCGTGCATCCCGACGCACGCTTCGCCCACCGCGGCTCCGCGCTCGCCCATCTGCTCGACGGCACCATCGCGCGCACCGCCGACGGCGAAGCGATCGGCCATGTCAGCGACGCGATTCTCGACCTGCGCACCGGCCGCATCGCCTACGCGCTGGTGGCGCTCGCGCCGGTCACGGAGCACGTGCACGTTCGCCAGCTCGCGGCGGTGCCGTGGGATTACGTGACGCTCGACACCGAGGCCGCCACGCTGATGATCGCGGCGCCGGCCGCCACCGTGCGCAGCGCGCCGCAACTCGATCTGAACGGCTGGCTCACCTCCGCCGACGCGGTGTGGGAAGCGCAGGTGGTGCGCCATTACGAAGATCAGGGCCAGGGCACGCTCGCCTCGCGCGCGCGCAGCTTCGCCGAGGAACTGGGCCTGCGCTCGCCGGTGCGCAACCCGCGCGGGCCGAACTAGTCTCTCCGGCGGCGCCCCGGCGCTGCCGCCGCCTCGTTCCGACAGCGAGGCGTTCGATGGGCGTCGTCTTGCGCGGCGCCCTTTTTTCGTGGGCGCAGCATCGCGCGCCGCGATGGGTATGCGCATTGCGTGAGGATCGGGATCCTCTTCGACACGTCCTTCGCCCATGCACCCGATGCCGCTCGTACTCGCGCCCGCCGATATTGCCGCCCGGCTCGCCGTCTGTCTCGTCGCGGGCCTGCTGATCGGCTTGAATCGCGGCGAATCGGGCAAGGCCGCCGGCCTGCGCACCACCGTGCTGGTGTGCCTGACCGCGTGTCTGGCGATGCTGCAGGTCAACGCGCTGCTCGCGCAAACAGGCAAGGCCGCGCAGTCGTTCGCCGTGCTCGACCTGATGCGCCTGCCGCTCGGCATCCTGTCGGGCATGGGCTTCATCGGTGCGGGCGCGATCCTGCGCCGCGGCGGGTTCGTGACCGGCCTCACCACCGCCGCCACGCTCTGGTTCGTGACCATGATCGGGCTGTGCGCGGGCGGCGGCCAACTCGGGCTGGCCGCGCTCGGCACCGTGCTGGGCTTCGGCGTGCTGGCCGGCTTGAAGCCGCTCGAACAGCGCCTGCCGCATCGGCGTCATGCGTGGCTCTCGATCGACGAGACGCGCGGCACGGCGGGCGACACGCCGCGCACGCGCGCCATGCTCGACCGGCTCGCGGGCCTGCGCTGCCGCACCCGGCTGACCGGCACGCAATGCCACGCGGCCACCGGCGCGATCTGCCGCCGCTTCGAGCTGGCGTGGGTCGCGCGCGCCGGCGACGACCCCGTCGAACACGCCATCGACGCGTTCGTGCGCGACAGCCACGGCGGCGCGAGCTGGTCGGTCAAGGAATAAGCCGACGCCGGCCGCTCGAACGCTTTCGATTGCCCCACACACCGCCCGACCTCTCCCCGCCCCCGCGCCGTCGTTCCGCCCGCGCCGCGCGAAGCCCCGGCCCGCCGCACGAAAATTGACGCGCCGATGGAATGAATCGGCCCGATTCGGTGTTATAGAAAGCACCGTTCCCCACTGTGCGCCTGCCCATCCCATGAATTTCTCGATGTTCTCGTCGCCGGCGTTCTTCGCCGATCCGTATCCGCTCTACGCGCAACTGCGCGCCAAGGGCCCGCTGCTCGAGATCGCGCCGAACGCGCGCGTGACCGGCGATTTCGCCGTGATCGACACGTTGCTGCGCGAGCGCCGCGCCGGCCGCACCTATCTGGAAAGCGTGCGCGTGCGCTACGGCGACGAGAAGGCCGGCATGCCGGTGTTCCAGATGCTGAGCCGGATGTTCCTGATGATGAATCCGCCGAGCCACACGCGCCTGCGCACGCTGCTGATGAAGGCGTTCAACGCGCGGCAGGTGGAGAGCCTGCGCGAGATCGTCGAGGTCTCGACGCACGAACTGCTCGACGCGATCGCCGCGAAGCCCGCGTTCGATTTCGTGGCCGATTTCGCGCAGCCGCTGCCGCTGAACATCATCTGCCGCCTGCTCGACATCCCGTTCGACGACGGCACGCGGCTCGGCCACGCGGCCAGTTGCATGGCCGCCGCGTTCGAGCTGGCGCCGCTCGACGCGGCGATGCTCGACGAAGCCAACGAGGGCGCGCTCGCGCTCGAACGCTATTTCGAAGGCGTGATCGCGGCGCGCCGCGGCCAGCCCGGCGACGATCTGATCTCGGCGCTGCTGAGCGTGGAGGACGAAGGCGAAACCTTCGCCGAGAAGGAAGTGATCGCCAACGTCATGCTGCTGTTCATCGCCGGCCACGAAACCACCTCGAACGCGCTCGGCAACGCGATGATCGCGCTGTTCCGGCACCCGGAAAGCCTGGCCGAGTTGCGCGCCGATCCGGCGCTGCTGCCGTCGGCGATCGCCGAATGCCTGCGCTACGACAGCTCGGTGCAGCTGACGGTGCGCGCCAGCTTCGACGACATCGAGGTGGCCGGCCAGATCCTGCCGCGCGGCACGATGGTGTTCATGCTGCTCGGCTCGGCGAACCGCGATCCGGCCGTGTTCCCCGAGCCGGACCGCTTCGACATCCGGCGCGCGAACGCGAAGGCCGCGCCGGTGTTCGCGGGCGGCATCCATTACTGCCTCGGCGCGCGGCTCGCGCAGATGGAAATGGAGATCGCGATCGGCGCGCTGCTCGCACGCTTCCCGCATCTGCAGCCAGTGAACCTGGACGCGCTCGAATGGCGTCACCGCAACACGCTGCGCGGCGTGAAGACGCTGCCGATGACGACCGGCGCGGCCTGAGGTTTCGGGGCGGGATCGGGCAGGCGGGCGAGGCGCGCCGGACGATCGCGAAACTTCGGGTTTCGCGATCGCCGTTCGGCTTTCGCCCGGCGCGCGGCGGGCGGCCGGGTTAAACGTGTCAGGTTACCGAACCTGTCTCGCCGCAAGACGCCGGACCGCCGCGCTCCGCCCCGATCGCCTCGCACGCGACGCATCGGCCGGGCCAGGCCGTCCGGCTCCTTACCGGAATCACGCCCGATGCCCCTCAACTCGCTGAACAATTCGACCAGGATCGACCGGCCGTCCACCCCGACGACCGGCCCCGGCAACGGGCATGCCGGCGCGCCGCCATCGCCCACCGGCGCGGCGAGCCAGCAGGCGACGGGCTCGGCCACGCTGCAACGGCTCGGCGCCGTGCGGCGGCAGTCGCGCCAGGGCAAGACGTCCGGTGCGGGGCCGACGCAAGGGCGCGGCCAGGCGCGCGAGGGGTCGGCCGCGGCGCGCGGTCATGCCCCA
>NZ_JAAGPF010000357.1 GCF_017104645.1 Burkholderia sp. Ac-20379
TCGTTTCGAATCGGCCAGCGGGATCACGCGCACCGCGCTGTGCGCCGAAGTGCGCCAGGGCGTGCTCTATCTGTTCATGCCGCCGCTGGCCGAGCTCGAGGATTATCTCGACCTGCTCGGCGCGGTCGAGCTGACGGCGCGCGCGCTCGGCGTGAAGCTGATCCTCGAAGGCTATCCGCCGCCGCGCGACGCGCGCCTGACGGTGCTGGCCGTGACGCCCGATCCGGGCGTGATCGAGGTGAACATCCACCCGGCGCACGATTTCCGCCAACTGGTGCAGCAGACCGAATTCCTCTACGACGCGGCCTGGCGCACGCGCCTGTCGTCGGAGAAGTTCATGATCGACGGCCGCCACGTGGGCACCGGCGGCGGCAATCACTTCGTGCTCGGCGGCGCCACGCCGGCCGACAGCCCGTTCCTGCGCCGCCCGGATCTGCTGGCCAGCCTGATCGCCTACTGGCACAACCATCCGTCGCTGTCGTATCTGTTCTCGGGCCTGTTCATCGGGCCGACCAGCCAGGCGCCGCGCGTCGACGAAGCGCGCAACGACCAGGTCTACGAGCTCGACATCGCGTTCAAGGAGATCGAGCGCAACAAGCTGCTGTTCGGCCAGGACATGCCGCCGTGGCTGGTGGACCGCGTGCTGCGCAACCTGCTGATCGACGTGTCGGGCAACACGCACCGCTCCGAGTTCTGCATCGACAAGCTCTATTCGCCCGATTCGTCGACGGGCCGCCTCGGCCTGCTCGAACTGCGCGCGTTCGAAATGCCGCCGCACGCGCGGATGAGCCTCGTGCAGCAACTGCTGCTGCGCGCGCTGATCGCGCGCTTCTGGAACACGCCGTACCGCACGCCGCTCACGCGCTGGGGCACCGCGCTGCACGACCGCTTCATGTTGCCGTCCTTCATCAAGATGGACTTCGACGATGTGATGACCGAGGTGCGCGAGGCCGGCTTCCCGTTCGACGCGGCCTGGTTCGCGCCGCACTTCGAGTTCCGCTTCCCGCTGTTCGGGCAGGTGGCGGTGAAGGGCATCGAACTGAGCCTGCGCGGCGCGCTGGAGCCGTGGCACGTGATGGGCGAGGAGGGCGCGGCGGGCGGCACGGTGCGCTATGTGGATTCGTCGCTCGAGCGGCTCGAGGTGCATGTCAGCGGCCTGAACGACAACCGCCACGTGGTGACGGTGAACGGCCGCGCGCTGCCGCTGCAGCCCACCGGCACGGCCGGCGAGTTCGTGGCCGGGGTGCGCTACAAGGCGTGGGCGCCGCCGTCGGCGCTGCATCCGACGCTCGGCGTGCATGCACCGCTGACGTTCGACATCGTCGATACCTGGATGCACCGTTCGCTGGGCGGCTGCCGCTATCACGTCGCGCACCCGGGCGGGCGCAACTACGCGACGTTCCCGGTCAATGCCTACGAGGCGGAAAGCCGGCGGCTCGCGCGCTTCGTGTCGATCGGCCACACGCCGGGCCGGATGGACGTCGCGCCGGCCGCGCCGAGCCGCGAATTCCCGTTCACGCTGGACCTGCGGCGCGACTGAGGCCGGGGCGATCCGGCCGGGCCGGCGCGATTGCGCCGTCCCGGTCGGCATCGACTTGCGGGGATGATAGGATTCCGGCTCGAAGGGCGGCGCATGCCGTGGACGAGGGGTCCGCGGCCGACTTGGCGAACCGCCCCAGGCTGACGAAACGAACACCGTGCTTTCCCAAATTACCGACGATCTGACCGCCGACGACGCCATGCATACGCTCTTCGACACGGGATCGATCCAGGACGCCGCCGAACTCGGCGCGGCGCTGGCTGCCCCGGCGGTGACAGGCCGCTACGACGAGTTGCGCGGAGGCACCGCCGCGTTGCAGACGGCCGCGCTCGCGCCGGTCTGGCGCGAATTCTTCACGCAGCTCGGCAGCGTCGGCTTCGCCGACCTCGACCGCCGCGCCGAGGCGCTCGAACGCCGCATGCGCGAGAACGGGCTCGCCTATCAACTGCACGATCCCAACGCCGGCAGCAGTGCCGGGCGGCCCTGGTCGCTCGACCTGCTGCCGATGATCGTCGCGCCCGACGACTGGACCCAGATCGAACACGGCGTGCTGCAGCGCATGCGGCTGCTCAACGCGGTGATGGCCGACGTCTACGGCGAGCAGCGCCTGCTCGAACAGGGGCTGCTGCCGCCGGCGCTGGTCACGGGCCACCCCGGCTATCTGCGGCCGATGCGCGGCGCGGCCGTGGCGGGCGGCATGTGGCTGCACCTGGCCGCGTTCGACCTGATGCGCGGGCCGGACGGCCAGTGGCGGCTCGTCGCGCAGCACACGCAGGGGCCGACCGGGCTCGGCTATCTGCTCGAAAACCGCGTGATCGTCTCGCGCCTGTTCCCGCGCGCGTTCCGCGGCCTGCGCGTGCAGCGGCTGGCGGCCAGCTACCGCGCGCTGCTGCACAGCATGCAGGACATGAGCCCGGCCAAGAAGAATTCGCGGATCGTGCTGCTGACGCCGGGCCGCCATGCGCCGACCTATTTCGAGCATGCCTACCTGGCGCGCTATCTGGGCCTGACGCTGGTGGAGGGCGGCGACCTGACCGCGCGCGACAACCACGTCTATCTGAAGACGCTGAGCGGGCTGGAGCCGGTGCACGGCATCCTGCGCCGCGTCGACGACGAATGGCTCGACCCGCTCGAACTGCGTCCCGATTCGATGCTCGGCGTGCCGGGCCTGCTGCAGGCGGTGCGGGCCGGCAACGTGCTGCTGGCCAACGCGCCCGGCTCGGCGTTCCTCGAATCGCCGGGCGTGCTCGGGTTCCTGCCGAAGCTCGCCGAACAGGTGCTGGGCGAGCCGCTGGCGCTGCCGGCGCTGCCCACCTGGTGGTGCGGCGAGGCCGCGGCCTGCGCCGATGCGCTGCCGCAGCTCGCGCGCGCCATCATCAAGCCCGCCTATCCGCCGAGCGCGCAGGCGGGCGGCCGCTTCGATCCGGTGCTCGGGGCGCGGCTGACCTCGCAGCAACTGGCCGAATGGCGCGCGCGGATTCTCGCCAATCCGGCGCATTACGTCGTGCAGTCCGATTTTCCGCCGTCGCAGGCGCCCACCTGGCCGAGCAGCACGCACGCCTACGAAGGCGGCGCGCGGATCGTGCCCAAGCCGCTGCTGCTGCGCGTGTTCGCGCTGGCCGACGGGGCCGGTTCGTGGCGCGTGCTGCCGGGCGGGCTGTCGCGCGTGGGCACCCGCGACGAGCTGTTCAATGCGCCGATGCCGCGCGGCGGCAGCAGCGTCGACACCTGGGTGATCACCGAAGGCGCGATCGATCCGACCACGATGCTGCAGACGCATCTCGGCCCCGACGATCTGATCGCGCGGCCGCGCACGATCTCGAGCCGCGCCGCCGAAAACCTGTTCTGGCTCGGCCGCTACACCGAGCGCGCCGTCAACCTGATCCGCCTCGCGCGCGCCGCGTTCGAGCGGCTGCGCGGCGAGGACGACGTCGACAGCCCGGCCCACCTCGAACTGCTCGACGCGCTGTGCCGTGAGAACGGCCTGATTCCGGCCGAGACGCAATCGGCCGCCGCGTCGCCGCGCGATTTTCAGCAGGCGCTGGCGCGCACGCTGTCGCGCCGCGCCGATCGCGGCTCGGGCATCGCTGCCTGCGTGCTCGGCATGCGCGGCGCGGCCGCCGCGATCCGCGAACGGCTGTCGCGCGATCAATGGCGCCTGATCGACGACGCCACGCAATTGTTCGACGAGCCGGGCAGCGGCGGCGAGGACGAGCCGGAGGAACAGCTCGGCAACGCCGCGCTGCACATGCTCGACCGCCTGAACCTGCTGCTGACCGCCATCACCGGCGCGCAGACCGACAACATGACGCGCGACGACGGCTGGCGGCTGCTGTCGATCGGCCGGCAGATCGACCGCGTCGATTTCCTGTCGAGCGTGCTGCGCTTCGCGTTCGAGGACGGCGCCGTCACCAAGCAGGACGGCTTCGAGCTGGTGCTCGAACTGTTCGACAGCACCATCACGTTCCGCTCGCAGTTCCAGCGCTGTTTCGACGTCGCGCCGCTGCTGTCGCTGGTGGTGCTCGACGGCGACAACCCGCGCTCGCTGGCCTGGGTCGTGCAGAAGATGCAGGGCCGGCTGACCAAGGTCGAGCACGGCGAGGGCTACGCGCTGTCGGAGTTGACCGAGACCATGCCCGATATCGGCAGCTGGTCGTTGCACGCGCTCTGCGAAACCGACGAGGACGGCCGCCACGCGGTGCTGCTGGAGCGGCTCCAAGCCACCGGCCGCGCTGCGTGGGAGCTGTCGAACCGGATCGGCGAGCGGTATTTCAGTCACGTGAGGGAATCGGGCAGGTCGCTATGGGGATGAGCGGGAAAGCTACCGAGGCCGCCAAGCGCGCGGGGCGCGCGGCCGAAGGCGCGGCGGGGCAAGCAGCGGAGCCGCCGAAAAAGGCCGGCGCGGGCGGTGCGGCGGCGGCCGTGGTTGCCGCCACGCCAGCCACGCCGGCCGCTCCGGCCGTGTCCGCCACCGAGCCGCGCACGCTGCGTGTCACGCACGACACGCGCTACCGCTACGCGGCGCGCGTCGAATCGGCTCAGCATCAGGCGCGCTTGCGCCCGCTCGATCTGCCGCGCCAGCAACTGATCGATTTCGCGCTCGCGATCGAGCCGCTGCCCGAGGGCGTGGGCGTCGAGATCGACGCGTTCGGCAACCAGCGCACCTCGTTCGCGCTGAACCAGCCGCATGAGGAGCTGTTCGTGCGCAGCCGGAGCGTGGTGCGCGTGACGCCGCCGAAGCTGTCGGCCGGCAAGCGCGGCGAGCCGCCGGTGTCGATCGCCGCGCCCGCGCCGGGCACGGCCACGCCTTGGGAAGCGGTGCGCGAGCGGCTGACCTATCGCGCCGGCCATCCGTACGACGCCGCCAGCGAATTCGTGTTTCCGTCGCAGCACGTGGCCTGCCATCCCGATCTGGCCGCCTACGCGGCCCGCAGCTTCACGGCCGGCCGGCCGCTCGTGCAGGCCGCATGGGATCTGATGCGCCGCATTCACGCCGAGTTCGCCTACACGCCGAACAGCACCGACGTGAACACCACGGCGCTGGCCGCGCTGGCCTTGCGCAAGGGCGTCTGTCAGGATTTCGCGCACGTCATGATCGGGGCGATGCGCTCGCTCGGGCTGGCCGCGCGTTACGTCAGCGGCTATCTGCTGACTCAGCCGCCGCCGGGGCAGCCGCGCCTGATCGGCGCGGACGCCTCGCATGCATGGGTGGAAGTCTACGATCCGGCCTGGCCGGAAGACGGCGGCTGGCTGCAGCTCGATCCGACCAACGATCGCGCGCCGGGCAACGACTACGTGATGTTGTCGGTCGGCCGCGATTACGCCGACGTCACGCCGTTGCGCGGCGTGATTCGCGGCGGCGGCGCCGATCAGGTGCTGACGGTCGGGGTGACGGTGGAGCCGATCGAGCCGGACGCGGCGGAGAAGGGCGGCGCGGCCTGAAGGCCCGCGCGGCGATTGCCGCGTCAGGCGGCGGCGCGTAGCGTCAGGTCAGGCGGCCGTCGCGCCGACCGGGCTGCCGATCTCGGCGTCGTCGTCGGCCGGCGCGTCGTCGCGCACGAAACAATGTTCCAGACGAATCCTTTGCACGCCGCCGAGTGCGAGCAGTTGCTCGCGCAGCGCGCGGGCGCGGCGTTCACCGATGCCGTCGAGCACCAGCGTCTGCGTCAGCAATTGGCGGCAGCGCAGCAGCGGCGCGCTGTCGGCGCGCGCGCCTTGCTCGGCCAGATACGCGGTCACGCGTGCGGCAGCGTCGCTGTGGGCGAGGGAAACGATATGGAAACGGTGTGTCAGCTTGAAGCCGGGCAGACACAGGGAGGAATCGGCGATCAGTTCTGCCACGGGAGAAAGGCGGGAAGACTGCTGCATGCAAGCTCCGGTAAAGAGGTAGTTCGAACCGGTGCCGGCCATGCCGCTCCCGCTTCGTTGCCGACTATCGGCCGCATCGCCTGATGGCGTCCACCTTGCCCGGGGAGGCAGGTTGGCGTCGGGAAACCCGACTCTGGATGCAGGTGCCATGATAAAGAAAAATACCGCCGCCTGCCAAGCCGGATTCCAATCGGCCCGGCCCGGCAGGTTTCGGCGGTGCGGACGTGGCCGCCGGGGCAGCCGCGTTACGGCATCGGCGTGGCGGAGCGGGCATCGCCCACCGGCGCATCGTCCACCCGCACGCGGCTCAGGAACGCGAACGCCGCAACCGCGCACAGCACCGTGATGGCCGTCAGTGCATCGAGCAGATGGCCGAACGCCGCGTGATGGGCCGCCCGCAGCGCGGCCGGGGCGACGCCCGGCAGGCGCGCGGCGGCGCCGGGGCGGTGCGGCGCGCTCATTGACCGCGCATGAACAGGCGGTCGAGATCGCCGAGCGTCAGCTGATACCAGGTCGGGCGGCCGTGATTGCACTGATCGGCGCGTTCGGTGGCTTCCATCTGGCGCAGCAGCGCGTTCATCTCGTCGAGCGTGAGGCGGCGGTTGGCGCGCACCGCGTGGTGGCAGGCCAGCGTGCCGAGCAGTTCGTGCTGGCGCTCGGTCAGCACGCGCGAGCCGCCGAACGCGTGCAGATCGGCCAGCACGGCGCGCGCGAGCGTCTGCAGATCGGCATCCTTGAGCAGCGCCGGCACCGCGCGGATCGCGAGCGTGGTGGGCGACAGCACGGCCAGGTCGAAGCCGAGCGCGTCGAGCGTTTCGCGCTCTTCTTCCACCACGCCGATTTCCACCGGCGTGGCCGTCATCGACACCGGCAGCAGCAGCGGCTGCACGGCGACCGCCTTGTCGGTCAGCGCGTTCTTGAACTGCTCGTAGAGGATCCGTTCGTGGGCCGCGTGCATGTCGACGATCACGAGCCCCTGCGCGTTCTGCGCCAGCACGTAGATGCCGTGCACCTGGCCGAGCGCGAAGCCGAGCGGCTGGTCGTCGTGCGCGGCGTGCGCCGGCAGCGTGCCGGGCGTGCCGCCGAACGGCAGCGGCGACGGTTCGGCGGCCAGGCCAGCGCCGCTGTCGCCGGCCGATGCGCCGGTGGCGTC
>NZ_JAAGPF010000358.1 GCF_017104645.1 Burkholderia sp. Ac-20379
TTCTGCACGCCGCCAGCGCGGCCGCGAGCCGCTCCAGCGGCGGCGCGAGCCCGGCCAGCACAGCCGTGGCGCGGCGATGCACGAGCCGCCGGTGCAACTGGCGCAGCGCATGCAGGCGCGTGCAGGTGCTGACGAATTCGCCGTTGAGCCGCGCGAGCCGCCGGCTGCGCGCGCGGATGCGCGGATCCTCGAACGATGCGTAGGCGCGGATCGCGTCGAAGCCGACGATGTCGTCGACGAAATCGGCGAAGCGCCGCTCGAACTCGCCGCGCGCCAGCGTGCCGCCGAGCGCCGCCGCCGCGAACGCCACGAAGCGCGCATGGCGCGCGTTCAGCGAGCGCATCAGCGCGCGGCTCGAACTGAGCGGCAGCACCAGCCCGCTGACGGCGGCCGAGCAGACGATGCCCACCGTCACCTCGGCTGCGCGCGTGAGCGCCGAGAGAAACAGCGCGTCGGGCGTCATCACGGCGGGAATGCCGATCAGCGCGGCCGTGTAGCCGGCCAGCACGTAGCCGTACCAGCGGAAATGGCGGCTGCGCACGGCCGCCGCGATGCAGAGGCTCACCCACAGCGTGATGCCCGCCATGTACAGCTCGGGCTGCTGCGCGAACAGCCCGCCGAGCGCCAGCGCGGCGGCCAGGCCCACCACCGTGCCGATCGTGCGGTAGAACGCCTTGGCGAACACCATGCCGCTCATCGGCTGCATCAGCACGAACACGGTGGTCATGGCGATGCGCGGCTGCGACAGTTCGAGGCGCATGGCGATGCCCATCGCCAGCAGCGCGGCGGCGACGGTCTTCGCCAGATGGAGCCAGATCAGGCCGTCGGAGAACGCCCACTCGCGCAGGCAGCGCGCCGCGGGCGCGAGCCGGGCCGACCAGCGCCGGGTTTCGGCGGCAACGCGGGCTGACGCGGACGGGAGTTTCATCACGACAATGCGGAGGTGGGGCGGATGCGCGGGGTTCGACGGAGGTGGCCCGGGGCGACGGCGCAGCCCGGACCGCTGCGGCGCAGATTGTAGGAGGACGATATTCCGCCATTAACTCGGCCTAGGGGAAACCAGAGTTGCAGCGCTGGCAACAATCGGGCAGGAGCGTGGGCGGACAATACCGCCTTCTTTTGCCGTATTGAATAACAATGGACACGTTGCAAAACATGCGGGTGTTCGCCCGCGTGGTGGAGGCAGGCAGTTTCACGGCGGCCGCGATGTCGCTGAACTCGACCACCGGCGCGATGTCGCGCGCCGTTTCCGAACTCGAGGCGCGGCTGCGCACGCGCCTGATGAACCGCTCGACACGCCGCCTGTCGCTGACGCCGGCCGGCGAGAACTATCTGCTGCGCTGCCGGCAGATCCTGGCCGACGTCGATACCGCCGAAGAGGAAGCCAGCGGCGCGTACGAACGCCCATCCGGCGTGCTGCGGCTGCACAGCTACGCGAGCATCGGCCAGCACTACGTGCTGCCCGCGCTGAACGCGTATCGCGAGCAGCACGCGGACGTTTCCGTCGAGCTGTCGCTGTCGCAGCGCATGCCCGATCTGTTCGACGGCAGCAACGACATGGCGGTGGTCACGGCGTCGTCGCTGCCCGATTCCGAACTCGTCTCGCATCAGCTCGGCGAAACCTTCAGCATCCTGTGCGCGTCGCCGTCCTATCTGCGCTCGCGCGGCGCGCCGTCCGATCCGGCCGGGCTGGCCGCGCACGATTGCCTGACGCTGCAGACGCCTGCGTTTCCCACTCACGACTGGCTGCTCGAAAGCCGCACCGGCCAGGTCGAGCAGATCCGCGTGAGCGGGCCGCTGCAGACCAACACGGCCGAATCGCTGGCGATCGCGATCCGCGAGGGCGTGGGCATCGGCATGCTGCCGTTGTATGCCGCCATCGGCCTGCTGCGCGACGGCTCGCTGATGCGCGTGCTGCCGGAGCACACACTGCAGCGCATGAACATCTACGCGCTGTATCCGTCGCGCCGCTTCGTCGATGCGAAGGTGCGCACCTGGGTGGAATTCCTGCGTGCCGACATGCCCGATCGCCTCGCGCGCGACGAAGCGCTGCTGGCCGCGCTCGATGCGCGCATGCAGGCGGCCGTGGCCTCGTCGCGGCGCGTCAAGGCCGGCACGGCGGGCTGACCGGCCGCCGCCGGCCGCGGCGGCGCGGGGCAATGAACGGGCGTCTCGAAGCATGGCGTCCGTTCCTCTCGATTCGGATTCCCAATGAAATCGGCGCGGGCTGTGGCCGCGCCGTTTGCTTGTGCTGCGTGTCGCTGCCTGGCGGCTATCGTCCGAGCGACGAAGCCCGGATGCGCCAGTCGCCTCAGTCGGCCTGAACCGACTTGCCGGCTTCCGATGCGGCGGCGCCGTTCGGGCCGTACGATTGCTTGGCGGCCTGGTTCGCGGCCAGACGCTTGGCCGCGAGACGTTCCTGGGCGGCCTGCAGATCGGCCGGGTAGGCCGAATCGTTGCCGCTGGACGGCGAGTAGCCGACCGATTCCAGATCGACCAGCTCCTGGATCACCTGGGCGCGGGTCAGGCCGTGATGCGCGGTTTGCGCGAAGGCCAGGGCGGGGGCTGCAATCAGCATGGCGACAGCGGTCGAGACGACGATCTTCTTCATGATGTGACTCCTTCGGGTGGGTGGCCGGCGCCCTTGTTGCGACTGCCGAACCAATGACTGCAGTGTAGGGAGCGGCCGCCGCCGGAAACACCGGGCGGCGCGGAGGGCAGCCTTCCGGATCGCGCAACAGTGGCGGCGCATTTTTGGCGTGGGGTCGATTGATTAGAATGAACGCGCCCGCCCCATCACAGGAACGACCATGAAGATCGTCAACGCGACGCTGCGCCGCCGCAGCGGCCTCCACACCCTCGAACTCGACGGCGCGACGATCGCGCGGATCGTGCCGCAGGACGGCACGGTCGCGGCATCGGGCGACGACATCGACGCGGGCGGCCGGCTCGCGATCGCGCCGTTCGTCGAGCCGCATATCCATCTCGACGCGGTGCTGACGGCGGGCGACCCCGAATGGAACCGCAGCGGCACGCTGTTCGAAGGCATCGAGCGCTGGAGCCAGCGCAAGGCCACCATCACGCACGCGGACACCAAGGCACGCGCCCACACGGCGATCGCGATGCTGCGCGATCACGGCATCCAGCACGTGCGCACCCACGTCGACGTGACCGATCCGACGCTGGCCGCGCTCGCGGCGATGCTTGAGGTGAAGGCGGAGGCGCGCGGGCTGATCGATCTGCAGATCGTCGCGTTTCCGCAGGAGGGGATCGAATCGTTCGACGGCGGCCGCGCGTTGATGACGCGCGCGATCGAGATGGGCGCGGACGTGGTCGGCGGCATTCCGCACTTCGAGAACACGCGCGAACAGGGCGTGAGCTCGATTCAGTTCCTGATGGAGCTGGCCGAGCGCAGCGGCTGCCTCGTCGACGTGCATTGCGACGAAACCGACGATCCGCATTCGCGTTTTCTCGAAGTGCTGGCCGAGGCGGCGCGCGTGCGCGGGATGGGCGCGCGTGTGACGGCCAGCCACACCACGGCGATGGGTTCCTACGACAACGCGTATTGCTCGAAGCTGTTCCGGCTGCTCAAGCGCTCGGGCATCAATTTCATTTCCTGTCCGACCGAGAGCATCCATCTGCAGGGGCGCTTCGACACGTTCCCGAAGCGGCGCGGCGTGACGCGCGTGGGCGAGCTCGATCGCGCCGGCATCAACGTGTGCTTCGGGCAGGATTCGATTCAGGACCCGTGGTATCCGCTCGGCAACGGCAACATCCTGCGCGTGCTCGACGCCGGCCTGCACATCTGCCACATGATGGGTTACGACGAGTTGCAGCGCTGCCTCGATTTCGTCACCGATCACAGCGCGAAGGCGCTGTCGCTCGGCGAGCGCTACGGGCTGGAGGCGGGGCGGTCCGCGAACCTGCTGGTGCTCGACGCCACGAGCGATTACGACGCGGTGCGCCGCCAGGTCAAGCCGCTCGTGTCGGTGCGCGCGGGGCGCGTGATCCTGCGCCGCGAGCCGGAGCGGATCGCCTATCCGCAGGCGGGCTGAGCGCCCGCCCGGCGTTCGGCTGAAGCATCAGCGCCGCGCCAGCGCCTGCTGCGCGGCGGCCGCCAGCGTGTCGGCGAACGCGCGCAGCCGCGGCGGCGCGTTCAGCCACATGAGCCAGTGCAGCGCGACGGCGTGCACGTCCGGCACGAGCTGCACCAGTTCGCCGGCTTGCAGGCCCGCTTCGGCGTGCGACACCGGCACCCAGCCGTAGCCCGCGTCCATCCGGATCAGATCGAACAGCGCGCCCGGCGACGGAATCGCGTGGCGCGGGAAATCCTGACGCCCAAGCCCGTAGCGCGCGACGAACGCGAAATGCACCTCGTCGGCCTCGCCGCCCGTCAGCGCCGGGGCGGCGCGCAGCGCGTCGGCCGTCACGCCGCCGGGCGTGTGACGCGCCGCGAACCCGGGCGTGCAGACGCACACGTAGGGCATCTCGCCGAGCGGCACGCAGCGCAGGCCTTCCGTCTCGCGCGCGATGCCGGTCACGCAGCCGATCGCGTCGCCGGCTTCGACCAGCGCATGGGTGCGCGTCTGGTCGTCCACCAGCAGCCTGACCTGATAGGTTTCGCGCCGCAACGCCGCCGCGAGCGCGGCCGGAAACCAGGTGGCGAGGCTGTCGGCGTTGACGCCGATGGCGATCTCCGCCGGCGTGTGCGCGCCGGGCATCAGCTCGCGCAGCGCTTCGTCCTCCAGCAGCGCGACGCGCTCCATGTAATGCAGCAGCGTGCGGCCCGCGGCGGTGGGCAGCACGGGCCGCGTGCGGGCCACCAGCAGGTTGCCGAGCAGGGTTTCGAGCGAGCGGATCCGCTGCGAGACGGCCGGCTGCGTGATGCCGAGCCGTTCGGCCGCCAGCTCGAAGCTGCCGGCCTTGCAGACGGCGAGAAAGGTTTCCACCAGGCGTGAATCGATCAATCGGGGCTCCGTGCCGCGCCGCATAAGCGCGGGGAATCGCGCATCGCGGCGGCTTATGGTCATTGCCGCCCGGGTTTCGGCGCGGCAAGATTCCGCCATTGCTGATGCCGACGGATTGAAAAACAGTCGTGAAGATAACGGACTCCCCCACGCAGTTGCAATTCCCGACCGGGCCGCACGAGGACGTGCTGACCTCGGCGATCAACGCCGATGCGCCGATCCGCTTCTCGTGCCGCGACGGCTTTTGCGGCCAGTGCCGCGGCGAGGTGCTGGCCGGCTGCTACGCCGCCGGCCGCGACGGCCCGCTGCGCGACGTGCCGCCCGGCGGCGCGCCCCAGCCGGTGCTGATGTGCCAGACCTATCCGCGCTCCGATCTCGCGATCCGCATGCCGCACGCGGGCGACGCATCGAGCGCGGTGCGCGCCGCGCGCATCGAGGCGGTCGAGCCGGTGGCGGCCGATATCGCCGTGGTGCGGCTCGGTCTGCTCGATGCGAACCCGTTCCCTTACGAGGCCGGGCAGTGCGTGGCGATCCGCTGGCCGGCGAACGGCTACAAGCCGTTCTCGCTGGCGCGCGCCTGCGACGGCGGGCGCACGCTCGAACTGCATGTGCGCAAGGTGGCGGGCGGCGATTTCACCGAATGGCTGTTCGCGGATGGCGGGCAGCGCGCGGTGGGCGCGATCGTCGGCCTGGAAGGGCCGCTCGGCGAATTCGGCTGGCGCTCGCCGGCCGC
Source organism: Burkholderia sp. Ac-20379 (assembly GCF_017104645.1). Classification (GTDB taxonomy): domain Bacteria; phylum Pseudomonadota; class Gammaproteobacteria; order Burkholderiales; family Burkholderiaceae; genus Burkholderia. The sequence continues at coordinate 5,701 of NZ_JAAGPF010000358.1, forward strand.
GCGCCCGGTGCTGCTGATGGCCGGCGGCACCGGTTTCGCGCCGCTCGCGGCGATGATCGAGGCCGAGCGGCTGTGGGCGGGCGAGCGCCCCGTGCATCTCTATTGGGGCGGCCGCACGCCGGCCGATCTCTATGCCGACGCGCGCTGCCGCGCGTGGGCCGCCGCCAATCCGCGATTCCGCTACGTGCCGGTGCTGTCGGGCGACGCCGCCGTCGAGGGCTTCCGGCGCGGCACGGTGGTGGACGCCGCGATGGCGGATGTCGCGTCGCTCGACGATGCCGACGTGTACGCCTGCGGCACGCCCGCCATGGTGGCGGCCGCGAAGGCGGCGTTCGTCGGCGCGCGCGGCCTGCGGCCCGAGCGTTTCTTCGCCGATCCGTTTTCTCCGCCTGTCGCGCGTCATGCCGGGCGCGATGCGCTGGTGCGCCTGAACCTGCGCTGGGCCGACGGGGGCCGGGGCCATCTGATGGCCGCCGAGGGGCAGCGCTTGCTCGGCGCGCTGATACGCAGCGGGCTCGCGCTTCAGCACCTGTGCGGCGGCAATGCCGTCTGCGCGACCTGCGCCGTGACGGTGCACGCGCGAAACGGCGACCCTGCCGCCGCACGCGGCGAGGAGGAAGCCGACCTGCTCGATTTTCTCGACGCCGCGCCCGGCACGCGGCTGGCCTGCCAGCTCCGGCTCGGCCACGCGTTCGATCAGGCCGAGGTGGCGCTGCCCGGCCCGTCCCCATTGGGCGATCCCGCCCGTTCGCAACCGGAGGCGCGATGATGCAGCGCGAGGATTACGAGGACGTCGGCCCGCATTTCGACATCGACGGCATGCTCGACGTGCGCCGCCGCAGCCGCGCGGCGGTGCACGCGATCGCGGCGCGCATCGCGCCGGGCATGCGCGAGGAGGACGCCACGCGCGTGGCGCGCGCGGTGCTGCGCGAGCACGGCCTGCTGCGCGGCTGGCACAAGATCATCGTGCGGTTCGGCGCGAACACGGTGCGCGAGTACGGCAACCCGTCCGCGCCCGGCACGGTGCTGGCCGCCGACGACATCTTCTTCATCGATATCGGCCCGGTGTGGGACCGCTGGGAGGGCGATGCGGGCGAAACCTTCGTGGTGGGCGGCGATCCCGAGATGCACCGGGCGCGCGCCGACGTGTTCCGGCTCTGGCAGACGGTGCACGACCTGTGGCGCGCCGAGCGCATCACGGGCCGTGCGCTGTACGACTTCGCCACGCGCGAGGCCGAGGCGATGGGCTGGGCGCTGAACCTGAAGCGCATGTCGGGGCACCGGATCGCCGATTTCCCGCACGAACCGAAGTTCGCGGGCACGCTGTCGACGGCGGACGTGGTGCCGAGCGCCCACGTCTGGATTCTGGAGATGCACATCCGTCACAAGACGCGGGGCTTCGGGGCGTTCTACGAAGACCTGATGCTGGAGCGCGAGATCGACGCGCGCTGAGGCTCGCGCCGTTGCCGGCGCGGCGCGTCGGGTCTCGCCTCAGGCGGCGAACGCGCGCTCGATGCCGGCCGCGACGCGCAGCACGCGCGCGTCGTCGAGCGCGAGGCCGGCTACGCTGAGGCCGAC
>NZ_JAAGPF010000359.1 GCF_017104645.1 Burkholderia sp. Ac-20379
GCAGCGCGGCCGCGTCGCCGCGTTCGGGCAGCAGGCCCGCGCGGCGGAAGTTGGCGGGCAGGCCGAGCGCGATGCCCGAGCCGCCCGTCACCAGCGCGTGATCGGCGCAGGCTTCGCCCACCACGTGCAGATCGGCGTCGGACAGCGCATCGGTGATCGCGAAGCGCACGCCGTCGGCGCGCAGCGTGGCGAACGCGTCGCGCACCGCCTGCGCGCCGCGTGCGATGGTGTCGTAGCGCACCATGCCCACCTTCGACGGCGTTTGCGCCTGCAGCACGCGCACCAGGTTCGCGTCCTTCATCGGCGTGAGCGGATGGTTTTCCATGCCCGATTCGTTGAGCAGGCCGTCGCCGACGAACAGGTGGCCGCGATAGATCGTGCGGCCGTTTTCGGGAAACGCCGGGCAGGCGATCGCGAGTTGATCCTCCGCGCCGAGCGCCTTGGCCAGCGCGTCGGCCACCGGGCCGATGTTGCCGGCGTCGGTCGAATCGAACGTCGAGCAGTACTTGAAATAGAACTGGCGGCAGCCTTGCGCACGCAGCCAGGCGAGCGCCTCGAGCGATTGCGCGACGGCGTCGGCGGCCGGGATCGTGCGCGACTTCAGCGCGACGATGATCGCGTCGGCGTCGAGCTGCGTGCCGGCGGCGGGCACGCCGATCGTCTGCACCGTGCGCATGCCGCTCTTGACGAGCATGTTGGCGAGATCGGTGGCGCCCGTGAAATCGTCGGCGATGCAGCCGAGCAGCGGCCGCGCGGGGGCTTGGAAAGCGGTCATGGCGATGGGTTCCGTCAACGGGCGCCCGGCAGCGTGATGCCGGGGAAGGTCTTGATCACGGCGGAATCGTCCTCGCCGCCGTGGCCGGCGCTCGACGCGCTCATGAACATCTGGTGCGCGGTGGCCGACAGCGGCAGCGGGAATTTGCTGCGGCGCGCGGTGTCGAGCACGAGGCCGAGATCCTTGACGAAGATGTCGACGGCCGACAGCGGCGTGTAGTCGCCGTTCAGGATGTGCGGCACGCGGTTCTCGAACATCCACGAGTTGCCGGCGCTGTGCGTGATGACCTCGTACAGCGCGTCCGGATCGACGCCTTCGCGCAAGCCCAGCGCCATCGCCTCGGCCGCTGCGGCGATATGCACGCCGGCCAGCAGCTGGTTGATGATCTTGACCTTCGAGCCGGCGCCGTATTCATGGCCGAGCCGGTAGACCTTGCCCGAGATGGCGGCCAGCACGTCCTCGCAGGCCGCGTAGGCGGCGGCGGGGCCGGACGTCATCATCGTCATTTCGCCGGAGGCCGCGCGCGCGGCGCCGCCCGACACGGGCGCATCGAGCATCAGCAGCCCGGCCGCCTCGACGCGTGCGCCCAGTTGCACGGCGAATTCGGGCGAGACGGTGGCGCTCGAGATCACCACCGAGCCGGCGCGCATGGCCGGCACCGCGCCGTGCTCGCCGAACAGCACCGTTTCGGTTTGCGCGGCGTTGACCACCAGCGTGACCACCACCTCGCACTGCGCACCCAGCTCGGCCGGGCTGGCGCAGCGCTGGCCGCCTTCGGCCGCGAAATCGGCGAGCACCTGCTCGCGCACGTCGCAAGCGTGAACCGCGAAGCCGGCGCGCAGCAGCGAGCGGGCAACGCCCAAGCCCATCGCGCCGAGACCGATGACGCCTATTTGTCGTGACATGGTGAACCTTCGTAGGAACGGGAAGCGCCCGGCCGGGCCGGGCGGAAATCAGCGAATGCCGGCCTGCGCGAGACGCCGCGCGGCATTGACCATGTGGGTGCGCGCCGCGTTGCTGGCGGCGAGCGCGTCGCCGGCGCGGATCGCGTCGACGATGGCAGCGTGTTCCTCGCGCACCTGACGCGAGAAATCCTCGCGCGTCGCTTCGTTGCGGCGCGTGACGACCACGCCGGCTTCGAGGTACTGGTTCAGGAAGCTCAGCGTCTTGAGGAAGTACGGATTGCCGGTGACGGCGGCGATCGTGCGGTGGAACGCGATGTCTTCCGCCACGCCGTCGCGGCCTTCGGCCACGGCGATGTCGATGCTCGCGAGCGCGGCGTCGATGCGAACCATGTCGGCGTCGGTGCGGCACTTGGCGGCCTCGGCGGCCACTTCGGCCTCGATCGCGCGGCGCACCGCCAGCAGGTGGGCCAGCGAGCCCGATTCGACCGCTTCGGCGTAATCGATGCGCAGCGGCCGGATCGCGCCGTGCTGCGAGATGAACACGCCGCTGCCCTGGCGCGGCTCCACCACGCCTTCGTTCTTCAGGCGCGAGATCGCCTCGCGGATCACCGTGCGGCTCACGCCGAATTCCTGCGCCAGCACCGATTCCGTCGGCAGCTTGCCGGTGGCTGCGAAGCTGCCGATCTCGATCTGCTTGAGCAGTTGCTGCGCGACCGTGTCGCTCATCGCGCGGGCCGGGATTTTTTCGAACATGAACGTGCCGGGTTTGTCAGGTTATGTGGTCATCATACAAATTTTTGCGCGAAGGGCGGCATCCGGGAATACCCGGTGAATGCCGGTGGTGACGATGGAAAACCTTGCCGGGCAAGGCTTTCGGAAGAAAGACGCAGGCTGGAGAGGGGAACGGACGCCGTGCGATGGCAGCGTTGCCGCACGGTCGTGCGCGGAGATGTTCGGGCGTAAAAAATGGCCGTCGAGGCGGCCATTCGTGAGGCGGACAACGCGGCGGGCGCCGCGTTCGCCGGCTTCAGTCGCGCGGCGCGCCGGGCGTCGGGCGGCTGTCGAGCGTCAACTGCAGGAAGGCCAGATCGAGCCACTTGCCGAACTTCATCCCCACCTGCGTCAGCGTGCCGGTGTGCGTGAAACCGAGCTTCTCGTGCAGACGGATCGAGCCGGTATTGCCGGCCTCGATGCCGGCCACCATCACGTGCTTGCCGAGCGCGCGGGCGCGTTCGATCAGCGCCGTCATCAGTTGCGGGCCGATGCCCTTGCCGCGCTGGTCGCTGCGCACGTAGATCGAATGCTCGACCGTCTCGCGGAAACCGTCGAAGGCGCGCCAGTCGCCGAACGAGGCGTAGCCGATCACCTGCTGCGCGTCGTCCACCGCCACCAGCACCGGGTAGCCGGCGCGGCGCCGGTCGCCGAGCCAGGCCGTGCGGTTCGCCGTGTCCACAGGCGTCTCGTTCCAGATCGCCAGCGTATTGAGCACCGCGTCGTTATAGATGGCCGTGATACCTTCGATGTCCTGCAGGTTCGCGTCGCGGATTTCCATGCCAGCCTCCTTGGGCTGTCCACTAAATTAAAACGAGTGTACACCATAGTAGACGACATCGATCAACGTATCGGCGCGCGAATCCGCGCCGAGCGCGAGGGCCGCAACTGGTCGCTCACGGATCTGGCCGAGAAATCGGGCGTGTCGCGCGCGATGATCCACAAGATCGAGCGCGGCGAAAGCAGCCCGACGGCCACCTCGCTGGCCAAGCTGGCCGGCGCGTTCGACCTGAGCATGTCGGCGCTGCTGGCGCTGGCCGAGCTGGAGGAGGGCCGCCTGCTGCGCGTGGACGATCAGCCGGTATGGCTCGATCCGCAAAGCGGCTACGTGCGCCGCCATGTATCGCCGAAATCGGCGTCGCCGCTGAACCTCGTCGAAATCGATCTGCCGCCCGGCGCGGACATTCCGATGCCGGCCTCGGCTTATCGGCAGGTGCAGCAACTGATCTGGGTGCTCGACGGCACGCTGGTGTTCGTCGAGGGCGGCGAGCGCCACGAGTTGCACGCCGGCGATTGCCTGGAAATCGGGCCGCCGAGCGATTGCGTGTTCCGCAACGACAGCGCCGCGAACTGCAAATACGCCGTGGTGCTGGTGCGCAAGGCATAAGGCATAACGCGCCGCCGCGCTTCGCCGGCCGGGCGCCGCCCCGGCCGCACCTGAATTCCTCCCACGATTGAATGCCCACGCGCCCGTCAGGGCGGTGCGTTTTCGTGCTTGCTTATTAAATGATGTACGTCATATCATGTTGCATGATGATCGTCATGTAATGACGACGCCCGCCACTCGCTACCGGCCGGGGCCGTGCGCATCCGCGTGCGCGGCCCCGGCCGGCTTCCCCGATTACAGGAGTCAACATGCAAGACAACAACGCCGCCGCCGGCGAGGCCGCGGCACCGCGCAAGCGCCGGATCATTCCTTTCGCGATCCTGACGATTGTGCTGATCGGGGCAGTGGGCTACGGCATCTACTGGTGGCTCAGCGCGCGCTTCTACGAATCGACCGACGACGCCTACGTGGGCGGCAACGTCACGGTGATCTCGCCGCGCGTGTCGGGTTACGTGGCGCGCGTGCTGGTGGAGGACAACGCGCTGGTGCACGCCGGCCAGCCGCTGATCGAGCTCGACCCGGCCGATTTCACGGCGCGGCTCGATGCGGCGCAGGCCGAGGTGGACGCCGCCAAGGCCGCGCTGACGCGGCTCGACGCGCAGCACGCGCTGATCGAGGCCGACATCGCCCAGGCGCAGGCGCAGGCCGACGTCGATCAGGCCGCGCAGCAGTTCGCCGCCCGCGACGCGCAGCGCTACGCGAACCTCGCCGAATCGCATTCGGGCACGCAGCAGGATTCGCAGCGCGCGCAAACCTCGCTCGACCAGGCCCGCGCCAAGGTGCGCGCCTCGTCGGCGGCGGTCAACGCGCAGCGCCGCCAGCTCGGCGTGATCGAGGCGCAGAAGGTGGAGGCGCAGGCGCGCATCGAGCAGGCCGAAGCCGCGATGCGCAACGCCAAGCTGAACACGGGCTACACCACGCTGCTCGCGCCCGTCGACGGCTATGTGGGCAACCGCTCGGCGCATCCCGGCACGTTCGTGGCGGCCGGCACGCAACTGATGTCGCTGGTGCCCGCCAAGGGCCTGTGGGTCGACGCGAACTTCAAGGAAGACCAGATCCGCCACATGCGGCCGGGCCAAAAGGTTGAGATCGAGGCCGACGTCAACACCGGCCTGAAGATCGAAGGCCACGTGGCCAGCCTCGCGCCCGCCACCGGCGCGGTGTTCAGCGTGATCCCGGCGCAGAACGCCACCGGCAACTTCACGAAGATCGTGCAGCGCGTGCCGGTGCGCATCGCGCTCGATCGGGACGCGGGCGCGGTCGGCGCGCTGCGCGCCGGGCTGTCGGTGGTGGCGACCGTCGACACGCGCGCGGAGCCGCAATGAACGCCGCCGCCCGGGGCGCGGCCGCCGCGCCGGCCGATCCGCCCGTCCTGCCGTTCGCGATCATGTGCGTGGGGATGTTCGTCGCGCTGCTCGACATCCAGGTGGTGGCCGCCTCGCTGCAGGACATCGGCGGCGGTTTGTCGGCCGGCCAGGACCAGATCGGCTGGCTGCAAACCGCCTACCTGATCGCCGAGATCATCACGATTCCGCTGTCGGGCTGGCTCACGCGCGTGTTCTCGACGCGCTGGCTGTTCGTGGCGTCGGCGATCGGCTTCACCATCGCCAGCATGTTGTGCGGGATGGCCTGGAGCATCGGCAGCATGATCGTGTTCCGCGCGCTGCAGGGCATGCTCGGCGCGTCGATGATCCCGACCGTGTTCACCTCGTCGTTCCACTATTTCAGCGGCCCGCGCCGCGCCATGTCGGCGGCCGTGATCGGCACCATCGCCTCGGTCGCGCCCGCGCTCGGGCCGGTGATCGGCGGCTGGATCACCGACGTGATGTCGTGGCGCTGGATCTTCTACATCAACGTGGTGCCGGGCCTGCTGGTGGCGCTCGGCGTGGCGACGCTGGTGGACATCGACGAGCCCGATCACACGCTGCTCAAGGACGCCGACTACCTCGGCATCGCGCTGATGGCGGTGTTCCTCGGCCTGCTCGAATACGTGCTCGAGGAAGGCTCGCGCTGGAACTGGTTCGACGACGCCGACATCCGCCACGCGGCCTGGATCTCGGGCATCGCCGGGCTGCTGTTCGTATGGCGCAGCCTCAGCTACGACAAGCCGGTGGTGGACCTGCGCGCGTTCCTGAACCGCAACTTCACGGTGGGCTGCATCCTGTCGTTCATCACCGGCATCGGCATCTTCAGCACGATCTACCTGATGCCGCTGTTCCTCGGCTACGTGCGCGGCTACTCGGCGCTGCAGACCGGCACCGTGGTGTGCGCGACCGGCCTCGGCGGCCTGCTCGGCGTGCCGCTGTACATGGTGCTCGCGAAGCGCTTCGACACGCGCTACATCCTGATGGGCGCGCTCGCGATGTTCGGCCTGTCGATGCTGAGTTTCGCGCAGATCACGAGCGACTGGGGCGGCGATCAACTGTTCTGGCCGCAGGTGATCCGCGGCATCGCGCAGGTGCCGGCGGTGGCGCCGGCCGTCACGCTCGGGCTCGGCAGCCTGCCGATGGCGCGCGTCAAATATGCGAGCGGGCTGTTCAACATGATGCGCAACCTCGGCGGCGCGGTGGGCATCGCGATCTGCGGCGCGATCCTCAACAACCGCATCAACTTTCACTTCGAACGGATCGCCAGCACGCTGACGAGCGGCAACGCCGCCATGCAGACGCTGCTCGACGGCACCCAGGCGCGCTTCGGCCAGGCGTTCGGCGATACGGCCCACGCGGCCGGCGCGACGCTGCTGCAACTGCGCGGGCTGGCTTATCGCGAGGCTTCGACGATGGCCTACGCCGACGCGTTCCTCGCCGTGGGCGTGGCGTTCGCGATCGCCGTGGTGCTGGTGCCGCTGCTGCGCAAGGTGGCGCCGCCGCCGCAACAGCAGCCGAGCGACGCAGGACACTGAACAGGGAATCGACAATGACGCATCTCATCCGTACCGGCCGCCGCGTGCTGCCGCCCGCGCTGGCTCCTGCGCTGCTGGCCGCCCTGTTGCTGGCGGGCTGCATGGTCGGCCCCGACTACCGCCGGCCCGAGGTTGCGGTGGCCGAGCATTACCACGCGGGCGACGCGCTGGCGGCGGTGTCCGGCGACAGCACGGCCGACCTCGCGCGCTGGTGGACCGGCTTCGACGATCCGGTGCTCACGCGCATCGTCGAGCGCGTGCTCGCGCAGAACCTCGATCTGGCCGCGGCCCAGGCGCGCGTCGTGCAGGCGCGCGCGGCGGCCGGCGAGGCGGCCACCGCCTGGCTGCCGCAGGGCAGCCTCGACGGCAGCATCGTGCGCGAGCATCAATCGCTGGTCAGCCCGATCGGCACCATCGTCAGCCAGTCGCCCGGCTATTCGCGCAACCTGACGCTCG
>NZ_JAAGPF010000360.1 GCF_017104645.1 Burkholderia sp. Ac-20379
CGGGCGGGCGTGCGCCAGCGCCGGCAGCCCGCCCGCGAACGTGCCGACGGCGAGGCCCGCAAGCAGCGGCCAGAGCCGCCTGAGCAGCGCGCCGAACGCGGGGCCGCGCGCCAGTTGCCAGACGTTGGTGACCAGCGACGGCACCACCAGCAGGCTGGCCGCCGCCGCAGGCGGCATGGCCAGCGTCAGCAGGCCCATCGCCACGGTCGGCAGGCCGAGGCCGATCATCCCCTTGACGAGGCCGGCCACGGCGAACACCGCGACGACGATCGCGATCGTCGAGCCATCGTTCTGCATACGGAATTCCTTGGAGAAACACGCCTGGAAGGCGAACGCGCCGATGGTGCCGCGCAGCGGCGCAACGCGCCATCTGGTTTTGCCTGAGGCTGCCTCAGGCGGCCACGGCAAGGCAGGCCGACGGCTTTTCTGAACGCTGATTGTCACGGCGGGAACCGCCGCTTCGCGAGTGCTGGCGGGCCTGACCGTTAGTTGCGATTTGATGCAATTCAATGCGGCCCCGATCGCCGTTCGTTTGCGGTTATGATGGCGCCGGCCCGATCTCGGCGGGCCCAACCCATTCTTCCCGCCCCGCCATGACCACGCTCCGGCACCTGCCCCGCATCGCCCTGTTCCTGACGAGCGCAGGGCTGCTCGCCGCCTGCGCGAGCGCCCCCGCATCGAGGCCCGCCGGGCCGCTCGCGGCGGCGCTTCCCGCCGCCCAAGCCGAACCGCCCGCAACCTGCCAGTTGGTCAAGCCCGACTACCCCGGCGCCGGCCGCTACCGCGGCGTGGTGAAGCTCGGTTTCGAGGTCAGCGAAACCGGCGCAATCGAGCACATCACGCTCGTGGAATCGTCGGGACACTGGCAGTTGGACGACAGCGCGGTGCAGGCCTTGCGGGCCAGCCGCTGCCGGCCGTATCTGGAAAACGGGAAACCGGTACGGGCGCATTACACGGCGCCCTACGCATTCGAGGCAGCCCCGCCTGCCCCGCCGGTGGCCTATAGCGAGGCATCGAAATCCGCCCTCGCCCTGTTGCCCGGCACCCCGCCGAACGAGGGCGTCGGCCGCACCTACCGCGTCAACATCCCCGTATGCGACGTGCGCCGCGCGCCCGACCAGAAGGCGCGGGTGTTCGGCACGTATTCGCAGGATTGGCCGCTGACGATCTACGAACGGCGGCACGAATTCGCGCGCGTGTCGCCGGACGGCGCCGCGCCGGAGTGGGTGGTGTTTTCGCTGTTACGGCCCTGAGCGGGCCTGCGCGGCCGTCAGAACTTGTGCCGGATCGCCGCGCGCACCGAGAACTGGCTGGCGGTGGCCGACGGCCCGTCGGTGCCGACCAGGTAGCCGCCGTCGAGCGCGCCGCCCGGCCGGTCGCCCCCGACGCGCTGCCACGCGCCCTGCAGATACACGTCGGTCTGCTTCGACAGGCTGTAGTCGGCCATCAGCCCGACCGTGTGGTAATGCGGCCGGGCCGCGCCGTCGGCGGTGTCGAACGTGCCGCTCGTGTAGGTGTACTGCGCGCCCACGAAAAAGGCCGGGGTGAGCTGGTATTTGCCGTTGATCTCGAAGTTGTCGAAGCGGGTGGCCGACAGGCCGAGCCCCGACAGCGCGCCGGCCGGCAGATAGGCGGTGGCCACCGGGTTCTTGAGATCGGTCTTGGTATAGACGAAGCCCACCGTGGTTTCGCCGAACGTGTAGTTCAGGCCGCCGCCGAAGATGCGCAGCCGGTCAGCCGTGAAATTGGCGTCGTTGGCGGCCACCGCGCCGTCGGCCGTGCGGCCCGGGTTGTTGGCCTCGAGATAGGCCGCGCCCACCTGCAACCCGCCGAAGTCGTAACGCGCGCCGGCGCTGTATTGCCGGTTGTTGGCGAACCCGGTGGCATTGCTGAAGCTGTAAGCGCCGCCGAAGCTCAGGCCGCCGAAACCGGGGCTGGCGTACTTGACGGCGTTGTTGGCACGCACCGTGTTGTCGGCGTTGTCGTTGTCGAACGGGTGCGACATCAGCATGCCGCCCCAACTGCCGGCGGCCGTCAGCGGCGCGAGGTAATCGACCACGGCATCGTATTGGCGGCCGAACGTCAGCGCGCCGTATTGCGCGTGGGTCAGGCCGACGAACGCCTGGCGGCCGAACATCCGGCCGCCGTTGCTGGCGCTGCCGTTGTTCACGTCGAAGCCGCTCTCGAGCGCGAAGATCGCCTTCAGGCCGCCGCCGAGATCCTCGGCGCCGCGCAGGCCCCAGCTGCTGCGCTGAGCGTAGCCGCTGGCGAGCGCGTAATCGCTGCGGTTGACGCCGTTCACGCCGACGTTGTTGGTGTAATTCACGCCTTCGTCGATCACGCCGTAGAGCGTGACGCTGCTCTGCGCGCGGGCGGGCGCGGCCAGCGCCATGACCAATGCGGCGGCAGCGGCGGGCAGCAGGAGCTTGTTCATCGTCGACGGTCTCCGAACCGGACAACTGGAATGGCCCGGCGGACCGCTCGACGCGGGCTTCGTCCACCGGTTCTCGCCTGGCACCTTTGATCGGTATCGCGCCGCCCGGCGGCTGCCGGCGGCGCGCATGACGGTTCAGAGTGTGTCACGCCCGAAATGCGCCGTCCACGCCGTTCGAAGCGCCCGCGATGGCCGTTGCGCAATACCAACTCGCGCGCGCCGCGGCCCCTGCTGTCAAGCCGCCGACACACGCCGGCACAGGCGTTTCCGGCCCCGCCGGAGCCATGCGCCGCGATGGTGCAGCGCGCCGCCGGCCGGCAATCTGCCGGGCTTGCGCCGACGATGGCACAATCACGTCCGTTTCCGCTTCCGCCGTTTGCTTCATGCCGAGTTTCCCGCCGCGCGCCGCCGCGCCCGCGTCCCCGTTCGCCCCCCTGCTCCGCGCCGTCCGGCGCCGCCGCGCATGAGCGCGCCGCCGCCGCGCGCGGGCCGCTTCGCCGAGCTCGATTTCTTCCGCGGGCTGGTGCTGATGGTGATCGTCGTCGATCACATCGGCGGCAGCATCCTGTCGCGCGTGACGCTGCATGCCTACGCGCTGTGCGACGCGGCCGAGGTGTTCGTGTTCCTGGGCGGTTTCGCCACCGCGATCGCCTACAACTCGCTCGCCGAGCGCCAGACCGAGGCCGTCGCGCGCCAGCGCTTCATCCGCCGCGCGTTCGAGATCTATCGCGCGTTCCTCGTGACGGCCGGGCTGATGCTGCTGATCACGGCCGTGCTCGGCGCGCTCGCGATCGACGGCCCGAACATGCCCACCCACGATCTCGAAGGCCTGATGCACCATCCGCTGGCCGCGCTGCGCGACATCGTGCTGTTCCGCCGCCAGCCATATCTGGCCTCGGTGCTGCCGATGTACGCGTTCTTCGCGGCGCTGGTGCCGCTGGCGCTGCCGATGGCGCGCGACAAGCCGTGGCTGTTGCTCGCGATCAGCCTGCTCGGCTGGCTGTCGGCGCGCCGCATCGCGGGCTATCTGCCGACCGTCGACGGCCTGCCGTGGGATTTCAATCCGTTCGCGTGGCAGTTCATGTTCGTGCTCGGCGTGCTGTCGCGCTGCCAGCCGGTGTACGCGACGCTGTCGAAGCAGCCGCGCGGCGTGCTGGTGACGGCGCTGGCGGTGGCCGTGGTGGCCGCGGGCGCGTATTACCGGCTGCGCATCGAGCCGTTCCCGACCGATCCGGCGATCAAGCAGAACCTCGGCGCGGTGCGGCTCGTCAACTTCCTCGGCATCGCGTGGCTCGCCGCGAAGCTCGTGCATCTCGGCTGGATGCACCGGGTGGCCCGCGCCATGCCATGGATCGGCACGATCGGCCGGCAGGGGCTGCTTTGCTTCGTGGCCGGCACGGGCATTTCGCTGTCGGTCGATTCCGTGCTGTACTGGGAAACCGACGGCTATCTCGACGTGCCGCTCGGCCTGACCGCCGACGTGGTGGCGATCGGCCTGCTCTATCTGGTCGCGAAGCTGTATGGCCCGATCGCGGCGCGCTTGCCGTTCCTGAAGCCGAAGCGCTGAGCCTCGCGGGCCGGCGACGGTTGCGCCCGGCCCCCGCCCCAAACCCGGTTGCGTCAAATTTCCGTCACGTCACCGGAACCCTTCACGCCGTTTCACTGTCTTGACAGCCTCCTTACTGTGCGCGCCGCCCCGGCCGCGCAGACGGCCGCGTCCCGTGCACGGGCGGGCGCTGCGCCGTGACCTCAAGCTCCGTTCCGCACCGAATCGATGAATGCAACCTGGTTTGAGCCGCTCGTCGGCTGTCTGATTCTCGTCGCGGCGTCCTGCGTGATCGCCGCCGCTGTCCGCTTCCTGCTGTTCCGCGTGGTCGCCAAGTTCGCCGCACGCACGCCCACCCGCTTCGACGACGTGCTGTTCCAGTACGGCGCGTTCAAATGGCTGTCGCGGCTGGTGCCGTTCGTGGTGTTCCAGCTCGGCTTCCGCGCCGTGCCCGGTATTCCCGAATCGGCCGCGCGCGTGGTCGACAAGCTGGTGTTCGCGGTACTGGTGTTCCTCGCCACCATGATGGTCAGCGCGGTGCTGTCGGCCGTCGAGCACCTGCACCGCACCAAGCCGCGCGAGCAGGCTGCGCTGTCGCTGAAGGGCGCGATGCAGTTGATCAAGCTGCTGATGTTCCTGACCGCCGCGCTGGTGGTGATCGGCGCCGTGACGGGCAAGCAGATCGGGCTGCTGCTGTCGGGGATCGGCGCGATGTCGGCGGTGCTGATGTTGATCTTCAAGGACACGCTGCTGGGCCTCGTGGCCGGCGTGCAGCTCTCGTCGAACGACATGCTGCGGATCGGCGACTGGATCACCATGCCGAGCGCGGGCGCCGACGGCGACGTGATCGACATCACGCTGAACACCGTCAAGGTGTCGAACTTCGACCGCACCATCATCACGATCCCCACCTGGAAGCTGATCACCGAGAGCTACCAGAACTGGCGCGGCATGACCGAATCGGGCGGGCGGCGCATCAAGCGCGCGATCTTCATCGACGCGACCAGCGTGCGCTTTCTCGGCGCGAACGAAATCGCCCGGCTCGAACATTTCACGCTGCTGAAGGATTACCTGGCGAGCAAGCGCGGCCTGCTCGACGAGTGGAACGGCGCGCTCGGCGCGGACGCCGAATGGACGGGCAACCGCCGCCAGCTCACCAACCTCGGCACGTTCCGCGCCTATTGCGACAGCTATCTGCAGCATCACCCGCGCATCCACGGCGGCATGACGCGCATGACGCGCCAGTTGCCGCTGACGGCCGAGGGCATTCCGATGGAGTTGTACTGCTTCACCGACACCACGGCGTGGCTCGATTACGAGGCGATCCAGGGCGACATCTTCGATCACCTGCTGGCGGTGCTGCCGGAGTTCGGGCTGCGCGTCTATCAGCATCCGTCGGGCTTCGACATGCGCGGCATGTTCGAGGCGGCCGGCGCGATGCGCGCGGCGGCCGCGAATGCCGCGGCCAGCGCCGATGCGGACGAGGCCGCCAACGAACCGGCCAAGGGCCGCGCGACCTCGCACTGAACCACCGGCCCGCCGCCTTCCGTATCGTTCGTCAGCCCGGCGCCGACCATGCCGCGCCGGGCTTCATCGCCGCTCAATCCGACGCGGCATCCCCATCTGCCCCGAGCAGCAGCGACAGCCGGCGCGCCGTGTCGGTCAGCGCCGCCACCGTGCGCTCGCTGGCCTGCGCCGGCAGGTAATGCACCGAGCCGACGATCGCGAGCGAGCCGAACAACTTGTTGCCGAACTGGAACACGGGCGCGGCCAGCGCGTTGACGCCGGTGAACGCCTCCTCGGGCGCTTCCGCCCATTGCCGCGAACGCACCAGCGCGACCTCGTGCAGCAGCCGGTCGCGATCGACGATGGTCTGCGCGGTCGGCGCGGCGAGCGGCTGCGCCAGCACGCGTTCGAGCAGCTTGGGCGGCCCGAACGCCAGCGCGATCTTGCCCTGCGCGACCGTGTGGAAATCGAAGCGCGTGCCGGGGTGGAAGATGATCTCCAGCTTGCTGCGGCCCGGCACGATGTTGAGCACCACCATGCCCTCGTCGGACACCGTCGTGATCACCACCGTCTGCCCCACCGTGTCGCGCAACTCCTCCATCAGCGGGCGCGCCAGCGTCACCACGTCGAACTGGTCGAGCGCGCGCCGCCCGAGCAGGAACATCCGCCAGCCGATCCGGTAGCGGCTGGTGTCGGGGTTCTGCGTCACGTAGCCGTCGCGCTTGAGCGCGCTCAGATGCCGGTGCACGCGCGCCTTCGGAATGCCGAGTTCCTGCGCGAGGTTCGTCAGCGCGCTTTCGTGCGGATGGGACGCGATGGTTTCCAGCAGGCGCAGCGACATCACCGAGGTGGATGAGGTCGCGTCGTCCTGCGCGCCGGGTTCGAGGTCGTCGCTGTCTGCTGCTTTGTTGATCGCCATGAAGGGAAGAGCTCGGGATGGTCGTGTGAGGGCCGCGGGCCTGGCGCCGCGCGCGAGCGCCCGGCGGCGCCCCGCACGGCTCCGGATCAGGCGCCCGCGAGCGTCAGCAGACGCTCGGCAAACACGTGATAGCGCTGATCCTTCGGCCGTCGTGCATCCTCGATTTTGACATACCGGATCGAACTGCGGCCCCGGCACGCCTGGGGCAGCAGGAAGCAGCGGATGAAGGCCGTTTCGGCGTCCGGCGTGGTGGGCGCGAGCACCGGATCCCGGCCCAGTTCGAGCCAGGCCTGCCCCGCGCCGTGCGTGTGGCGCGCGCCGTCGATCTCGATCGCGATCTCGCCGTGCAGCGTGCAGCGGATGCCCGGCCCCTGATGAACGTGCGTGTGCGCGATCCCGCCCGGCGGAAAATCCACGCGGTCGCAACGCATCAGCCAATCGAAGCCCGGATCGAGCGTAATCTCGGCGGACAGCTTGGCAGCCGACTGCGCGCGCGGCGCGCTGCCCAGCAAGCCGGCCTCGGCCGGGCGCGCGGCCGGTTGCAGCTCCCAGCGCCAGAGCCGCGCGCCGCCG
>NZ_JAAGPF010000361.1 GCF_017104645.1 Burkholderia sp. Ac-20379
AACGGGCACAGGTCGCCGGCGTGTTGCGCGTCGGCGTCGGGTGCGGGGTGGTGCGGCGAACCGGCCAGTGCCTGGGCGAGCTCGGCTTCGGCGGCCTGCGCGCCCGGGTCGGCGCTGCGATGGACGCCCGCGAGCGCCGGCGCATCGCCGAACAACGCGCCGTGCCCGCTGCAGATCGACAGGTCGACGCCGCTCCCGCCCGTGCTCGGGGCGAGCATCAGGCCGGGCGGAAGCAGCAGGCGGAACGCGACGATCAGCAGCAGCCACGAGGCCAGCGCCGGATGCGTCAGACGCTGCGCGAGCAGATGGCGGAGTCGGAGCATGGCGCGCATTTTAGACGCATCCCTCGCGATTCGTAATGAATCCGTCAATCGCGCTTGCCGGGTTATGAAAATATCCGCGCGCCGCATGGCGGTGGCGATCAGCCGTCGGATGGCGTGAACGCTGCTCCCCGAAACACGCGCACCGGGTTGCCGCGCGCCACCTCGCCATGTTGCCGATGGCGCGTGCGGCGCGCGTTCAGGGCCTGCTGCTCGGCCTCCTGCTGCAAGCGCCAGCCGAGCAATTGCAACGCCAGCCGCCGGTTCGCGTGCTGACTGCGCTCGCTTTCCACGCGCACGGCAATTCCGCTGGCCAGATGCGTGGCGCGGATCGCCGACGCCGTCTTGTTGACATGCTGGCCGCCGGGGCCGCGCGCGCGCATCGCCTCGAAGCGCACCTCGCCGTCGGGCGGCGGGGGCGTCGCGGCGCAGCGCGCCACGCCGATGAACCAGTTGCGGCGCGGATGCCGCGCGCGAAACGGGCTCGCGCAGATCCATTGCAGCGTGCCGGTCCAGCGTGCGGCAAGCGCGTCGGCGGCGGCGTCGCGGTCAGGCGGTTGGTCGGCGTTGCTGCCTGATTCGCCGCCGAGTTCGACCAGCAGCGAGCGGAACGTGCCCGGGCGTTCGCCCGGCACGTCCTCCAGCACGGTCAACGCCACCTGCGCGGCGTCGGCCTCGATCTGCAATTGCCGCAACGCATGCGCCACCGCCAGTTGGCATTCGAGCGGGCCGTGGGCGGACGTCAGATGAAGCAGCATCAGCAACCCTCCCCGGCGGTCTTGTAGGTCAGCACCGGCGCGAGGCGCGCCAGGCGTCGCACGAGGCCGGCCGCCTCGAGCGCGTCCACCACGCTGTCGATCGGCTTGTAGGCCTGCGGCGCTTCCTCGTACAGCAACTCGCGGTTCTCGCAGATCACCTGGCTGCCGAGGCGCGTGCGCGTCAGTTGCGACGGCGAAAAGCGCGCTTCGAGCCGGCCCCGGCAATCGCCGCGCGCCCATTTGCGGCCCGCGCCGTGCGCGAGCGAATCGAGATGCCCGGCGTCGCCGCACGGCAGCGGCTGCACCAGGTAGCTGTAGTCGCCGCGCGAGCCGGGGATCACCACCGGCCCCGCGTCGGCCGGCGTCGCGCCCTTGCGGTGCAGCCAGCCCGGCGTGCCGCCGAGCGTGACGCGGCTCAGGAAGTTGTGATGGACGTCGAGCAGCGGCGCGCCTTCGCTGCGCCAGCGCGCCAGCATGCGCCGCGTGATCAGCTCGCGGTTGACGCGCGCGTAGTGCAGCGCGGCGTCGTGCCGTTCGAGATACGCGGCGCATTCGGCATCGGTTTCGTCGAGGCCGCCGTGGCCGTGCGCGTGCGTGTGCTGTTCGAGGATCGCTTGACCGAACCCGCGCGAGCCGCTGTGCACGAGCAGCAGCAGGCGCTCCGGCGCGATGCCGAGCGCGTGCAGCGCGGCTTCGTCGTGGATGCCGTCGAGTTTCTGCAACTCGGCGAAGTGGTTGCCGCTGCCGATCGTGCCGAGCGAGGCCGCGAAGCCGTGATCGGCGAGGCCGGCCGCGGCGAGCCGCGGTTGCCAGCTTGCATCGAGCCGGCCGTCGATCGAGCCGAGCTGCTTCGCGAGCTTGGCCGTGCTGCTGCGCCGCGCGTCGAGCGCGGTTTGCCACAGCGCCATGCCGCAGCCGATGTCGCCGCCGATCAGCGCCGGATACAACCGGCCCGTCGAGAAGAACGCCGCGCCGACCGGATAGCCGCGCCCGGGATGCAGATCAGGCATGCCGGCGACGCGCTGCATGCCCGGCAGCGTGGCCGTGTGTGTCAGTTGCCGGATCGCTTCGCCTTCGATCCAGGTTGCCGGGGACGCGCACAACGTGACGCCGTCCGCCAGCTTTTGCAGGGGAGTGCCCATGAGTGATTCCGTTCGAGAAGATAGAGAACGGCGGGCCATGGACCGGGCGGCGCGCACGCAGGCGCGGCTCGATTCGAGGTGGGGACATCGGCGTGCCGCGCCGCGCACGGCCGCTCGCGACGATCCGAATCGATCGGACAGTTAGGATGGCGAACGGCGCGGCGGGAAGCGAGGGCTGCTCGAGCGCTGGCCGACATGGGATGTCGGCGGGGCGGCAAGACAGCTTGACGCGATCGACCCGGTTACGACCCGCAACGGGAGGAGAGCAGGCGTGACGTCATGGGGCGGTTCTCCTTGGCAGGTCGGGTTGATCGGAAGGGCTTGAATCTAGCACGCGCACTTTTCGGCCGGCAAGCGCCGCGCGCCGGAGCGTGGCGCGCGCGCATCGCGCGCTGATGCCTGGCTCATGCGCGGTTCACTTCAGATACGAGCGGATCACCTGCAGCACCACCTCGGCTTCCTCGCGGCGTTTCTCCTCGTCGATCTCCTTGATGACGTGCTCGCGCATATGGCCTTCGATGACCGAGGACATCAACCCGTTCGCCGCGCCGCGGATCGCCGCGATCTGCTGGAGGATCGCGACGCAGTCGCCGTCCTGATCGAGCTGGGTTTCGAGCGCGCGCAGTTGCCCCTGCATCCGCCGGACCCGGGCCAGCAACTTCGGTTTGTCGTGAATCGTATGCATGTCGGATAGCGTTTTTATACTGGGGGGGAGTATACTGCGCTCCGTTCTCCAGTCTCTTGGAACGTGGAAATGACTGATTTTTCGACCCTGCTGCAACAGGGCAATGCCTGGTTGTTCGTGCCCAGCGCGATTCTGTTGGGTGCGCTGCACGGGCTCGAGCCCGGCCATTCTAAAACGATGATGGCCGCGTTCATCGTTGCGATTCGCGGCACGGTGGGGCAGGCGGTGCTGCTGGGGCTGTCGGCGACGCTCTCGCACACCGCCGTGGTGTGGGCCGTGGCGATGACGGGCCTCTATTTCGGCCGCAACTGGCGCGCGGATGCGGCCGAGCCGTACTTTCAGGTGGCCTCGGCCGCGATGATCGTCGCGATCGCGGCGTGGATGCTGTGGCGCACCTGGCGCGAGCAGCGCGCCGCGCATGCGCATCATGATCATGATCACGCGCACGGCCACGATCCTCACCACGACGCGGCGCGGCTCGTCGACACCGGCCACGGCGTGGTGCGGCTCGAAATCTTCGAAGACGGCGTGCCGCCGCGCTTCCGGCTGTCGAACGTCGGCCGGGGCGGGCAGGCGTGGCCCGCGAGCCAGGTGGCCGTGGCAATCGCGCGGCCCGACGGCAGCGGTCAGACGTTCCGCTTCGTGCAGCGCGACGGCTTCCTCGAATCGGCCGACGTCATTCCCGAGCCGCATGCGTTCACGGCGCACCTGCAGCTCGGCCATGGCAACCACAGCCACAGCTACGAGGTGGTCTATCGCGAAGGCCACGCGCACGCCGGGCTCGACATCGGCGGCGACGGCTACCAGGACGCCCACGAACGCGCCCACGCCAACGACATCAAGCGCCGCTTCTCGGGCGGTGGCGTCACCACCGGGCAGATCGTCATGTTCGGCTTGACGGGCGGGCTGGTGCCGTGCCCGGCGTCGATCACCGTGTTGCTGCTGTGCCTGCAACTGAAGCAGTTCACGCTTGGCGCGGCGCTGGTGCTGTGCTTCAGCATCGGGCTGGCCGCGACGATGGTGGCTTCGGGCGCGCTGGCCGCGTTGAGCGTCAAGCATGTGTCGAAGCGCTGGGGCGGCTTCGGCGATCTCGCGCGCAAGGCGCCGTATGTGTCGGGCGGGCTGATCGTGCTGGTCGGCCTGTATCTTGGCTATCAGGGCGTGGCGGCGCTGGTCTGAGCGCAACCCGCGCGTTTCTCGGAAGGATCCATGGCAGTCAAATCACCGTGCGTCGAACTGTGCGCGTTCGACGGCAAGACCGGCTTGTGCACCGGGTGCTTCCGCACCCGCGAGGAGGCGCGCGCCTGGAAGGGCATGACCGATCATCGCCGGCACCAGATCATCAACGACCGGCCGCGCCGGCAGGCGAAGGTGGCGCGCAATGCGCCAGTTTCGAACGATGAGGCGTGAGCGGCGACGCGCCTGTTGCGACGCACAGGGAGGGAGAAGCGTCGCCGGGCGCAATGGCGAGCGGGTTGGCGGCGGTGCGGCCGCGGGCGTTGCCGGCCGAGGGGCCGGCCGCGCGCGACGCACCCGATCGCCGACCGCGCCACGCGCCGCATCGTCGGCCAATCCCCGCTCAACCACGCACCGGCTCGTCCGCTCACTCAGCTCACTCAGCTCAACCGGCTCACCCAGCTCACCCAGCTCACCCAGCTCAACCAGCTCAACCCCTCACCGGCTCACCACCGGCCCCAACACCCGCCGCACGACCGGCAACCCCGCCGCCGCGAACAGCGCCAGCCCGGCCGCCGCGCCGAACAGCGGCGCGCCGTGCCCCGGCGTGTAGTGCATGAACGACGGCAGGCATTGCCCCGCGAAGATCGCCATCGACAGGTTGCCGAGCGCGCGCCCGCGCCGGTTCGCCGGGCTGGCCTCCACCGTCATGTGATTGACGAGCGGAATCGACAGCCCGAAGCCAGCACCGAGCGCCACCGCGCCGGCCACGAACGGCGCGAGCGACGCGGCGCCGGCGAACGTGCCGTGCGCGGCGGCGTAGGCGAGAAACGCGATCGTCAACGTGACGGGCGCGCCGAGCCGCGAACTGATGCGCGGCATCATGGCCGCCACGCCCACCGCCACCAGCGACACGAACGCCAGAAAATAGCCGGTGCCCGCTTCGCCGATGCCGAGCTCGTGAAAGCGCAGCGGCAGCACGATCACGGCCGAGAAGAAACACGCCATCGACAGGAACGCCGCGCAATAGATGGGCTTGAGCGCGTCGGGCAAGGGCGCGTCGCTCTGCGCTTCGTGCGGCGCGCCGGCCGCCGTCCGCTCGTCGGGCACGAAGCGCAGCACGCAGACGAGCAGCCCCCACGCCACCGCGTATTGCAGGAACGGATACCACCAGCCGCGCACGGCCAGCCAGCCGCCGAGCATCAGGAACGCCACGCCGCCGAGTTCGATCGCCATCCCCTGGCGCGCGATCATCGCGAGCCGCTGGCGATCCGCGTAGAACGCCGAGATCAGCCCGGTACCGGTGGCCATCACCAGCGCCGTCGCGCCGCCGAGCAGGAAGCGGCTGCCCAGCACGGCGTACGGCCCGTGCAGCAGCGCGCCGCCCAGTCCGAGCGCGCCGTACATCGCGAGGCCGAGCAGCAGCGCGCGGCGCAGGCCGATGCGATCGGCGATGCGGCCCGCGATCGGCCCGAGCGCCACCACGCCCACCGACGGCATCGTCACGAGCCAGCTTTCCAGCCCGCTCAGGCCCAGTTGCAGCGACACGCGCTGCAAACCCGGCACGATCGCGCAGCCCACCATGATGGTCAGGCAGGCCACGCTCAGCAGCGTGGCTTCGCCCGCTTTTCCCAATGCTTGTTTCATGACGTCCGATCCTTGACGGCGCTTGCCGCCTGTTTTACGATGTCCACTCAGTGAGACAAATGTTTCGATATATGGAACAGAATAAAAAACCATCGCCACGTCGTCAAGGCGCGGCCGGCGCGCGTGCGTCGAATCCGGCATCGCGCGACGCAGCGGACTCACATTCGAGCGAAGGCGAGGGCGCGGCCGGCAAGCAGGTGATCGCGCGCGCCGCGGCGGTGCTGCGCGCGCTCGAAGGGCAGGTGGGCGGGCTGTCGCTGGCGCAGATCGCGCAGGGCGCGAACCTGCCGCGCAGCACCGTGCACCGGATCGTCGCGGCGCTGGAGGCGCAGCAGATGGTGATGTCGGGCGCGGGCGGCGTGCGGCTCGGGCCGGCGCTCGCGCGGCTGGCCGCGTCGGCGCATACCGATCTGGTGGCGGTGGCGCGCCCGCACGTCGAGGCGCTGAGCCAGCGCACGCGCGAAACGGTCGACCTGTGCCAGTTCCGCGGGCAGCACGCGATCAGCGTCGATCAGGCCGTGTCGAACCAGGAGTTGCGCGTGGTGTCGCCGGTCGGCACCGCGTTCCCGGCGCATTGCACGGCGCACGGCAAGGCCTTGCTGGCGCGCCGCAGCGACGACGAGGTGGCCGCGCTGTTCGCCGCCGGCATGCCGAAGCGCACCGGCGCCACGCTGGCCAGCCTCGACGCCTTGCTGAAGGAGCTCGCGCGCGTGCGCAAGCTCGGCTACGCCGTCGACGCGCAGGAGCACGCCGAAGGCATGTGCGGTATCGGCGTGTGGCTGCGCACCGGCCTGCCCGACGATTACGCGCTCGCGATCGCCGTGCCGGCGCTGCGTTTCGAGCGCCAGCGCGAGGGTTTGCTGTCGGCGCTCATGCAGTGCAAATCCGAGATCGAAACGCTGATGCACACGGCCGCCGCGCGCTGAATTCGTGTCACACTCGCGCGCATGACTTCCCGCCCACCGCCTACCGCTTCCCATCCCGCGTCCTCGCTCGAATCGTCAGCTTCGTCCGCCTTCCCCGACGCCGACGAGCTGGCCATGCTGCGCGCGTGGTACGAGGGCATGTCGGTGCGCGGCGCGGCCGAGCGTTATCTCGGCGACCGGCTCGGCGAGGGCCGCTCCGCGCGCGGCGTGCTCGGCGCGATCCGCCGCCGGCTGGTG
>NZ_JAAGPF010000362.1 GCF_017104645.1 Burkholderia sp. Ac-20379
TGCCGCCGCGCGGCCGCCCGCGCGCCGGCCTCGGTCGTGCATTCGATCATCGCGATGCGCGCCGGCACGTCGCCCGCGCCGCCCCGTTGCTGCGCTTCGTTCGTCTGGACGTGGCTCGCGTCGAGGTCCGTGGCGAACAGATGCGACGCGACCACGTCGGGCTGCGTCAGCAGCTCGGCAAACCGCTGCCGCACGAACGCGTCCAGCGCGTCGTCGGGTTCGGCGCGGGCCGGCTGAAGCCGCGCGGTGACCACGAACGCGCCGTTGCTCTGCCCCGCCGAATGCGCGATCCGGCACAACGCGCGCGTGGTGTTTCTGAAATGCCTGACGGTGGCCAGCGTCGCGGGCGTCGGGTGATTCAGACGCTCCAGATACGCATGGCCGGTGAGCACGTCCAGGCCGGCGGCCTCGTACACGGTCAGCCACTCCGGCGACGCATCGGCGCCGCGAAAGCGCCGGCCGCGAAGAAACCCTTCCAGCGCAAGCCGCTCGGGAATGTGTTCCTTGTTGTGCCACTCATAAAAATCGACACGTGCGCTGTCGACCACATCGTTCCAGATCAAGACAACCGCCGAGCCAAGCACCGACATGTTCAGCCTCCCTAATCGTGATCAAACCGCGCGGCGCATGCCGAAGAATTCGAGGATCGCGTCCACCTGGCCCGCATGCATGTCGACGCCCGTCACGAACGCGCATCCGCACCGCTGCGCCAGCGCGATCAGCGCGGTGGGCCGATCCGCCGGACGAAGCACGACGTCGCCCACCAGCACATCGGGAGCGAACGCGTCGAACGGCGCGGGCAGGCCGTCCGATTCGCGCATGCCGACAATCGACGCGTTGACGATCAAATCCTTTCCGGCCGCATCGGCGCGTCCCGCCACGACCGAACACGCGCCGGCATTGACGGACAGCGCCGTGGCGACCTGCCGCGCACGCGCGCCGTCGAGATCCGACAGCGTGACGCTGGCCACGCCCGCGTCGATCAGCGCGCCGGCAATCGCGCTGCCCGCGCCGCCGCATCCGAGCACGAGCGCGCGACGGCCCTCGACACGATGCCCGCGAGCGAGCAAGCCGCGAACGAAACCCTCGCCGTCGAACATGTCGCCGAACCATGCGCCGCTACGGTCTCGCCGCAAGGCATTCACGGCGCCGACGCGTTGCGCGCGCGGATGCACCGCGCCGGCGATGGCCAATGCGTCCGCCTTGAACGGCGACGTCACCAGCACGCCATCGAGATTTTTCGTCTTGAGCAGCGCAGGCAACACGTCGCGCACATCCTCGCGCGCGATATGGACCGGAACGAGCACGGCATCGACGCCGGCCCGGGAGAACTCGGTGCAGTACACCTGCGGCGAACGCACCTGTTCGATCGGGTCGCCCACGATCGCGTAGAGACGCGTCGCGCCACTTATGGCAAGGGGATGGCTCATGCGTGGCTCCGGCTCCATTGCGCCACGCGCTCGGACCGATAGCGCCGCTCGCGCGCCGAGGTTTCGCCGGCGATGCCCATCAGGCCCTGCGCGAACAGGCGCGCATCCATCTCGCGCACGTCGCTGGCGATCGGCGTGCGGAACTCCATCTGCGCGAACACGTCCCGTTCGATATCGATGCCGGGCGCCACTTCGATCAGTTCGAGCCCCTCGGCGCCGACACGGAACACCGCCCGTTCGGTGACGAACAGCGCGGAGTTGCCCTTGCGATGCGCGAGCGCCGCGTTGTAGCAGATCTGCTCTAGCGAACGCACGAACTTGCGGTGCCGCCCCTCTTCCACGATCGTCGTGCGGCCGCCTTCCCACTGGACATCGAGGCCGCCTGCCGTGAGCGTCCCGCTGAAAATCACGCGCTTCGCGTTCTGGCTGATGTTGATGAACCCGCCGACGCCCACGATCTTGTCGCCGAACCGGCTGATGTTGACGTTGCCCCTGGCGTCCACTTCGGCGAACGAAAGAAACGCCAGATCGAGGCCGCCGCCGTCGTAGAAATCAAACTGCGATGGCTGTTCGATCATGGCGGCGAAGTTCTGTGCGCCGCCCGAATCGCGGCCGGTGATCGGCGCGCCGCCGATCAGCCCCTGCTCGTTGGTCAGGACGACCGATTCGAGCAGCCCTTCCTCGGCGGCCACCGTGGAGAGGCCGGTGGAAATGCCCGCGCCGAGATTGCACACGGCGGCGGGATAGAGCTCCATCGCGGCGCGCCGGACGATCACCTTGCGCGGGCCGAACGGCAGCGCCTTGATGTCGCTGAGCGGCACGCGCAGTTCGCCGGCGTAGCTCGGATCGTAGTCGGTGGCATAGGTCTGGCGCTGCTCGGCTTCCACCACCACGAAATCCACCAGAATGCCGGGGATCTTGACCTGCTTGGGCGGCAGCGTCCCGCTGCGCGCCATGCGCTTGACCTGCACGATCACGATGCCGCCGGCGCGGCGCGTGGCCTGGGCCATCGCGATCATTTCACCCAGCACGGCCTCCTGCTCCATCGTGACGTTGCCGTCCTCGTCGGCGGTCGTGCCGCGCAGGAACGCCACGTCGATCGGGAACGGCTTGAAGCGGAGCCACTCCTCGCCGTCCAGCTCGAGCAGTTCCACCAGCGGCTCCACGGTGCGCGGGCTTTGACGCGCGCCCTGCTGGCGCGGATCGACGAACGTGTCGAGGCCCGTTTTCGTGATCAGGCCGGGGCGCCCGCCCGCCATTTCCCGCATCAATTGCGACAGCACGCCCTGCGGCAGCGTGTACGCCTCGATCCGATCCTCGGCGGCCATCTTCAGCAGGCCGGGGGAATCGATCAGCGCGCTCGTGATGGCGCGCTTGAGCAGCCCCTCGTGCGCGAGATGGCACGCGCCCAGCGAAATGCGATCGCCGATGCCCACCACGCTGATCGAGGTGAGGTCGCGCGGTTGCCGTTCGCGCTGGAAGCGCCGCTCGACGGCGGCGAGCAGCGCTTCGGGCACGGCGTGACCGCCGCCCGACCCGCTGATCAGGACGGAATCGCCGGTGCGCAGCAGCGCTGCGGCTTCATCGGATGAGATTCGTTGCATGACGTTGCCTGGTTGGATGGGCCGAATGCGGCCGGACGATTCAATGTAACCGGTCTCACAACATGCTTCAAGGCGAATCCACGCCATCCTTCTTAAATTCAGGGATAACCACTACAACCCATGACAGCAATGACTTTCACGATACAACCTGATTCATCAGGCTTTCTATCTTCTTAATGTAACCGGTTTCTCAATTACACAAAGCGATCGACAGGCGCGACGTTCGCCCGGCTTCGGGCGGCGAAACCCGCCGCCCGCACGCGCCGGCGACGCGGCCGGCCGGCCTCCGTTCGGGGTCGTTATAATTCCCCCGAACGCGATCGGCTCGGGCCCTGCATGAACAAAGAGAAAGCAAAATTGACGACTTCCGATTCCACGGATGCCAGGAAGCCCCGCTCGCCGTCGAGCGTCACGCTGCGCGACGTGGCCAAATTTGCAGGCGTGTCGTCCGCCACGGTGTCGCGGATGATGAACAAGCCCGAGGCGGTCTCGAACGAGTTGAGGGAGCGCATCGCCGCGGCGATCAGCCATTTGGGCTGGGTGCCGCACGCGGCGGCTCGGGCGCTGGCCACCCAGCGCACCGGCACGATCGGGGCCGTCTTCCCGACCGTGTCGAACGAGCACTTCGCGACCGCGATCCAGGCATTGCAGGAAGCGCTCGAATCGGCCGGCTACACGTTGCTGCTCGGCTGCTCGCAATACGACACGGAACGCGAATACAACCAGATTCGCAACATGCTCGAACGCGGCGTGGACGCCGTCGTGCTGGTCGGCGAGTCGCATCACCCCGATCTCTACCCCACGCTGGCCCAGCGCGGCGTGCCGTTCGTCAATACGTTCACGTACCGGAAGGAGAGCCCGCACCTCTGCGTCGGCATCGATAACCACAAGGCCTTCTTCGACTTCACCACCTACCTGCTGAACCTCGGCCACCGGCGGTTCGCCATGCTGTCGCAGACGGCGGACTCCAACGATCGCGCCCGCGCGCGACGCGACGGCGTTCGGGATGCGCTCGCCGAGCACGGCCTCGGCATCTCCGCCGCGCACATGGCGGAAGGCTTCTGGGGCGTCGGCGTGGGACGCACGCTGTTCTCGCAGGTCATGGACACGCCGCAGCCGCCTACCGCCATCATCTGCGGCAACGGGACGTTCGCCATCGGCGCGATGCTCGAAGCGACGCGACGCGGCTACGACATCCCGAACGCCTTGACGCTTGCGGGGTTCGACGATTTCGAGATCATGTCCGAACTTCCCGTGCCCCTGACGACCGTCAGCGTGCCGAGCGCGGAAATCGGGCGCACCGCCGCGCAGATGATTCTCGCGGAACTCTCCGGCGAGCACTGGCCCGGCAGCGTCGAATGCGAAGCGACGATCATCGTCCGCGCGTCGTCGGCGCCCCCGCCCGGACATCGGGCCGACCGCGACGCCTGACCCGCGCGCCGCGCCGTCTCGACGCGGCACGCACGCCGCGCTTCCTTTCGCTACCACGCGCAACGGCGGCAGCACCTCTTCGCGCTCCCACGACACCGCTTTCAAACAGGCTGCCCCGCGATGGGCGGCCTCGGCCGATTTGCGCGCCTGCGAAGAGGGCACCTCGCGCGGTCAAGCCGTGCCGCACCACACCGATTGAAATCGGTTTCAACATTTCACATCAAGCACTTACGCTCGATCTCACACTCTTTATTTATTCAAATTCATACATTTAGGTGTATTCCCTAGACGCACGAAATTTCAATGCGAAGGTGTTGCCCACCTCAATGAGACCGGTTACATTGGCTCGACACGAGATTCGCACAAGGAGACACCATGCCACCGAACATCACACTGGAACGACAGCCCGCCAAACGCTGGTATCGAGAGATCACCGGCACGCAGTGGCGTGTGCTCATTGCCGCCTGGGGCGTGTGGGTCAACGACGCACTCGATTTTCTGGCGATCACGTTCGTTCTGAAGGACATCGCGAACGAATTCAACGTGGCGCTCTCGACCGCCTCGCTGCTGCTGCTCGCGACCTACGGCGTGCGCTGGATCGGCGGGCTCGCGTTCGGCGGCCTGAGCGACCGGATCGGGCGCAAGATCCCGCTGCTCATCACGCTGGCCTGGTTCACCGCCGGCGCGGTGGCCACCGGCCTGTCGTGGAGCTTCGTTTCCCTCGCGGTGTTTCGGCTGTTGCTCGGCTTCGGCATGGCGCCCGGTTTTTCCCTCGGCGCGGCGATGGTGGCGGAATCGTGGCCCGAGCGATACCGGGCCATCGGCATCGGCATTCTCGACACCGGCTGGGGCCTCGGCACGATCGGCGCGGCGCTCGCCTATCAGTTCATCTACCCGACGTTCGGCTGGCGCGGCATGTTCTTCGTCGGCCTGCCCCCGGCGATCGTGCTGGGCCTGTTCATCGTGTTCTGCGTGCCGGAATCGGAGGCGTGGAAGCAGGCCCAGGCGCAAGCGGCGCATCAGCCGCGGAAGAACCCCGTGGTCGAGCTGTTCCGCCGCTATCCGGGCCGCGTCGCGTATCTCGCAGTCCTGATGTTCGTGCTGTGCTTCGGCAACTGGCCGTTCCAGGCGCTGCTGCCCACCTACCTGCGCAACCTGAATCTGCCGGCGGCGTTCGTCAGCGGCGTGGCGATGTCCTCGGCGGTCGGCCAGATCCTCGGCTTCATCGCCAGCGGGTTCATCGCCGAGAAGCTCGGCCGGCGCGGCGCCATCTCGGCGATGATCGGGATCGGCTCGGTGTGCGTCGCGGGCCTCGTGCTGTCGACGGCCAGCACCGCCGCCGCGCTGTTCTTCGCATTCCTGAGCGGGTTCTTTCTGGTGGGCGCGTCCGGCATCTGGGGCACGATTCTCACCGAGAACCTGCCGCGGGAAGTTCGTGCGTCGGGCGTGGGGTTCCTCTACAACTTCGGGGTGATCGGCGGCGGCCTGGCCCCGTTCATCACGCTGTCGGCCATGAGCCGCTTCACGATCTCCATGCCGATGGCGATCATCATCTTCTCGATCGGTGCGGCGTTGCTGGGCGGCGTGCTGCTCTACTTCACCCGGGAAACGAAGGGCATGAACCTGAGCGAGATCGACGACGAGGCGGCGCAACACGACACCTACCGGCACGCCGCGCCGGAAGCCCCACGCTGAGTACCGCGCCGGGGGAGCCCGCCCTCCCCCACTAACATTCGTTTTTCTCAAGTTAGACGATAAAAATCGTCGCTTGCCCCGCCCCCCACGCATGACAACAATTCACCTGCCAGGATCAGGAGGAGCGTTGTCATGCGGGACGAACACAATTACATCAATGGCCGGTTCGTGGAATCGGCCGAGGCCGGCTTCATCGCCGTGACCGACC
>NZ_JAAGPF010000363.1 GCF_017104645.1 Burkholderia sp. Ac-20379
AGCATTAAAAAAAAAAAAAAAAAAGAAATTGTCGGCTGACAGACTCCGGTGTAAAACACCCTGAAGCTGTCACCATGCTTCGTCATTCTTACTAGGCCTCCTACTCTGTCCGTGAATCTTTCCTTCTTCGTCTTGTTGCACTCGCCACACGTTGTGTGTATTCTCTCACTTCCATACTTGTTCGTCTATCTCATCCACTTACTCGTCATCGTGCGACGCCGTTCTACTCAGCTGTCCGT
>NZ_JAAGPF010000364.1 GCF_017104645.1 Burkholderia sp. Ac-20379
CGATCGGGTGCGGCCAGCCGGGCGCGCATACCGGCCCGATCCGCTCCTCGAACAGCGCGACGGCCTCGATCTGGCGCGGCCACGCGCGCCCGCTGACGATCAGCGCATCGACCACCTGCGCCTCCAGGTCGGCCAGCGCCGCGCTCGTCTGCAACCGCACGCGAAGCTCGGGATGCGCGGCCTCGAAGCGCTCCAGGCGCGGGATCACCCAGTTGGCGAGCAGGCTGCCCGGCGCGCCCACCACGATCTCGGCCGCCTCGCCCGGCCCGGCGATCTCGGCGCAGCGGCTCTCCAGCAGCGCCAGCGCGCGATCGGCGGCGTCGTGCAGCGCCAGCCCGGCCGCCGTCAGACGCACGCCGGACGCATGGCGCACGAACAGCGGCTTGCCGAACCAGTCCTCCAGTTGGCGGATCTGGTGGCTGACGGCGCCGTGCGTGACGCACAGTTCCTCGGCCGCGCCGGAAAAGCTGGCGCGCCGGGCGGCGGCGTCGAACACGCGCAGGGCATTGAGCGGAGGCAGGCGGCGCATCGGATCGGGTTCGACGTTGGAGTGTGAATTTTCCTCACGGCATTCTGCGAGAAATCCTCGCTATTGCAAAGTTTTTATCATCCCTAGACTGCAATCCATCTCATAGCTTCCTTTCGATGGACCGCTGCCATGCCGCCCAGCCTCGCCCCGCTCCTGCCCTTCGTCGTCGTGGCCTTCTCGATGTGGGCCACGCCCGGGCCGAACAACATGATGCTGATGGTGTCGGGCGCACGCTTCGGCCTGCGCCGCACGCTGCCGCAACTGTTCGGGATCCTGACCGGCACGCTGCTGCTGAGCACGCTCGGCATCGTGCTGCTCGAGCCGGTGATCGCCGCGTGGCCGCGCAGCGTGCTGCTGCTGAAGCTGGTCGGCACGGTGTGGCTGGTACGGATCGGCTGGCGCATGGCGCACGCGCGCCTCGGCGACGGCCCCGGCGGCGACGCGCAACCGATGCGCTACCTGCCCGCCACGCTGTTTCAGTTCACCAACCCGAAGGCGATCACCGGCACGGTGGCGCTGGCCTCGCTGGCGCTGTCGGCCACGCAGGCGAACCCGTGGCTGCCGGCCGCCGCGCTGCTGACGGCGGCGCCGCTCTGCCTCGTCGCGAACGGCGCGTGGGCGCTGGCCGGGCGCAGCCTGCGGCGTTGCCTGTCCACGCCGCTGCGCTGGCGCGTGTTCACGCTCGGCACGGGCTTCGTCACGGCGGGCTGCGCGGTCTTTCTGTGGACCTGAACGCGGGGGGCAGGCGCGGCGCTAACGCCGCGCCACCGAACTGGCGTAGCATCGACGCGATCCTGCGTTGCCTTCCCTATCGTCCCCCATCGCCACCACGGAACGACCGATGACCGATTCGCCTTACGCCCGCGCCGACCGCTATTTCACCGAACACTACCGGCTCGATCTCGACACGCTGCTGGCGCCGATCGACGCCAGCGCCCCGAGCGGCCGCTCGATGCGCGAGACGCGCTACTACGCGGCGCTGCGTCAGGCGCGCATGCAGGACGACTTGTCGTTGCCTGCCGGCGTATGGGTCGTGCCGCAACACAAGCGGGCCGACTGGATGAAGGCCGGCATGCTGGCCGCCAGCATGTTGGCGCATCAGAGCAAGGATCTGCAATTGCTGACCTGGCTGTTCGAGGCGCAGCTCCATCAGCACGGCTTCGACGGCGTGGCGCCGCCGCTCGTGCTGCTGCGCGAAACCTGCGCGCGCTTCTGGGACACGATGCTGCCCAACGATGCCGACGACGATTTCGAGCAGCGTGAGGCGCTGCTGCGCCTGATGGACGAAAAAAGCCTCGCCACGCTGCGGCTGGTCACGCTGGTGGAATGCGAGGGGCGGCCCGCGTTCAGTTGGGCCGATTGGGATCGGGCGGTGCGCGACGACCAGGCTTACCGGGCCGGCCGCCATGCCGCCGACACCAGCGCAACCAGCCTGCCCGAGTTGCAGTTCACGCTGGGCGCGGCGTCCACCGAATCGCTCGCCGCGCGGCATGCGGTGCTGGGCGACGGGCTGGCCGCGCTCGGCGCGTTGCGCGAGGCGCTGGCGGCGCACCTCGGGCAAGCCAAGCCCCCGCTCGGCCGCTTGTACGCGCTGCTCGAACAGATCCACGTGTGGCTGGGCGCGGCGTTGCGCGAGCGCGAACCGGGCGGGATGAAAACGGAGACGGAGACGGCGGCGGAAAACGTTGCGCCAGCAACGGTGGCCGCGCCGGCAATGCCGGCAATGCCGGAAACGGCCGCGCTCGCGAACGCCGACCTCGCCGCCGACCTGCAGCGCGCCCGCACCGACGCCTACGCCCGCCTCGCCGAGATCGCCGAATTCCTGATGCGCATCGAGCCGCACAGCCCTGCACCGTATCTGGTGCGCACGGCCGTCGAGTGGAGCGCGCTGCCCACGCCCGCGCTCTACGACAAAGTGTTCGTGCAGATGAACGGGCAACTCGATTTCTTCGCGATGCTCGGCATCGCAAGGCCGCACGACAAGGCCTGAGCGCGGCTACCGATGCGTCAGGTACGTCAGGCCGCCACGCCGGGCCGGGCAAGCCGCCACACCGTGCGATGACCCAATTTCACCGCGTCCAGCACGCCGCGCCGCGCAAGCAGCGCCAACGCAGCCTGCGTCGCGTCCAGCGTCGCATCGAACGCCTCGCCGCCGAGCCACCATTGATGCACGCCCTCGGTCGTATCGGCCGAGGCCGGGCGTTCGCATAGGTAGCGCTGGATGCGTTCGGCAATCGCTTCGATCGAGGCTTCGTCGTTCATGAATGCGTGGCCCGAGGCCGGTTGTCCGTTCGACCGCGAGCTTATCGCAGCCAGCCCGCCCTGAAAATGGCATGCCGCACCCGCCCGGCAGGCGCGCGGCTTGCTGGGCGTGCGTTTGCCGCGTGAATCCGCCCGCCTCGCCCGCCGTCCCCCGGGCTGCCGCGCCCGGAAATTCCGCGCGCGCCACGCCACGAATCCTCAGTACGGCGTAGGATCGTAGCGCCGTGCCGCGCCGCCCGGCGCCTTTCGCAGCCCTCATCGATTCCCGGAGACACCGCATGCCATCGTTGCCCCCGCTCGACAATCCGTTCAAACACGCACTCGCCGCCCACACGCCGCAACTCGGCACCTGGAACAGCTTCGCCAGCAGCTACACCACCGAAATCATCGCGCAGACCGGCTACGACTGGATGCTGGTGGACGGCGAGCACGCGCCGAATTCGGTCGACACGATTCTTCGTCAGTTGCAGGTGCTGGCCGCCTACCCGACGCGGCCGGTGGTGCGCACCGTCGATCACGATCCGGCGCGCATCAAGCAGTTGCTCGACATCGGCGCGACCACGCTGATGGTGCCGATGGTGGAGACGGCCGAGCAGGCCGCCGCGCTGGTGCGCGCGATGCGCTACCCGCCGGGCGGCTTTCGCGGCATCGGCGGCGCGCTGACGCGTGCGACGCGCTGGGGCAATGTCGGCGATTACCTGGCGCGCGCCGAGGATGCACTGTGCCTGACCGTACAGATCGAATCGCGCGCGGGGCTGGAGAACGTCGAGGCGATCGCCGCCACCGACGGCGTGCACGGCCTGTTCATCGGCCCGGCCGACCTGTCGTGCGCGCTCGGCCACCCCGACGACGCGGGGCACGACACCGTGCAGCAGGCGATCCGCCACATCATCGACGTGTCGCGCCGCGCCGGCAAGGCCGCCGGCATCCTCGCGCCGGCCGAGGACGCGGCGCGCCGCTACCTGGAATGGGGCGCAAGCTTCGTGGCCGTGGCGATCGACATCGTGGCGCTGCGCGACGCGCTCGACGCCGCGCTGGCCCGCTTCCGCCCGAAGCGCGGAGCCGCGAGCCCCGGCACGAACGGCGCCTACTGATTCCCCCGGTTTCCCCGATTTCCCCGCCCGGCGCGATGCCCAAGCCGCCGGCGACGCAACGACATTTCCCGATTCCAGCCAGGAGACGACCATGTCCAGCACCCCGACGCAGCACCAGCACTACATCGACGGCGAATTCGTCAGTTCCACCGAGCATTTCGAAGTCCGCAACCCGGCCACCGGCGCGGTGCTCTCGCACGCGCCCGTGGCGAGCGAGGCCGACCTCGGCCGCGCGATCGAGGCGGCGCGGCGCGCGCAGCCGGCCTGGGGCGCACGCCCGGCCATCGAGCGCGCCCGCTTCCTGAACGAGATCGCCGGCCTGCTGCGCGCCGACGTGGCGCGGCTGGCCGACACGATCGTCAGCGAAGGCGGCAAGATCCGCGGGCTGGCCGAGGTCGAGGTCAACTTCACGGCCGACTACCTCGATTACATGGCCGAATGGGCGCGCCGCATCGAAGGCGAGATCATCCCGAGCGACCGCGCCAACGAAACCATGCTGCTGTTCCGCAAGCCGATGGGCGTGGTGGCCGGCATCCTGCCGTGGAATTTCCCGTTCTTCCTGATCGCCCGCAAGATGGCCCCGGCGCTGATCACGGGCAACACCATCGTCATCAAGCCCAGCGAGGAAACCCCGAACAACTGCTTCGAGTTCGCCAAGCTG
This sequence comes from Burkholderia sp. Ac-20379, assembly GCF_017104645.1. GTDB lineage: Bacteria > Pseudomonadota > Gammaproteobacteria > Burkholderiales > Burkholderiaceae > Burkholderia. The sequence continues at coordinate 4,547 of NZ_JAAGPF010000364.1, forward strand.
GTGGCGAAAACCGCGCTGCCGAAGGGCGTGTTCAACGTGGTCAGCGGCAAGGGCGACGTGGGCGGCAAGCTCAGCGCGCATGCCGGCGTGGACATGATCAGCTTCACCGGCAGCGTCGCCACCGGCCAGCGCATCATGGCCGCCGCCGCGCCGAACCTCACGAAGCTGAACCTGGAGCTGGGCGGCAAGGCCCCGGCCATCGTGCTGGCCGACGCCGATCTCGAGCTGGCCGTGAAGGCGATCCGCAATTCGCGCGTGATCAACACCGGGCAGGTCTGCAACTGCGCCGAGCGCGTCTATGTCGAGCGCAAGGTGGCCGACGCGTTCATCGAGAAGATCAGCGAGGCGATGCGCGTGACGAAGTACGGCGATCCGGGCGCGGACGCCTCGGTGGAGATGGGCCCGCTGATCAATCAGGGCGGCCTGGACAAGGTGGCGGCCAAGGTGGCCAAGGCTGTGGAGCAAGGCGGCACGGTGGTGACGGGCGGCAAGCTGGCCGACCTGGGCCGCGGCTTCCACTACGAACCCACCGTGATCGCCGGCTGCCGCGAGGACATGGCGATCATGCGCGAGGAAATCTTCGGGCCGGTGCTGCCGATCCAGATCGTCGACGATCTCGATCAGGCCATCGCGCTCGCCAACGACTGCGAATACGGCCTGACCTCGTCGGTCTACACGACCAACCTGAACAAGGCGATGCACGCGATCCGCGGGCTGTCGTTCGGCGAGACCTACGTGAACCGCGAGAATTTCGAGGCGATGCAGGGTTTCCACGCCGGCGTGCGCAAGAGCGGCATCGGCGGCGCGGACGGCAAGCACGGCGTGTACGAATACACGCACACGCAGGTCGTTTATCTGCAGACCTGAGCGAACGCCCGGCATGGTCGACGGTAAAAACGACGGGACGGCACACCGTGCCTCCCGCCGTTTTTTCGTCGGCTCACCAGCCGAATTTCGCTTCCACGCCGAGATAATCGGCATTGCGCGCGCCCATCGCGCGCAGCGAATCGCCCACCACGAAATGCACGCCCTCGACGGCGAGCGCGACGTTGTCGGCCACCAGCCAATCGGCGCGCACCTGCGCGTACATCCCCGTCCACAGATCGCCGTGGCCGGCCGTGCCCGGCACGGCGGCCATGCCCTGCCCGTACACCGAATCCGCCGTGGTGGCGCGCCACTGGAAGCCGAGCGCGGTCAGCAGCGTCAGCTTCGGCGTGAGCTTGAACGTCAGCGACGGCTTCACGTGGATCAGGTTGCTGTAGCCCGCATAGCCGGCCAGCGTGAAGTAATAGCCGTTCGGAAACAGCGGGTTGAACGTGCCGAGATGGCCGTCGCCGGGGTGACGGTCGCCCGAGGCGCCGTCCACCTGCAGGCCGATGCGCGGCGTGCCCGGCAGCGCGGCCAGCGTATAGCCGCCCAGCGCGCCGAACGCCCAGGCGCCCACCGTGCTCGCGCCCACCCGGCCGGTCTGGCCCATCGCTTCGATGTCCCAATCGAACGGCGCGCTCTTGCCCGCGTAGCGCGCGTCGAACACGTCGCGCCGCTCGTTGCCCTTCGCGTCGCCGAAGCTCGCGCCGTCGCGCTCGTAGCGCGACCAGTACGCCGACAGATCGCCGGGGCCGAAGCCGGTGCGCTCGATGCGCACGCCGCTGAAGCGCAGGTGGCGATTCGAGACATCGTCGAACGTGTTCACGTCGCGATACTGCACCGGGCGCGTCACGTAGCCGATATAGCGCCACTTGCCCAGCTCGTAATCGGCCCACACCGCGTCGAACGCCTGCCGCACGTTCGGGCCGTCGCGCGTGGCGATGAAGCGCTGCAGGTCGAACGCCATCTCCTGCCGCCCGACGCGCGCCTTGAACGTGCCCGCGCCGAGCTGCCCGACGTAGGCGACGAACGCCTGTTCGAGATCGAGCGGATTCTTGTCGACCGGCGAAACGGCGTTCTTGCCCCAGACGCGCGCGTCCTCGAACTGCACGAACGCCTGCACATGCGGGCCGAAACGCGCATCGGCGTGCACCTGGGCGCGCTGGATCAGCCAGCTGTCCGCCTTCGCGCTGCCGAGGCCGAACAGCGGCGTGTTGTTCAGCTCGAAGCGCTCGCGCAGGTTCGCGCCGAGCGACAGATACCAGGCCGGATCGCTGCCGAGCGGGATGTATTTGAGCGCGTCGAACGGCCGGCGCGGCACGCACGGATCGGCGAGCACGCCCCAGTTTTCCTGCCAGCGGTTGAAGGCCGGCAGCGGCCGGCTGGCGGTGCAGGCGGCGGCCGGGGTGGTTGCGGCCGCAACCGGCGCCGCGTCGGCGGCGCGCG
>NZ_JAAGPF010000365.1 GCF_017104645.1 Burkholderia sp. Ac-20379
TCGACCCGGCCACCAACCCTCGTTCCCTACCCGACGCTCTTCCGACCTCACCAGCGCGGCACGGCCGGCCCGAAGCGGCGCACGGCCCCGCCCGCGCCGAAGCAGATCAGCGCCACCTCGGCCCGCTCGCGCGCAGCGGCGTCGAACAATCCCGCCAGCAGGCCCTTGGCGCGCGCGAGCCGGCCGCCGTCGAGCATCGAGGCCGAGCAATCGAGCACGAAACAATGGAATGCGCGCGGCGTGCCGGCACGCGGGCGGAACCGCAGATGCTCGGCGGCCAGCGGCGCGCCGCGACGGGCCGCAAGCGTAGCCGGCCACGCGATGCGCGGGCCGGGCAAGCCTCGGCTTCGCCGTGCGGGAGTGGTGCCGTGCTGCCATCGAACCCCGCTGCCTGGCGCGGCGGGGGCATCCGTTCGATGGCTCAGCGTTTTTTTGACGGCAGCGGTAGCGGGATCACGCCCTTCACGGGCACGAAGCCGGCCGGTTCGGGCGGCAGATAGCCCCAGTCGCCGTCCTGCGAGGCGTTGGCGTTGGCTTGAGCCGGGGAATCCGCCGCCGCGCCGCGCGGATCGGACGATGCCTGCGCGTCGCCCGAGTCGTTCGACCGCTGCGGCGTCTGCGGTGGCTGCGCCGCCGTCCGGCGATGGCGCAGCACCGATTCGGCCACGCGCTCGACATGCGCGGTGCCAACCGCCGTCTCTCCGTCGAACGCGGCCAGTGCGCGCGCCGCCCGCAGCATCACGAGATCGGCGCGCAGCCCGTCGACCGCGGCCTCGATGCACAGCGCGGCCACGCGCGCATGCACGGCATCGTCGACGACAACGCCCGGCAGCGCCTCGCGCGCGCGCCGAATGCGCGCCGCCAGCGCCGCCTGTTCCGCCTCGCGCGCCGCACGAAACGCGTGCGGGTCGAGATCGAACGCGAGCCGCGCCTTGACGATCCGCTGCCGCTCGTCCGCATCGCGGCAATTGGCCAGCTCGACCATCAGGCCGAAGCGGTCGAGCAACTGCGGGCGCAGCTCGCCCTCCTCCGGATTCATCGTGCCGACCAGCGCGAAGCGCGCCGCGTGCGTGTGCGAGATGCCGTCGCGCTCGACCGTGTTCACGCCGCTCGCCGCGGCATCGAGCAGCACGTCCACCAGCCCGTCGGCCAGCAGGTTGACCTCGTCCACGTACAGCACGCCCAGATGCGCGCGCGCCAGCAGCCCCGGCGCGAACCGCACGGCGTTCTCGCCGAGCGCGCCGGCCAGGTCGAGCGTGCCCGTGACCTGCTCGTCGGACGCGCCGAGCGGCAGCGTCACGAAGCGCCCTTCGGGCAGCAGTTCGGCCAATGCGCGCGCGGCCGTCGATTTCGCGGTGCCGCGCGGCCCGCTGACCAGCACGCCGCCGATCGCCGGATCGACCGCCGCCAGCAGCAGCGCCTGTTGCAGATCGGCCTGCCCGATCAGCGCGCTGAACGGAAACGGCGGCAGGCCGCCGGGATGCGTGTCGTGCTGGCTCATCGCCGCGCTCCTTCGAGATGCTGTTCGACCGCGAGCAGTTGCGCCTCGAGCCGCTCGCGATGGGTGCCCGGCTCTTGCCAGAGGCCACGCTGGATCGCTTCGAGCAGCCGCTCGCAGATGCCGTGCAGCGCGTGCGGATTGTGCCGTTCCAGGAACGCGCGGGTATCGGCGTCGTGCACGTAGGCGTCGGTCACCAGCGCGTACTGATGATCGGACACCACGCGCGCGGTCGCGTCATAGCCGTACAGATAATCGACGGTGGCGGCCAGCTCGGCCGCGCCCTTGTAGCCATGCCGCTTGACGCCGTCGATCCATTTCGGATTGACCACGCGCGAGCGGATCACGCGCGCGATCTCCTCGTTGAGCGTGTTCATGCGCGGCGTGTCGGGGCGGCTGTGGTCGCCGTGATACAGCGCCGGCTGACGGCCCGACAGATGCCGCACGGCCGCGGCCATGCCGCCCTGGAACTGGTAGTAGTCGTTCGAATCGAGCAGGTCGTGCTCGCGGTTGTCCTGGTTCTGCACCACCGCGTCGATCGTCGCGAGCCGCGCGCCGAACGCGTCCTGCGCGGCCTCGCCGGCGCTGTTCTGCGCATACGCGTAGCCGCCCCAGGCCTGATAGGCCTGGGCGAGATCGGCGTCGGTCTGCCAGCTGCGCTGGTCGATCAGGTCCTGCAAGCCCGCGCCGTAGCTGCCCGGCCGCGCGCCGAACACGCGCCAGACGGCCCGCCGCCGCGCCTCGTCGGCGGCCACGCCGCTCGCGGCCAGCGCCGCGGCGTCGCGCTGCACGCGCGCGCGGATCGGGTTCAGGTGCGCCGGCTCGTCGAGGTCGGCCACGGCCTGCACGGCCGCGTCGAACAGGTGCATGAGGTTCGCGAACGCATCGCGGAAGAAACCCGACACGCGCAGCGTCACGTCGATGCGCGGCCGGTCGAAGATCTCGATCGGCAGGATCTCGAAATCGGTCACGCGATGGCTGCCGTGCGCCCATTTCGGCCGCACGCCGATCAGCGCGAAGGCCTGCGCGACATCGTCGCCGCCGGTGCGCATGGTGGCCGTGCCCCAGACCGACAGGCCCACCGCGCGCGGATAGTCGCCGTGCTCCTGCAGGTGCCGCTCGACCAGTTGATGCGCCGATTTCATGCCGAGCGTCCAGGCCGCCTGGGTGGGCACCGCGCGCGTGTCGACCGAATAGAAATTGCGGCCGGTGGGCAGCACGTCGGGGCGGCCGCGCGACGGCGAACCGCTCGGCCCCGGCGGCACGAAGCGGCCGTCGAGGCCGCGCAGCAGATGGCCGAGCTCGTCGGCGCCGCAGGCGTCGAGCCGCGGCGCGAGATCGCCGGCGATGCGCGACAGCACGGCCAGCGTGAGCGGCCAGCGCTCGGGGACGGCGCGCAGCGCCGCGAGCGTTGCCGATGCGTCGTTTGCTGCGTTGTTTGTTGCGTCGTTTGTTGCGTCGTTTGTTGCGTCGTTTGCTGCGTCGTTTGCTGCGTTGTTTGCTGCGTTGTTTGCTGCGTCGTTTGCCGCGTCGTTTGCCGCGTTGTTTGCTGCGTCGTCGGCCGCATTGTCGGCCGCGTCGTCGACCGGATAATCAGCCGCGCCGTTCGCCGTGTCGGCTGCTCCGTTGCGCGCAACGTCGCCAGCGCCACCCTGCGTCGCGCTACCCGCCGTACCGGCAACCGCTCGGACCATGTCCTCGCCACGCCCGCCTTGCTCATCGTCGAGCCCAGCCACCAGCCGCTGCGCGAACAGTTCGAGCCGCTCGCGCGTATCGCCCGCGTGCCGCCACGGCGTCGCGTCGACTGCCAACAGTTCGGCCGGGCGCGGCCCGTCCCACGGCGCGGCCCAATCCGCCGCGAGCGGATCGAACGCCGCGCCCAGTTGCAGGTCGCGCGCGAGCGCGGCGATCAGCCCGGCGTTCGCGCCGAGGCCATCGCCCACCGGAAAGCGCGCGAGCGCGAGCAGCGTGTCGCGGCGCTGCCGCCCCTCGGGCGAGCGCCCGAACGTGTGCAGCCCATCGCGAATCTGCGCTTCCTTCAGTTCGCACAGCCACGCGTCGACGCGCGTGAGCAGCGCATCCTCGTCGTCGCGGCCCGACGGCGCGGCGAGGCTCAGCTCCTCGTGCAGCCGGTGCTCGACGATGGTGTCGAGGATCGTCTTGCGCAGCAGCCTGGCGCGCCGCGCGTCGACCATCAGCGCGTCGTAATACTCGTCGACCTGCCGCTCCAGATCCTGCAGCGGCCCGTAGTTCTCGGCGCGCGTGAGCGGCGGCATCAGGTGATCGACGATCACGGCCTGGGCGCGGCGCTTGGCCTGGCTGCCCTCGCCGGGATCGTTGACGATGAACGGATACAGATGCGGCAGCGGCCCGAGAATCAGATCGGGCCAGCAGGATTCGGACAGCGCCACGCTCTTGCCCGGCAGCCATTCGAGATTGCCGTGCTTGCCGACGTGCACGACCGCGTCGATCGCGAACGCGTCGCGCAGCCAGAAATAGAACGCCAGATAGGCGTGCGGCGGCACGATCTCGGCGTCGTGATAGCTGGCGTAATCGTTGGCCTCGCGCGTGCGCGCCGGCTGGATGCCGACGAACACGTTGCCGCAGCGCCAGCCCGCGATCGGAAAGCGGCCGTGACGCAGCGCCGGTTCCTGCTCGGGCGCGCCCCAGCGCGCCTCGATCGCCGCACGCGCCTCGGTCGGCAGCCGGTCGTAGCGCTGCCGGTAAGCCGCCATCGCGAGGCTCTGAAACGCCGGGCGCAACGCGCTCGCATCGGCGTCGTTGGTCACGCCCTCGGTGAGCCGCGCGATCAGCGCGTCGCCGGATTCGGGCAGCGCGCCGTTCAGCGTATAGCCCGCCGCGCCGAGCGCCGCCAGGATGCCGAGCGCCGACGCGGGCGTGTCGAGCCCCACGCCGTTGCCGATCCGCCCTTCGCTCATGGGATAGTTGGCCAGCACCAGCGCGAGCCGTTTGCCCGCGTTCGGCTCGGTGCGCAGCCGGCACCAGCGGCGGCTCAGCTCGGACACGAACGCGATCCGCTCCGCGTCGGGCTGATAGCGCACCACGTCCACTTCGGTGTGCGGGCAGCGATAGGCCAGCCCCTTGAAGCTGACCGCGCGCGTGACGATGCGCCCGTCCACTTCGGGCAGCGCCACGTGCATCGCGATGTCGCGCGCGTGCAGCCCCTGCGGATCGGCCAGCCACGCCTCGCGGTTGCCGCCCGACAGGATCACCTGCAGCACGGGCGCGTCGCCGGCCAGCTCGACGGCCGCGGGCGCGTCGATCGCGCCGGCCGCGAACGCCGTGGTGTTGAGCACCAGCGCCACCTGTTCGGACGCGCACAGCCGCGCGATCACCTCGCGGCTCACGGCGTCCTTCAGCGAGGTGACGGCAATCGGCAACGGGTTGAGCCCGTCGCGTTCGAGCGCCTCGATCAGCGCGTCGAACACGGCCGTATTGGCGGCCTGCCAGTGCGCCTTGTAGAACAGGATCGCCACCACCGGCGCGCCGGGCGTCCAGCGCGCGCGCCAGTCGTCGACGGTGGCCGGTTCGCTGGCCGGGTGATAGAGCGCGGCGGCCGGCAGCGGGCGCGGCGGCGCCGGCTCCTCGCCGTGGCCGAGCGCGTGAAACGCGATGCTGCGCAACAGCGCCTGCGCGTTGAACGCGCCGCCCTCGCGCAGATAGCGCCACCACTGGCGGCACAGCGCCGGATCGACGGTGCTCTTGGCGATCAGGTTCGGATCTTCCTGCAAGTCGCCCGAGAACATCGCCAGTTGCTGGCCGCGCCGTTCGGCCAGCGCTACCGCCTGCTCGATCCCGTACGGCCAGTAGGCCTCGCCGCCGAGATGGTCGATCACCACCACGCGCGCGTGCTGGAGCACGTCGTCCAGGTAGAAATCGACCGACGCCGGCTGGCGCAGGAACGTCACGTTGGCGAGCCGCACGCTCGGAAAGCCCTCGCCGAGCTGCGGCACCGCGCTGGCGAGCAGCGACAGCGTGGTGTCGGCCGAGCTCAGGATCACGATCTCGGCCGGCTGCTGATCGATCCGGATCACGCCCTGCGTGTCGTCGACGAAACCGCCGGGCGTGGTGCGCAGCAAATGCATCGTTCGGCTCGCCCCGCGTCAGGCGGCCTGCACGGCCGTGCCGAGCGCGGCCACGAACGCGCGCTGCAGTTCGGCCGCGTCGAGATCCTCGCCGATCAGCACGAAACGGCTCGCGCCGCCCTCGCCGTCCTGCAGCTTGCGGTCGAAATAGCTGTCGAACCGGCCGCCCACGCCCTGGATCACGAGCCGCATCGGCGTGTCGGGCAGCGCCGCGAAACCCTTGACGCGATAGATCGTGTGCTGGTCCACCAGCGCGCGCAGCGCGGCGATGGTCGCCTCGCGCGAGCTCACGCGCGCCTCCACCACCACCGAATCGAACTCGTCGTGATGGTGATCGGCGTCGTCCGCCGAGCCGTGATGGTCGTGGCGCAGGTGGATGGTGTCCTCGGACGCCGCGTTCAGGCCGATCAGCGTGGCCAGATCGAGCTCGCCGCGCTGCGCGCGCACGATCTTGACGTGCGCCGGGATCTCCTCGCGGATCGTCGCCTCGACGGCCTCGAACTGGCTCGCGTCGAGCAGGTCGGTCTTGTTGACGATCACCAGATCGGCCGACGAGAGCTGATCGGCGAACAGCTCGTGCAGCGGCGATTCGTGGTCGAGGTTCGGATCGGCGCGGCGCTGGGCGTCCACGGCGTCGACATCCTCCGCGAACTGGCCGGCGGCCGTGGCCGGGCCGTCCACCACCGTGATCACCGCGTCGCAGGTGAAGCTGTTCTTGATCGACGGCCAGTTGAATGCCTGCACGAGCGGCTTCGGCAGCGCGAGGCCCGAGGTTTCGATCAGCACGTGATCGATCTGCTCGCGGCGCTCGACCAGCGCCTCCATGACCGGATAGAACTCCTCCTGCACCGTGCAGCACAGGCAGCCGTTGGCCAGTTCGTACAGTTGGCCGGCCGCTTCCGCGCCCTCTTCGCAGCCGATGTTGCAGCCCTTCAGGATCTCGCCGTCGATGCCGAGTTCGCCGAATTCGTTGACGATCACCGCGATGCGGCGGCCCGAGGCGTTTTCGAGGATGTGACGCAGCAGCGTGGTCTTGCCGCTGCCAAGGAAGCCCGTCACCACGGTTACGGGAATTTTGCGCATTTGCATGGGAAGTCGTCCGTCGGAGAGTCTGTCTGGATGTCTGGCATCGATGGCAT
>NZ_JAAGPF010000366.1 GCF_017104645.1 Burkholderia sp. Ac-20379
GGCGCGTGTCGGCCGGTGCGGCGGCAGCCTGGGCCGCCTGCGCGGCCGGTTCGCCTTCGGCGCGACGCTCGTCGCGCTGCTCGCGCGGCTGGGCGTGATCCTTTGCATGCTTGTTGCCGCGCTGCTCCTTGCGGCGGCCCGCGCCGTGCTTCTGCGCATCGGCGGCCGGTGCGTCGGCCGAGGCGTCCTCGCCCGCTTTCGGCGCCTCGACGTCGAACACCGGGTCGGCGGCCGCCACCTGCGACGGGCGTGACACGTAAGTGCCCGATTTCTCGTCGCGGCCCACCTCGAGCAGCCCGTGCGCCTGCGCTTCCTCCAGCAGGTTGCCGAACGCGCGGAAGCCGTAGTACGTCTCGTTGAAGCCCGGCTTGCGGCGCTTGATCGCGCTCTTGAGCACCGACGCCCAGATCTTGCCGCTGTCGCTGCGCTCCGAAGCCAGCGCGTCGAACGTCTCGACGGCGATCGTGATCGCCTCGAGCTTGCGCGCGTCGGCGTCCGGCTTGCGTTGCTTGTCGTCGGCCGCGCGCTTGCCGCTGTCGGCCGTGGCGCGCGAATCGCGCTTGGCCTGCGCGCGTTGCAGCTCGCGGGCGAGGTCGTCGTAGAAGATGAATTCGTCGCAATTCGCGACCAGCAGGTCCGAGGTCGAATTCTTCACGCCCACGCCGATCACGCGCTTGGCGTTCTCGCGCAGCTTCGAGACGAGCGGCGAGAAATCGGAATCGCCGCTGATGATCACGAACGTGTCGACGTGCGATTTCGTGTAGCAGAGGTCGAGCGCGTCGACCACCAGCCGGATGTCGGCCGAGTTCTTGCCCGATTGCCGCACGTGCGGAATCTCGATCAGCTCGAAGCTGGCTTCGTGCATCGCGCCCTTGAAGGTCTTGTAGCGATCCCAGTCGCAATAGGCCTTCTTGACGACGATGCTGCCCTTGAGCAGCAGCTTTTCGAGCACCGGCTTGATGTCGAATTTTTCGAACTTCGTATCGCGCACGCCGAGCGCGATGTTTTCGAAGTCGCAAAAGAGCGCCATGTTGACGCTGTCCTGAGGCAAGGCCATGTGTTCTCCAACCGAAGGCTCGCCATGCCGGCGAGCGCTGAAAGTGCCGACATGATAGCGGCTGTGCGTGACGTCGACGGAATCGGCCGGGCGCGCGGTGCGTGAGGCGGCCGTTCAGGCGCGCGGATCGCGCAGCCGGCGGATCGCCTGCCAGGCGCAGCCGGCCGTGGTCGCGGCCAGGCCGGCGAACGTGACGAGCACGCCGAGCGCGAAGCCGGTGGGCATCTCGCCGCTGTCCGGCGAATCCGGGTGGGCGATGCCGAGCGCCACCGAGCCGGCGACGATCAGCGCGAGGCAGGCCACCCAGTACAGCCGCGCGCGCGTGGCGCGCCAGGCCTGCCAGCTGGCCCAGCTCAGACCGAACAGCCAGAGCAGGGCGAGCACGCCCAGCGCGAGCAGATCGGTGACGGACGAGGCGGGAAAGGTGGCGGTGGCGGGCATGACGGCGAAACGTGGCGGCGAGGGCGGAAGCGGGGGCGCCGAAGCGCCGGAATCGAGACTCTATCGGCCGGGCGGGGGCGAGCGCAAGCGCGCGGCGTGCCCGGACGGCGGGCCGCTGGCGACGATAGCCGGCTGCAAGCCGGCGCGCGCCTGTCTAGAATCGGGGTTTTCGCCACCGGATCTTGCCATGACGATCGCTCCCGCCACGCCCGCCGCCGCTTCTCTCGACGCCACCGCGCTTGCCGGCCGGCTCGACGCCGTGTTCGAACGCGCGCTGCGCGAGCGCCGCCTGGTGGGCGCGGTGGCCATCGTCGCTCGGCATGGCGCGGTGCTGTACCGCCATGCGCATGGCCTGGCCGACCGCGAAGCGTCGCACCCGATGCGCGAGAGCACCTTGTTCCGGCTCGCCTCGGTCAGCAAGCCGATCGTCGCGCTCGCGGTGCTGCGGCTGGTCGCGCGCGGCACGCTGGCGCTCGATGCGCCCGTCACGCGCTGGCTGCCCGAGTTCCGGCCGAAGCTGGCCGACGGCAGCGAGCCGGTCATCGCGCTCCATCATCTGCTGACGCACACGTCCGGCCTCGGCTACTGGCTGCTCGAAGGCCCGGGCTCGGCGTACGACCGGCTCGGCATTTCCGACGGCATCGATCTGCGCGATTTCGATCTCGCCGAAAACCTGCGCCGGCTCGCGCGGGCGCCGCTCGCGTTCGCGCCCGGCAGCGCCTGGCAGTATTCGCTGGCGATCGACGTGCTCGGCGCGGTCATCGAAAAGGCGACCGGGCTGCCGCTCGAGCAGGCCGTCGCGGCGCTGGTGGGCGAACCGCTCGGCCTGCGCGACAGCGGCTTCGTGTCGAACGCGCCCGAGCGCTTCGCGACACCGTATCGCGACGGCGCGCCCGAACCGGTGCGGATGACCGACAACCTCGACGTGCCGCTGCCCGAAGGCCACGGCGCGGTGGTGCGCTTCGCGCCGTCGCGGGTGTTCACGCCCGGCGCGTATCCGTCGGGCGGCGCGGGCATGTACGGCTCGGCCGACGACGTGCTGCGCGTGCTCGAGGCGATCCGCGCCGGCGACGGCTTCCTGCCCGAGGCCCTGGCCGAGGCGGCGCGTACCGATCAGGCCGGCGCGGCGTCCGAGTCGCGCGGGCCGGGCTGGGGCTTCGGCTATCTGAGCGCGGTGCTGCTCGATCCGGCCGCGGCGGGCTCGCCGCAGGGCGCGGGCACGCTGCAATGGGGCGGCGTGTACGGCCATTCGTGGTTCATCGATCGCGCGGCCGGGTTGACGGTGCTGCTGCTCACGAATACCGCCTACGAGGGGATGTCGGGGCCGTTGACGATCGAACTGCGCGATGCTGTTTACGCGGGCTGAGCGGGCCGCGCAACAATAAAAAAGCCGGGGGGCCGTCAAGCCCCCCGGCTTTTTCGCGATCCGATCCGGCCTACCGGGTTACAGATCGAAGAACACCGTTTCCTGCTCGCCCTGCATGCGGATGTCGAAGCGATAGACGACCACGCCGTTCGCCTGCACCTCGCGGCGCGCGAGCAGCGTGTCGCGGCGCGCGGCCGGCACGCTTTCGAGCACCGGGTCGGCCGCGTTGGCCGCCGTCTCGTCGTCGAAGTAGATCCGCGTGAACGCATGCGTGAGCACGCCGCGCATCAGCACGGCCACGTCGATATGCGGCGCGCCGGCATCGCTCGTGCCCGGCTTGACGGTGCGCACCACGAAGCGGTGCTGGGCGTCGGTGCCCGTGCCGATCCGCGAAAAGCCCGAGAAGCCGCTGGCCGCGATCTCGGCGCGCGACGCCGGGAACTTGCCGGCGGCGTCCACCTGCGTGAACTCGAGCATGGCGTCAAGGATCGTCTTGCCGTCGCCGTCGAACACCTGGCCGATCAGCACGATGTGTTCGCCGGCCGCATGCGGCTCGGCGATATCGGGCGAGAACAGGCTCTTCATGTCGAAGTTGTACTGCTGCGGGCACAGGCCGTAGGCGAAGTACGGGCCGACCGTCTGCGAAGGGGATTGTTTCAGCGTCGTCATGATCAGCGTCCCATCGGAGTAGCGTCGCGGCCGCGCAGCACGATGTCGAATTCGTAGCCGAGCGCATAGCCTTCCTGGGTGACGTCGAGCGAGAACGCCGAAATCAGGCGTTCGCGCGCGGCTTCGGGGGTGCCCTGGAAGATCGGGTCGTATTGCAGCAGCGGGTCGCCGGGGAAATACATCTGCGTGACGAGGCGCGAGCCGAAATAATCGCCGAACAGCGAGAAGTGGATGTGGTTCGGGCGCCAGGCGTTCGTGTGATTGCCCCAGGGGTAGGCGCCGGGCTTGATCGTCAGGAAGCGGTAGCGGCCCTGATCGTCGGTCAGGCAGCGGCCCGCGCCGAGGAAGTTCGGGTCGAGCGGCGCGTCGTGCTGGTCGGCCTTGTGAACATAGCGGCCGGCCGCGTTCGCCTGCCACACTTCCACCAGCGTGTTGCGCACCGGCTTGCCGCCTTCGTCGAGCACGCGGCCCGTCACGACGATACGCTCGCCGAGCGGCTCGCCGTTCTTCACGGCGTTGCGCGTCAGGTCGTGATCGAGCGCGCCGAGATCGTCGGTGCCGTACACCGGCACGTACTGATTGCGCAGCTTTTCCTTCAGCGGAATCAGCGGCTGCGTCGGCCCGCGCTTGACGGACGAACGGTACTCGGGGTGAACGTAGGCGGGATGCGACGGCCAGTCGCGCGGGCTGAGGATGGAGTCGTCCATCGCGGTGTCTCCTGTCGTATTGAAGGGGGAATAAGGCGGAACTTTAGCTAATCCGGAAAGTTATGCAAAATGACGTTTCTTCCTATCTCGTATAACCAACCGTTATGGCCAACCGTATCGCCGACGGCCGCGTCAAGTTCCGGCATCTGCAGTGTTTCCTGGCGGTCGCGCAGCTCGGCGGCGTGCAAAAGGCCGCCGAAAGCCTGTCGATCACGCAGCCGGCCGTCTCCAAGACGATCGCCGAGCTGGAATCGATCCTCGGCGTGAAGCTGTTCGAGCGCGGCCGGCAGGGCGCGCAGCCTACCCGCGAGGGGCAACTGTTCCTGCCCCATGCGAGCGCCAGCGTGATGGCGCTGCGTCAGGGCGTGGGCCTGCTGGCCGGCGAAAGCGGCGGCGCGGCGGCCACGCTGGAGATCGGCATGCTGCCGACCGTGGCGGCCTCGCTCGCGCCGGCCGTCATGAAGGCGCTGACGGCGCGCATGCCGCGCATGATCGTGCGGATCGCCACCGATCCCAACGCACGGCTGCTCGAACGCCTGAAATCGGACGAGATCGAATGCGCGGTCGGGCGGCTGTCGGAACCGGAGCGGATGGTCGGCCTGTCGTTCGAACAGTTGTACAACGAGCCGCTGGTGGCGCTGGTGCGCGCCGGCCATCCGCTCGCGCGCCATCCGGCGCCGGCCGGCGAGCTGGGCCGCTTCCCGGTGGTGGTGCCGCCGTACGGCACGTTGATCCGCCAGTCGGCCGAGCAGATGCTGGCCGCCTGCAACGCGCCGGCGCTCGATACGTTCGTGGAGGTGCTGTCGGTATCGGTGGGCCGCGCGCTGGCGCTCGAAAACGACGCGGTGTGGTTCGTGCCGCGCTACGCGGCCGAATACGATCTGGCGGCCGGCACGCTGGTGCGGCTGCCGCTGCCGGCCGACGGCGCGGACGAGCTGGTCGGCCTGATCCTGCGCACCGACGCGCGGCCGTCGCCGGCCGCGCAGGCGCTGATCGACGCGGTGCGCAACGTCGCGCGCGACCGGTTCGCGGGCGCGGACGCCCGGCGGGCCGCGCCGCCCGTGCGCCGCCGGCGTGGCACGACGCCGCATCGGTGATAATGGCGCCCCGGCCGACTTCGCGGATGCCGCCCGACGCGCGCTCCGCCCCCCGAACGATGGAACACAGCCCCGCCCGGCGGCGCGGACCGAGCGATTCCCCGCCGCGGATGCCGTTGAGCTACCTGGTGATCGCCGGCGGCGTCGCCATTGCGCTGGTGATGATGACGATCTGCGCGGCGATCCTGCGCGACAGCCGCGTGGACGCGTTCGAACGCGCCCAGGACAGCGCCCGCAACACCTTGCTGATGATCGAGCGCGACGTGGCGCGCAGCCTGCACATCGACGACCTGGTGCTGCAGGGCGTGGCGGCGGGCTTGCGCGATCCGTCGCTGGCCGGCGTGCCCGGCGCGCTGCGCGGCCGGCTGCTGTTCGATCGCGCGTCGGCGTCCAGCGACATCGGCGGCATCTACGTGCTCGACGCGTCGGGACGCATGACGCTGGCGTCCAACGGCCCGCCCGTGGCCGGCGCGCGCTTCGACGGCCGCGATTTCTTCACCGCGCCGCGCGACGATCCCGAGGCCGGGCTCTTCGTCGGCGGCCCCGCCGCCTCGTTGCTGCACGCCAACGACGCGGGCATCGCGCTGTCGCGCCGCTTGAGCGGCCCGGACGGCCGGTTCGCGGGCGTGGTGGTGCTCAGCGTGCGTTTCGAGTATTTCCGGCGGCTGTTCGCGGGGCTCGCGCTCGGCCCGCACAGCTCGATCGCGCTGATCCACACCGATGGCCGGCTGATCATGCGCGCGCCGGACGACGGCGGCCTGGTGGGCCGCGACCTGCGCAGCGGCGGCCCTTACCAGCGCATGATGACGAGCGGCAGCGGCGCGTTCGTCGAGACGGCGTCGATCGACGGCGTGCGCCGCAGCTACCTGTTCCGGCACCTGCCGCAACTGCCGCTGATCGTGTCGGTGGCGGTGGCCGAGCAGGACATCTACGCGGAATGGCGGCGCCGCGCCTGGCGCTTCGGGATCCTGACGGGCGGCTTCGGCATCGCGTTCGTGCTGCTGAGCGCGTTCCTCGCGCACTCGCTGTGGCGCAAGTCGGAGGCCGAGGCGGCGCTCGCGCGGATGGCCGGCACCGACAGCCTGACCGGCCTGCCGAACCGGCGCACGCTCGACGCCTCGCTGGCGCGCGAGTGGCGGCGCGCGGTGCGTTCGCGCCGGCCGCTGGCGATCCTGTTCGTCGATATCGACCATTTCAAGCGCTACAACGACGAATACGGCCATTCGCTCGGCGACGAGGCGCTGGCCACCGTGGCCGACGCGATCGCCGTGCAGACGCTGCGCTCGCACGATGTGGTGGCGCGCTACGGCGGCGAGGAATTCATGCTGGTGCTGCCCGAGACGGATCGTGCGGGCGCGCGCGCCGTGGCCGAGCGGATCCGCGACGCGGTGCGCGCGCTCGGCATCGACCATGCGGGCGCGGCAGCGGGGCGCGTGACGGTCAG
>NZ_JAAGPF010000367.1 GCF_017104645.1 Burkholderia sp. Ac-20379
TCAGGCTGGCGTGCGCGGTGCGCCCGACGTGCCACAGCTGCGCGACGATCCGCCCGCCGCGTGCGTGCACGGCGTCGACGATCGGCCGCCAGCCCTGCGCCTGCGCGTCGGTGTACAGCCCCGGCGCGCCGAGATAGCCGCGCCCGGCGGGCGACACCTCGGTGGCCTCGCCGACGATCAGGCCGCCTTCCGAGGCGCGCTGCGTGTAGTAGTCGAGCATCAGCGCGGTCGGCACGCCGGTGTCGTGATCGGCGCGCATGCGCGTGAGCGGGGCCATCACGACGCGGTGTCCCAGTTGAATCCTGCCCAGCGTCAGCGGGCTGAAAAGTGCGTTGTCCATACGAATCGGTTTCCGTTCGGAAGTGAGGGCGTGGCGGGGATCAGCCGGCGGTCTTGCCGCCGTCGACCGTGACGATCTGGCCGGTCATGAAGCTGGCGCCTTCCGAGGCCACGAACAGCACCGCGGCGGCGATGTCCTTCGGCGTGCCGATGCGCGCGAGCGGCACCATCCCGGCCAGCGCTGCCTTGCGTTCGGCCGTGCCGGTGAAGCGGTCGAGCATGCCGGTGTCGGTCGGGCCGGGCGCGACCGCGTTGACGCGCACGCCGGCGGCCGCCACTTCGAGCGCGGCCGATTTCGTGATGCCTTCCACCGCATGCTTGCTGCCCGCGTACAGCGTGGCGTAGGCCGCGCCTTCGTGCCCGTAGGTGGAGGAGATGTTGATCACGCTGCCCGCGCGCTGTTCGATCATCACGCGCAGTTCGTGCTTGAGGCTCAGCAGCACGCCGAGCACGTTGGTGTCGAACGTGGCCTCGTAGCTGTCGGCGCTGATTTCGGTGATGGGGCCGGGCGTGCCTTCGGTGCCCGCGTTGTTGACGGCCACGTCGAGCCGGCCGAAGCGGGCCACCGTCTGGTCGACCAGATAGCGGACTTCGTCTTCGTGGCGGACGTCGGCCTGGATGAACGTGGCTTGCGCGCCCAGCTCGCGCAGTTCGGCTTCGAGCGCCGCGCCTTCGGCCGCGCGCCGGCCGGACACGACGAGACGCGCACCGGCGCGGGCGAATTCGAAGGCGGTGGCGCGGCCGATGCCGGTCAGCGCGCCGGTGATCAGAACGATGGGGCTGCTCATGGAAAACTCCGGTAAGGTATCGCTCGAACGCATGGGGTGCCTGCGTCGAGCCGAGGATGTATGCGACGACAGGAGCCAATTTAGGGGCTGCTTGCGGCCTTGAAAAAGACTTAATAAGCTGGATGGCATGCTTGCCAGGCATGGGGTGAAGGTATGGAGCTACGGCATTTGCGGTATTTCATCGCGGTCGCGGAGACAGGCAGCCTGACCGAGGCGGCCGAAAAGCGGCTGCACACGTCGCAGCCGTCGCTGAGCCGGCAGATTCGCGATCTCGAGGATCAGGTGGGCGTCGCGCTGCTGAGCCGCAGCGCGCGCGGCGTCGAATTGACCGAGGCCGGCCGGGCGTTCATCGATCACGCGCGGCTCGCGCTCGCGCAGGTCGACGCCGCCGTGACCGCGGCGCGCCGCGCGGCGCTGCCGCCCAAGCCGCGCTTCGCGCTGGGCTTTCTGACCGGCCAGGAAATGAACTGGCTGACCGACGTGATGCATCTGCTGCGCGAGCAGTTTCCGAACATCGAAGTGACGGTGACGAGCGACTACTCCACGGAGCTGGCCGCCGCGTTGTCGCGCGGCGAACTCGACGCCGCGTTCATGCGCGCCGAATCGGGCTACGACCTCGCCTACCGGAAGGTCGGCGAGGAGCCGCTGATCGTGCTGATGCCGAGCGACCATCCGCTGACGGCGCAGCAGGCCGTCGATCCGCAGGCGCTGCGGCACGCGCCGTTCATCGCGATGGCGGAAAAGGCGCAGTTCCTGCGGCAACTGATCGACGCGTATCTGGCGGAACAGGGCGTGACGGTCGAGGTGGCGCAGAGCGTCGACAACCCGGCGATGGTGATGTCGCTGATCGCGTCGCTGCGGGCGCTGACGCTGATTCCGGCCTACGTGCAGAACCTGATGCCGTGGTCGGTGGCGAGCCGGCCGCTGGCGGGCGTGGCGCCGACGGTCGAACTGGTGGTGGGGTTCAGCGCGGGGAATGCGTCGCCGGTGCTGGCGGCGTTTCTGGCGAAGCTGGAGGCGTTGGCGGCGAGGGTGGGGACGCGGGGGGCGTGAGGCGGCGATCGAACGCCGCGAGGGCCGAGGCGGGATCCTGCGATGCGTCCACGCCCAGCGGCTTGGCGCGCATCGCAGGTTGGCGCGTTATTGCGGCGCTTGCTGGCCTTCGATGGCCTGCCGGATCGCCGCGGGCAGCTTGGCCGCGGCGTCGAGCGACGCGCGATCGGCGGCGAGGCCGAGCTGATGCTTGAATTCGCTGTATTCCGCGTGGCCGTGTCCGCTGACCTCGGCCTTGCCGATCGTCTTGCCGTCGAGGTCGCTGATGGTGCACACCAGCGTCACGGAGAAATCGGTGGGCGGCCACGTGAGCGCACTCTGCGACGACGAGGTGGTGACGATTCGCGGCTTGATCAGATAGCTCAGGCCCTTGGCGCGTGCGCTGGCCGCATCCGGCTCGGTGCTGAGCCGCTCGACGTTCTTGAAAGTGCGCGTCAGCGCGAGGTAGATCGGAAACTCGAGATCGCGGTACGGCTTGTAGGTGACTTTGTCGCCGCCGCCGCCAGGCGTCGTGACGTCGCGCTGACGCATTTCGTCGGTCACGATCAGGCCGACCGATTTATCGATCTGCTCGACCGCCGGGGTGACGGCCAGCGCTTTGGTATCCGTCGAAATGGTGATGGTGTGAGCGCAGCCCGACAGCGCCGCGATCGTCATCGCGGCAATAAACAGCCGTTTCATGGTGAAGCCCTTGTTGTTTTATTGAATGGATTTGACGAAAACCGGATCGGCATAAAGCTGCGCCAGCAGACGCCCGACGATATGCGGATAAGCCTCGATGGCATTGCCGATTGCAACGGCGCCCATGAAGGACGATTTCCATTGGCCGCTGGCGGTTTTCACGCTGTCGTAGACGACCTGATCGCCGCGGCGCACGATAAAGCGCGCGGAAATCGTCGCTTCGCCGCGCGAGAATCCCGACGAATCGACGTCGTTCTTCAGCAGCGTGCCGCTGACTTCGACTTGCGCGGAAGGCGAAATCGCGCCGGACACCAGGAGTTCCTGTTCCATGGCGTTCGACAGATACGCGCCGAACGAATTGCCGACCGGCGAGCGCATGCTCGCCGCGCGCAGCGGAACCGGATAGGGATTCTCGTTGCCGGGTTTCGAATCGAACGTGCGAATCCGCGTTTCAAGCGGCCCCGCGGCATGCAGCGTTTGAATATTATCGATCGACGGCGTGTAATTGGCGGCGTTGATGGATGCGCAAGCCGTCAGCGCAATCGGCATCATTGCGCCGAACAGAACACGTAAAGATGGCATTGGGCCTCTCGCTTTTTGTAGTGTATTTTTTTGCGTAACGGTGAGTGGTTATCGCAGCGCGCATATTACGCAAATCGCATCGAAAATCAAAGCGCGCCGCGCGACCTTCAAAACCCCACTTCCCGCTGTAGCGCCGCCGCCACGAACCGCACCCCGCTGCCCAGATAACTCTCGCGCCCGGCCCCCAGTTGCGCCGTGCCCGGCAGCTCGCGCCCGAGCCCCGGCTTGCCGTCGCACGCGCCGAACCGCACCTGCCAGGTGGCCTGCAACGGCACGAGCTGATGCGTCCTCGGATCCTGCTCGGCCGGAATCGGGCCGCCGTAGGTGCTGGCCACGGTGGGTTCGTCGAGCGTGGCCACGTTGACCTTGTCGATCGCCTCGATCTTGCAGCGGCGCGCGGCCAGTTCGGGCAGGTTGGCCACGAACGTTGCCGTTTGCCCGGCGCGCAGCCGCGCCACGTCGTGTTCGTCGACGTAGGCGTCGCCCTTCACGGCGCCGGGCGCCACGATGTCGTACAGCCGCTCGCCGCGCGGCAGCCAGGTGCCGGCCGCCTGCGCGTCGTCGTTGGCCTGCACGGTGCCGTCGAACGGCGCGCGAATCGTCAGTTGCGCGATTTCGGCGCGCAGGCCGTCCACCGTCTGCCGCGCCGCGTCCCAGTGCTTCACGAGCGCGGTGCCTTGCTGCTGCAGGCGGTCGTCGAACGATTGCTGGTCGACTTCCCAGTGCAGCCGCGCTTCCTCGGCCGCGGCGGCGGCGAGCTTAGCGTCGAGATCGGGCGAGACGAGCACGGCCAGCGTCTCGCCGGCCTTCACGTGCTGCCCGTCGCGCGCGGGCGGCGGCGTGTCGGCCAGGTAGCCGGGCTCGACGGTGTACAGCCCCTGCGCGCGCTCGGGCGCGAGCACGGCGGGCGCGCTCACGCCGGCATGCCAGGGCAGCACGAAGAACGCCACGAGCGCGGCGCCGATCGCGGCGCTGCGGCGCGTTTCGCGGCACCAGCGCAGTTCGTCGCGGCGCTGCCAGCTGTGCTGCGCCTCGCGCCATACGGGCCGTACGATGAACCAGCCGAACTCGATGCAGAACAGCAGCATCCCCAGCACCTTGAAGAACGCGTGGTAGATCACCAGCGCGATCGACATGAACACCACGAGCCGGTACAGCCAGGTGGCGAACGAGAACGCGATCAGGAAGCGCCGCCGCTGCGCGCTGCACGGCTCGGGCTGCGGATCGCCGAAACCGAACAGCCATTCGCGCATCCACCAGCGGCCGATCGCGAACGCGCGGTCGTGCAGGTTCGGCATGTCGAGCCAGTCGGACAGCAGGAAATAGCCGTCGAAGCGCATGAACGGGCTGGCGTTGATGCCGAGCGTGGCCACCCAGGTGGTGGTGGCGAGCAGGAACGCGCCGGCGCGCAGCGGCCCGTCGGGCAGCAGGCTCCAGGCCAGCGTGGCGAACGCGGCCAGCGCCAGCTCGCTGAGCATGCCGGCCGCGCCGATCCGCAGCCGTTCGCGGCGGTCCTGCACCTTCCAGGCCTCGGTGGTGTCGGTGTAGAGCACCGGCACCATCACGAGCAGCGCCACGCCCATGGTGGGCACGCGGCAGCCGTTGCGCTCGGCGGTGTAGGCGTGCCCGAACTCGTGCAGCACCTTGGCGAAGCCGAGCGCGATGCCCACGCCCACCAGCCCGCGCCAGTCCGCGTAGTTGTGGAACGTGTGCAGGAATTCGTCCCAGCGCCGCGACACGAGGAACAGCCCGAGCAGCGCGACGGCGGCCACGCCGTACCAGAACGCGGGCTTGAACGCGAACGCCACGTGGCGCGCGGTGGCGCGCAGGAACGGCATCGGATGCCACAGCGGGATCCGGATCATCAGGTAATGCTTGAGCAGCCACATCGCGCGCGACACGTGATGCGCGGCTTCGTGCTGTTCGAGACGCGCGGTGTCGGCCGAGCTCGCGCTGACCAGCAGGTTCTGCTGGCGCAGCATGCGCAGCAGCGCCTCGAGATCGTCGAGCGTGACGGTGAGCGTGGTGTCGCGGTTGACCGCCTCGACGATCGCATGCGGATCGTCGAGCGGCCAGCGCGACAGCAGTTCGAACGCGGGCCAGCCGATCTGGAAGAAGCGGTTGGCGGCGGGGTCGTGCAGCATCCAGGTGGGCGCGCCGTCGGGCGTGGCGGCGCCGGGCGAGAGCGTCAGTTCCTGGCGCAGCGGCGGAAGTCGGGACATGGTGCGAACTCTCGACTTACCAGCCGAGCCACTGGCGGGCCAGCGTCAACGGACGGCGCAGCACGTAATAGATCGCCGGCACCCACGGCCCGCGAATCCGCGCGGTGCCCATCGCGCCGAGCGGCGCATGCGCGTCGCCGGCGTCGAGCGTGGCGCGCACGCGGTAGGCGAGCACGCCGTCGGGCGTCGGCTCGGCGCGCCAGGCCACCGAATCGATGCGCGCGTCGTAGCTCGACAGCGGCGAGCTCTTCGGATAGAGCGTCAGCACCGTGCCGGGCTTGACGTCGATGTTGTCGGCCACCGGCAGCCACGCGGTCACTTCCACGTGATCCGGATCGGCCAGCACGAGGATCTTCTCGCCGACGGCGACGGCCTTGCCGGTCCACTCGTTCGGATCGCTGAAGATCGCCACGCCGGCGCGCTGCGCGCTGACGCTCACGCGCGCGAGCTGGCGCGCGGTGTAGTCGAGCTCGACGCGGCTCTGGTCGAGCTTGCCCTGGCGCTCGGCCATGTCGAGGCGGGTCTTGTCGTCGGTCACGGCCAACTGGGCCGTCTGACGGAATTCTTCCTGCGCGGTGTCGAAATCCTTGCGCGCCACGGCGTAGCGCGACTGCAGCGTGGTAGCGTCGAGGCCGAGCAGCGGCGTGCCTTTCTGCACCGGCTGGTTCGGCCGCACGTAGAGGTGGTCGATCACGCCGTCGAGCGGTGCGCGCACCACGAACGGATCCTTCGGCGTGACCTCGGCCGGCGCGAGCACCGTGAGCCGCACCGGAATCACGCACGCCACGGCCACGCCGATCAGCACGCGGCGCTGCTGGCGGCCGGGCTTGAGCAGCGCGCGCGCGCGTTCGCGCCACGAGGCGCGCGGCGCGAACGATTCGAACGCATGCGCCCAGACCTGGCCGAGTTCGGTCAGCAGGGCGGTGTCGGTGGCCGTCCACGAGAC